>NZ_POUD01000191.1 GCF_003236395.1 Nonomuraea aridisoli | reverse complement strand
ATGTGTATAAGGGACAGGCGGTCCCCGCCGCGAACAGCACGGCCACCCCCGTGGCCACCCGCGCCCGCCACACCCGGCGGCCCCGTACGGGCGCCGCCGTCTCCGCCTTCTCACGAACCAGCACGAAGCTCCACGGTAAGCCTCCTTTCTGAGAAGCGGATGAAGAGCGGGATCAGCACGCCTCGCTGCGCCGCCGCACGTTCCCGCAGGGTGCCGCCACGGCGCGCGGCAGCCGGAGGACGAACCGGGCCCCCGCAGGGGAGTCCTCGACCCGCAGCGTCCCCCGGTGCGCTTCGGCGATCTCCCGCGAGATCGCCAGGCCGAGCCCGCTGCCGGAGGGGTCGCGGCGGCGTGCCTCCGGCAGGCGGGTGAAGCGCTCGAAGACGCGCTCGCGGTCCTGCGGCGCGATGCCGGTCCCGTCGTCGGTCACGCTCAGCACCGCCTGGCCGCCGGCGTGGGCGACGGTGAGCTCGACGTGGGTCCGCGCGTGCCGCGGCCACCTGGCTCGCCAGGGCGCCCAGGTCCAGGTGCTCGGGCGGCACCGGGTCACCTCTCCTGAGCTGGGCGAGCACGAGCAGGTCGTCGACGATCGCCTCCAGCCGGTCGGCGGACGACAGCGCCCTGCGGTACGTCAGGACCGGATCGCCCGCGCCGGGCTCCGCGAGCGCGTCCTCCAGGATCGCCCGCAGTCCGGCGATGGGCCCGCGCAGCTCGTGGGCGGCGTCGTAGGCGAACCGGCGCTGCTGGGTGACGGCGCGCTCCACACGGGAGAGCATCTCGTTGAGCGCGCGGGCGAGCCGGGCGATCTCGTCGTCGCCCGGCGGCACCGGCACCCGCAGGTTCAGGGTGCGGCCGCCGATCTGGCGTATCCGTGCCCGGATGGCCTCCACCGGGTGCAGGGTGCAGCCCATCACCGAGGCGACCGCCCGGGGCGCGACGGGTTGCGGTGCCTGCCCTGCTCCAGCCGGGAGTAGTAGTCGGTGCTGACGGAGGCCAGCCTGGCCACCTCCACCCGCCGCAGCCCGCGTCTGCCGCGGCGGCCCAGTGGTCTCAGCCCGACGTCCTCAGCATGTACCGCTTCGCGGTGGGCGCGAAGAAAGTCCCCAAGCTGATTGTCGTCCATAAAGACACGTTATGACCGCATATATACGGTTAATTCTGTTTTGTCCGACATGCGATACCTAGACATGACGTGCAATAAATCGCGGCCCCGAGTGAATCTACAATGTAAAGGCATCGGCTCGCGGCTAGTGGACGGAGAAGCCGCCGTCCACGAAGAGCATCTGCCCGGTGACGAACGCCGACGCGTCGCTCGCCAGGAACACCGCAGCGCCCGCGAAATCCTCCGGCACGCCGTTGCGCTTGGTCATGTGCCGGGCGGCCATCGCCTCGACCCGGCCGGGCACGGCCTGCGCGGGCGCGGTCAGCGGCGTGAGCACGAACCCGGGCATGATCGTGTTGACGCACACCCCACGGGCCGACCACGCCTCGGCCTGCGACCGGGTCAGCCCGGCGACGGCCGCCTTGGCGACGCCGTAGGCGCCGCTGTCGCCGAACGCGCTGATCGACTGCTGCGAGCCGACGTTGATGATGCGGCCCCACCCGCGCGCCGCCATCCGGGGCCCGTGGTGCCGCCCCAGCAGGTACGGCGCCGTCAGGTTCACCGCCAGCGTGCGCTCGTAGTCGTCGGCGGTGAGCTGGGCCATCGGCTTGCGGATGTTGTTGCCGGCGTCGTTGACCAGGATGTCCACCTCGCCGGCCGTCTCGCACACCCGCCGGACGTCGTCGCGCACGCCGAGGTCGGCGCTGATCCACGAGGCGGTGACGCCGTGCCCGCGCAGCCGGGCCACCGCCTCGTCGAGCGCGGCCGGCCGGCGGGCGACCAGCACGACCCCGGCGCCGGCCCGGCCGATCGCCTCGGCCATGGCGTAGCCGATGCCGGAGCTGCCCCCGGTCACCAGGGCGCGCCGGCCCCTCAGGGAGAACAGTTCAGACAGATACTCCGACATGGCCCGCCAACGTAGCACCCACCGGCGGCGGCTAGATCGGCACGGTGAAGGTGTGGGTGCCGGAGCCGACCTCCGTGGCGGGCCCGCCGGAGAACGGCAGGTCCACCTCGGCCACCGTCCCCGGCGGGACGGTGGCGGTGAGGGTGAAGGTGTCCCCGGAACGGCTCCACGCCACCGACGCCGTCCCGTACGGCGTGCGCAGCTCGGCCGAGGCGTGCGTGAGGTCGCCCCCGGGCCGGGGCGCGATGCGCAGCCGGCGGTAGCCGGGCGCGGCCGGGGCCAGCCCGGCGACGGTGCGGTGCAGGAAGTCGGCGACCGCGCCGAGCGCGTAGTGGTTGAACGACGTCATCTCGCCCGGGTTGACGCCGCCGTCCGGCAGCAGGCTGTCCCAGCGTTCCCAGATGGTGGTCGCCCCCATGGTGACCGGGTACAGCCACGACGGGCACTCGCGCTGCAGCAGCAGCCGGTAGGCGGTGTCGTACGCGCCCGCCCCGGCCAGCGCGTCCATGACGAGCGGGGTGCCGACGAAGCCGGTGCCGATGCGGTGGTCGTCGTGGGCGACCAGCTCGGCCAGCCGGCGCCCAGCCCGCTCGCGCTGCTCCGGCTTGTCCAGCAGGCCGAACTCCAGCGCCAGGGCGTAGGCGGTCTGGGTGTCGCAGGCCAACCGCCCCGACGGCGTGACGAACTCGCCCCGGAACGCCTCCCGCACCGCCGAGGCGAGCGCCGCGTACCGCTCGGCGTCGTCGTCGCGGCCCAGCACGCGCGCGGCCTCGGAGACGAGGTGCGCGGTCCAGGCGTGGTAGGCCGTGGCGACGAGCGCCGGATCCGTGCGCGCCTTGCCCGGCCGGTCCGGCGGCGCGGCCGGGTCGAGCCAGTCACCGAACTGGAAACCGGTGTCCCACAGATGCGACTCGCCGGCGAGCGCCGCGATCTCGTCCACCCAGGCGGTCATGGAGGCGTACTGCGCCCGCAGGATCCCGGGGTCGCCGAAACGCTGGTAGAGCACCCACGGCACGATCACCGCGGCGTCGCCCCACGCGGCGGCCGGCACGGGGTCGCGGTCGAGGATGCCGACCCACGGCACGTAGAACGGCACGGTGCCGTACGCGGCCTGCTCGGCCGACAGGTCGGCCAGCCAGGACGCCAGCGGGCCGGCGCAGTCGTACAGGAAGGACGCGGTGGGGGCGAAGACCTGGATGTCGCCCGTCCAGCCGAGCCGCTCGTCGCGCTGCGGGCAGTCGGTGGGCACGTCGGCGAAGTTGCCGCGCATGCTCCACACGGCGTTGTCGTGCAGGCGGTTGAGCAGCGGGTCGGAGCTGGTGAACGTGCCGGTGGGGGCCATGTCGGTGTGGCAGACGACCGCCCGCACGTCGGCAGGGTCGAACGGGCCGGGCCAGCCGGTGATCTCGGCGTAGCGGAAGCCGTGCAGGGTGAAGCGCGGCTCCCACTCCTCGGGCTCGGCGTCGCCGCGCAGCGTGTACCGGTCGAGGGCGTCGGCCCGGCGCAGCGGCCGCAGGGCCAGGGCGCCGTCCTCGAGCACCTCGGCGTGGCGCAGCGTGACGGTCCGCCCGGCGGGGCCCTGGACGCGGATGCGCAGGCGGCCGGCGATGTTCTGGCCGAAGTCGACGATGGTCTCGCCGCCGGGGCCGGTCAGCACCTCCACGGGCTCGAGCGTCTCCACCCGCCGCACCGGCGGCCCCGTGGGGGCGACCAGCAGGGCAGGGTCGTGGTCGAGCACGTCGGCGGGATGCCACCCGGTGTCGTCGAAACCCGTCTGGGACCAGCCGGCGGGCAGCAGCCGGGCGTCGTGCTTCTCGCCGTCGTACAGGCTCGCGGCCGTGACCGGGCCGCGGGCGCAGCGCCAGTCGCCGTCGGTGACGATCACGTCGGTGCCGCCGTCGGCGTAGGTGACCTCCAGCTGCGCGATCAGCGCCGTACGGTCGCCGTAGACGCCGGTGACGCCGCCGTTGAAGCCGAGCCGGCCGCGCCACCAGCCGTCGGCGAGGGTGGCGCCGATGGCGTTGCCGCCCTCGCGCAGCAGGGCCGTCACGTCGTGGGTGCGGTAGCGCAGGCGGTGGTGGTAGCTCGTCCAGCCGGGCGCGAGCACCTCGTCGCCGACGACCCGGCCGTTGATCTCGGTCTCGTGCACGCCGTGCGCGGTGACGTACAGACGGGCGGAGACGACCGGGCCCCGCAGGGTGAACTCGCGCCGCAGCAGCAGCGCCGGGCCGTCGGGCGGCCCGAGCAGCTCCACCGGCGGCGCGGCGGCCCGGGCCCGCCACCCGGACGGCTCCAGGATGCCGGCCTCGGCCCACGACCAGGGGCTCCAGTCGCTGACCGAGCCGTCGGCGCCGTGCACCCGCACCCGCGCCCCGCGCCGCTCCCGCGCCGCCAGCGGCGTTCCCGGCCAGGCGACGAGCACGGACTCGCCGGACTCGACGCGCCCGGTGGCGGTGCCGTCGCTGAGCTCGATCTCGTAGGCGGCCTGCCGCCAGCCGGGCGGGCCGGCGCTGACGACCCATGACAGCCGCGGCTCGGGTTCGCCGATGCCGAGCGCGTCGCGGTGGTGTTCGAAGGTGACCGGTTCGACGGTGAGAAGCGTCATGTCATCCCTTGATTGCTCCGGCGGTCATGCCGGCGACGATCTTGCGGTTGAAGAAGACGAACAGCACCAGCGGCGGGATCGTGATCAGGACGATGTCCATGAACAGCAGGTTCCACTGGGTGCTGTACTGGCTCTGGAAGTTGTAGAGGGTGACCTGCACGGTGGCGTTGTCGTCGCCGGGCAGGAAGTACAGCGGGTTGACGAAGTCGTTGAAGACGGTGACCGAGCTGGTCAGGATGACGGTGATGGTGACCGGCCGCAGCAGCGGGAAGATCACCCGGAAGAACAGCCGCAGCCCGCTGCACCCGTCGATCATGGCGGCCTCGTCCAGCTCGCGCGGGATGGCCGCGATGAACGCCCGGAACAGCAGCACCGCGTACGACAGGTTGAAGGCCACCTCGACCAGGATCAGCCCCGGCATGGTCTTGAACAGGCCGAGCGCCTGCAGCAGCCAGATCGTGGGCACGATCGCCGGCGGGATGATCAGACCCGACAGCACCAGGAAGTCGGCCAGCGTCCCGACCCGGCCGGCGCGCCGCTGCAGCACGAACGCGGCCATGGCGCCGAAGACGACGATCAGCGCGACCGAGCCGACGGTGAGGATCGTGGAGTTGACGTACGCGCGCAGCAGCACGTAGTCGCGCGCCTGGATGACGGCCGTGAAGTTCTCCACGATCGGCCAGCTGGTCGGCCAGGCGAAGTCGAGGTCCTGCGCCTGCGACTCGTCCTTGACCGCGGTCAGCAGCATGAACGAGAACGGCACCAGGAAGACCACGGTGGCCACGACGAGGGCGACCAGCTCGCCGCCGGTCCTGCGCAAGGCTCTCATGGCGTTGCCTGCCTCCTGCCGAGGAACCAGTTGAGCGGGACGACGATGGCCGTGACGACGACGAACAGGATGACGTTGCCGGCGGTGGACAGCCCGAAGAAGCCGGCCTGGTACTGCTTGTAGATGATCGAGGCGATGGTGTCGCTGGTGAAGCCGGGCCCGCCGCGGGTCATCGTCCAGATGAGGTCGAACGACCGCAGGCCGCCGATGAACGACAGGATGATCACCGAGTAGGTGGCCGGCCAGCTCAGCGGCATGGTCACGTGCCGGAAGCGGTGCCAGGCGCCGCCCCCGTCGACGGCGACGGCCTGGTAGTACTCCTGTGGGATGGACAGGATGCCGGCGATGTAGATCACGGTGGCGATGCCGACGCCCTTCCACACGTCCACGATGGCCACCGACAGCAGCGCGGTGGTGGCGTCGCCGAGCCAGTCGGGCCCGTCGACGCCGACCAGCGCGAGCGCCCGGTTGACCAGCCCCGTGTCGGGCCGCAGCAGCGCGGTGAAGGTGAAGCCGACCGCCACGGTGGAGACCAGCACGGGGAAGAAGACGACCGAGCGCAGGAACCCGCGCAGCCGCAGCCTCGAGGTGAGCAGCACGCCGAGCAGCAGCCCCAGCACCACCTTCAGGCCGCTGGTGACGACCGCGTAGATGAGGGTGTTGGTGAAGCCGATGCGCAGGTTCTGCTCGGCGAAGAAGTCGCGGAAGTTCTGCAGGCCGACGAACTCGCTGTCGAACAACGTCCAGCGGGTCAGGGCGAAGTAGAACGCCATCACCGTCGGCACGGCGAAGATCACCACGTAGACGATCGCGGCCGGCAGGTACAGGACGTACGGGTAGGCCGAGCGCTGCCGTCCGCGCGCGGTGCGGTCGCGCCGGCGATCGGGTGCGCGGCCGGGCCCCGTGCGGGGCCCGGCGTCCTGCCGGGTCACCACCCCGCGAGCCCCAGCTGCCTGGCCTGCTTCTCGACGTCCTGGTCGTACTGGGCGGCGGCCTCGGCGGGCGGCGTCAGGCCCGAGCCGACGGCGACGGTGATCTGCTCCAGCGACGGCCCCTTGACGGGGGAGAGGAACTCCAGGGCGGGCGCGGTGGCGCCGTCATCGATGTAGGCCTGCAGGTCCTTGGCGGCCTGGATGGCGTCATCGGGCAGCGTGGCGCCCTTGATCCGGTACGGCCCCGCCGGCTGGACGACCTTGGTGATGGCGTCGGCGGCGGCCGGGGTGGCGACGAAGGCCAGGAACTTCTTGGCGGCCTCCAGGTTCTCGGTGTTCTTGGGGATGTAGAGCGCCCCCGGCTCCCAGATCGTCGCGCCGCGCTTGGCCGCGTCGGTGCCGGGGATGCCGAAGAAGCCGATGTCGGTGGCAGCCTGCGGCGTCTCGCTCACCATCGGCGGCAGCTGGGCGCTGAGCATCGGGTAGTGCGCGCCCTTCCCCTCGACCAGCAGTTTCATGCCCTGGTCGACGGTGGCCGAGCCGAAGCCCTCGTTCAGGTGGCCCTTGGCGTGCACCTCGGCGAGGTGCTCGAACCCGGCCCTGGCCGCGGGCGTGGTGGCGAACTTGGCCTTGTTCGCGGTGTAGTCCTGGGCGAAGGTCGGCGCTGCGGCCTGGACGTTGTAGAAGTCGCCGAGCACGAACAGCTGCGAGGTCCAGGTCTCCCTGAACGTGGCGATGACGGGGGCGATCCCGGCCGCCTTGATCTTGTCGTTGTTGGCCATGAACTCCGCCCAGGTCTTGGGCGGTTGCAGGCCGAGCTGCTCGTAGACCTTGCGGTTGTAGAGGATGCCGCCGCCCATGGCGCTGCCGGCCGGGACGCCGTACGCCTTGCCGCCCTGGGAGACGACGGTCAGGAAGTCCTCCTGCACGTTGGCGAGCACGGGGTCGCCGGTGAGGTCGACCAGGGTCTGGGCGGGGTTGAGCGCCTGGAGGAGCGAGCCGGAGTTGTACCAGAACACATCCGACATGTCGCCCGTTGAGAGGCGGGTCTTGACGATGTTGTCGCCCTCGCTGCCGCCGGGCCGCGTCTCCGTCTCGATGGTGATGTCGGGGTTGGCCTGCATGAACGCGTCCGTCAGCGCCTTGGCCGTGTCGAGGGAGGCAGGGCTGTTGTCGACGAGGAAGGACAGCATCGTGGTGCCGTCCGCGGCCGGCTCGGAGCCGGATCCGCAGGAGGTCAGGGCGGTGGTCGTGGCGACGGCCAGCGCCGCCGCGAGCATGCGATGAGAGGTCTTCACGACACCCCTCCGGGTCCGGTTGAAACGTTTTAAGAGCCCCCGGTGCTAGTTAACGTAAGTGTTGCCGTACTGACCCGTCAAGGCTAGGAATGGGGAACGATTCCCAACCGTGATCCAGCCCTTGTGCGGTGTTCTGCCATGCCGATTTGGGTAACGTTACCCACGCGTTCGCGCCGGTCCGAGCGCGTTCTCCCGGAGAGGCAGGGGCGATGAGCACGCGGCAGCGGCGGCGCGTGACGATCGCCGACGTGGCGCGCCAGGCGGGGGTCTCCACCACGGCGGTGTCGAAGGTGTTGCGCAGCGCCTACGGCGTCAGCCCCGCGACGCGCGACCGGGTCAGGGCGGCGATCGACGAGCTCGGCTACCGGCCGCGCGCGGCGGCCCGCGGGATGCGCGGGCGCACGTACACGATCGGGGTGTTGCTCCCCGACCTGCGCAACCCGTTCTTCCCCGACATCCTCGACGGCCTGTACGAGCAGCTCGCCGCCACCGATTACCAGGCGATCATCGTGACCGGCGGGCCGGACGCCAAGGCCGAGTCGCGGGCGATCGACGCGCTGGTGGACCGGCAGGTCGATGGCCTGCTCATGGTGGCGCCGCGGGTGGCGCGGGCCCGGCTGGAGGAGGTGGCGGGCCAGGTCCCGTCGGTGGTGCTGGGCCTGCACGAGAAGTCGGCGCGTTACGACACGGTGCTCGACGACGACGAGGTCGGCGCCGAGCTCGTGGTGCGTCATCTGATCGGCCTCGGTCACCGCCGCGTCGCGCACATCGGCCGGCGCGCCGTGGGGCGCGAGATCAGGGCGGCCACGTACGCGCGGGTGATGCGCGAGCACGGCCTGGAGGAAGAGGTCGCGGTGGCGATGACCTCCTGCAGCGAGGAGGGCGGCCACGAGGGGGCGCGTGAGCTGCCGGCCCGGTCGCCGTGCCCGACCGCGATCTTCGCGGGCGCCGACCAGGCGGCGTTCGGCGCGCTGAGGGCGCTGCACGAGGCGGGCCTCGCGGTGCCAGCGGACGTGTCGCCGGCCGGCTACGACAACACGCGTCTCGCGGCGTTGTCGCAGATCTCGCTCACCAGCGTCGACCAGGACGGCGCCGTGATGGGCCGCACGGCGGGCCGGCTGCTGCTGGAACGCGTGGAGGGCAGGACGACCGCGGTGCGATTCTTGGTGACGCCGGCGCTGGTGCCCCGCCGCTCGACCGCCCCGCCGCCCGATGACGTGAACTGACGCCGGATTCCTGACCTGGCGGTCCTGACGCGGGGGTTTGCGCGCGAGGGCAGGAGGGGAGTACTCTCGAACGCCCTCATCGTGAGGCGGCCTTCACAGACCTCCTCGTTAGGAGTATACCACGGAATGGCTAATCGGCAAGATGGTCTCGCGGAAGCCCTTGACAGCGAGCAGCGCACCGTGTCGTCGCTCTACGACCTGCTCGACGCCGCGCGGGAGCGGGCCGAGCGCTCCCTGCGCCAGGTCTACGCCGGCGGGGCCACGGTGGCGAGCCGCCAGGCGCGGGTCGAGCGCGAGGTGTCGGCGGGCGAGCAGGCGCGGCGGCTGGCGCAGCTCAACGCGGTCGAGCGGGGGCTGTGCTTCGGCCGCATCGACCACGCCTCCGGGCCGAGCGTCTACATCGGCCGGATCGGGCTGCGCGACGAGCACCACGAGTCGGTGCTGATCGACTGGCGGGCGCCGGCGGCGCGGCCGTTCTACGTGGCCACGGCGACCGACCCGGGCGGGCTGGTGCGCCGCCGCCATCTGCACCTGAAGGACCGGCGCGTGGTCGGCATCGACGACGAGGTGTTCGACCTCGACGGGATGAGCGAGGGCGACCGGCGCTCGCTGGTGGGCGAGGCCGCGCTGCTGGCGGCGCTGCGCCGGGGCCGTACGGGGCGGATGGGCGACGTGGTGGCCACCATCCAGACCGAGCAGGACCGGGTGATCCGCTCCTCGCTGCAGGGCGCGCTGGTGGTGCAGGGCGGGCCGGGCACCGGCAAGACGGTGGCGGCGCTGCACCGGGCGGCGTACCTGCTCTACACCCACCGCGACACGCTGGAGCGGCGCGGCGTGCTGGTGGTGGGGCCCAACGCGATGTTCCTGCGCTACATCGGCCAGGTGCTGCCGGCGCTGGGCGAGACGCAGGTGGTGATGACCACGGTGGGCGAGATGTTCCCGGGGGTGCGGGCGGTGGCGGAGGACGCCCCGGCCGCGGCGATGGTCAAGGGCGACCCGCGGATGTCCGAGGTGGTCGCCGGGGCGGTGCGGGAGCGCCAGCGGGTGCCCGACGGCGAGCTCGTCGTGGAGCTGGACGGGCTGCGGCTGCGGGTGCCGCACGAGACGTGCGCGCGGCTGCGCGAGCGGGCGCGGGCGGTGCGGCTGCCGCACAACATGGCCCGCAAGCTGTACGTCACCGAGATCCTCAAGGAGCTGGCCAGGGCCGAGGCGCGGGCGCTGGAGGAGTCGCTGCACATCGAGGAGCTGGAGGTGGACGACCCCGAGCTGACCGAGCCGCTCGACCTGGAGGGCGACCTCGACGATCTGGACATCGAGCTGGCCTCGCGGCGGCTGTGGGAGGAGCCGGAGGTGCGGCGCGCGGTCGACGGGTTGTGGCCGGAGCTGACGCCGCAGCGGCTGGTCTCGGAACTGCTGGCCTCGCCGCGGACGCTCGCCGCGGTGGCGCCGCCGGGGCTGGCCTGGCGTGAGCTGGTGCGCCCGGTGGACGCCCCCTGGACGGTGGGCGACGTGCCGCTGCTGGACGAGGCGGCCGAGCTGCTCGGCGAGGACGACTCGGCGCGCCGGGTGGCCGCCCGGCTGGCGGGGGAGGAGCAGGCCGAGCGGGAGCTGTACGCGCGTGAGGTGCTGACCTCGACGGGCGTGGCCGAGCAGGGCGTCTTCGAACGGGCCGACGTGCTGGCCGATCGGCACGCCGACGACGGCGCCGGGCTGACCACGGCCGACCGGCGGCGGCCGACCGCACGTGGGCGTACGGGCACGTGATCGTGGACGAGGCGCAGGAGTTGTCGCCGATGGCGTGGCGGATGGTGATGCGCCGGGTGCCGGCCAAGTCGCTGACCGTGGTGGGCGACCTGGCGCAGACGGGCTCGGCGGCGGGCGCGCGCTCGTGGGGGGAGGTGCTGGACCCGTACCTGGAGGGGCGCTGGCGGGAGGAGCGGCTGCTGGTCAACTACCGCACCCCGGCGGAGATCATGCGGGTGGCGGCCGACGTGCTGCGCGCGTTCGCGCCGGAGCAGGAGCCCCCGGTGTCGGTGCGCGACGGCGAGGCGGAGCCGCGGGCGGTGCGCCTGCCGGTGTCCGGGCTGCCGGAGCTGGTGGCGCGGGAGCTGGCGGAGATCGGCGAGGGCCGGCTCGGGGTGGTGACGCCGGACGCGCGCCGCGCGGAGGTGGCCCGGCTGTTCCCGGACGGCGACCTGGACGCGCCGGTGGTGGTGCTGACGGTGACGCAGGCCAAGGGGCTGGAGTTCGACGCGGTCGTGGTGGTGGACCCGGCGGGCATCCTGGCCCAGTCGGCGCAGGGCGGCCGTGACCTGTACGTGGCGGTGACGCGGGCGACGCGGCGGCTGACGGTGGTCCACGAGGGCGAGCTGCCGCCGGTGCTGTCCCGCCTCGGTTAATAAATCTACAATGTAAAGGCGCCGGACCGGGACGATGATCATCGTCCCGGTGTTCAGGAACCCTTCAGCGAGGGGGAATCCGCCTGGGCGAGGTCCTCGGCCACGGCCCGCACGGTGCGGGTGACGTGGTCGAGGGCGCGCAGGGTCTCGGTGTCGAGGTGGTCCATGATGCGGCGGTAGTGCTCGATGCCGGTGTCGTTGATCTCCTCCATGAGGGCGACGCCGTCCGGCGTGAGCTCGACGCGGCGCACGCGGCGGTCGTGCGGGTCCTCGTGCCGGCGGACGAGGCCCTGGGTGACCAGGCGGTCGACGATGCCGGTGACGGTGCCGAGCCCCACGCCGAGCCCGTGGGCGAGGTCCTGTCCGGAGGCGGAGCCGTTCACCGCCAGGATCATGAGGACCTTGAGCTGCCTCATGGTGAGGTGGGAGCGGAACAGGGGAGACGGGTGCCGGGCCAGCAGCCGCCCCAGATCCCGCTGGGTCTCGGTGATCCGGCGGATCAGGTCTTCGCGTTCGTCGTTCACGCTCACCTCTCGCTTCCTGAGAAGGTTATCAGGATGTCTTGAGGCGTCTAAATATTCGTATTAGGCGAAGTGTTAGTCTTGGGCGAACCTTGGAGGGGGCCTATGACCGCACTTGCCCGGTTGAGCCTGGTCAACCGCAGCCTTGTGATCTTGTTGGCGGTGGTGCTCAGCGCGTTCGGCGCGTTCACGATCCCGCAGCTGAAGCAGCAGTTGCTGCCGTCGTTGTCGTTTCCCGGCGCTTTCGTGATCGCCCCGTATCTCGGGGCCTCGCCCGAGATCGTGGAGGAGCAGGTCACCGAGCCTATCGAGGACTCCTTCCAGGGTCTCGACGGCATGGAGCAGATGACCTCGACCTCGCGTGAGGGCATGGCTCAGATCCAGGTGGCCTTCGAGTACGGCACCGACATCGACGCCGCGCTGAACGAGATGCAGCAGGCCGTCGGCCGGCTGCAGCTGCCGGACGGGGTCGACCCGCAGGTGGTGGCGGGCAGCACCGACGACCTCCCGGTGATGGTGCTGGCGGTGGGCGACGGCGGCGACGAGCGGGCCATGGCCGACAAGCTGCGCCAGATCGTGGTGCCGGAGCTGCAGAGCGTGGAGGGCGTGCGGGAGGCGTCGGTCACGGGCACCCGCGACGAGGTCGTCACGATCGAGCCGGACGCGGGGAAGATGGCGCTGGCGGGGGTGTCGGCGGCGCAGATCCCGGAGGTGCTGCGGGCCAACGGCACGCCGGTGCCGGCGGGCACGCTGATCTCGGCCGAGAAGTCGCTGACGGTGCAGGTCGGCGCGCGGGTCGACACCCTGAGCAAGCTGAAGAACCTGTACCTGACGCCCGCCCCGCAGGCGGCCGTGCCGCAGCAGGCCCGCCCGCAGACCGGCCAGCCGGGCCAGCCTCAGGCCGGTCAGGCGCAGGCAGGCCAGCCGGGTCAGCCGGGTCAGCCCGTGCCGGGGCAGGCCGCGCCGCGGGCCCCGAAGCCGGTCAAGCTGGGTGACGTCGCGACGATCACCCGCGGGCTGGCCGATCCGACGACGATCACCCGTACGGACGGCACGACGAGCCTCGGCGTGTCGGTGACGATGGTGCCCGACGGCAACGCGGTGGCGATCTCGCACGAGATCCGCGAGAAGCTGCCCGACCTGACCAAGACGCTGGGCGACTCCTCGGACACGGCGGTGTCGGTGGTGTTCGACCAGGCGCCGTACGTGGAGCAGTCGATCGAGAGCCTGACCACCGAGGGCGTGCTGGGCCTGGTGTTCGCGGTCCTGGTCATCCTGGTGTTCCTGCTGTCGGTGCGGTCGACGCTGGTGACGGCGGTGTCGATCCCCCTGTCGGTGGTGATCGCGCTGATCGTGCTGTGGGCGGGCGACTACTCGCTCAACATGTTGACGCTGGGCGCGCTGACGATCGCCGTGGGCCGCGTCGTGGACGACTCGATCGTGGTGCTGGAGAACATCAAACGGCATCTGGAATACGGCGAGGCCAAGATGCAGGCGATCCTGACCGCCGTGCGGGAGGTGTCGGGCGCGGTGACCGCGTCGACGCTGACGACGGTGGCGGTGTTCCTGCCGATCGCGCTGGTGGGCGGCATGGTGGGCGAGCTGTTCAGCCCGTTCGCCATCACGGTGACGGTGGCGCTGCTGGCCTCGCTGGTGGTGTCGCTGACGGTGGTGCCGGTGCTGGCGTTCTGGTTCCTGAAGGCGCCGGTGCTGACGCCGGAGGAGGCGCGGCGCCGGCGCGAGGAGGCCGAGGCCAAGGAACGGCGCTCGCCGCTGCAGCGGGCGTACCTGCCGGTGCTGCGGTTCGCCACGCGGTTCAAGCTGGTGACGGTGCTGATCGGGGTGGCGGTGTTCGTCGCCACGATGGGCATCGCGGGCAGCCTGCAGACCAACTTCCTGGACGCCGCCGGGCAGAACACGCTGTCGCTGACGCAGCGCATGCCGGTCGGCACCGATCTGGAGACCACCGACAAGGCCGCCAAGAAGGTCGAGGACGTGCTGGCCGACCTGGACAGCGTCGAGACGTACCAGGTGAACGTCGGCGGCGGCAACGCCCTGCAGGGCGGGGGCGGCGGCAGCTCCGACCGGGCGTCGTTCTCGGTGACCCTCAAGGCGGACGCCGACGCCGTCCAGGCCGAGCAGGAGCTGCGCGAACGGGTCGGGGACCTGTCCGGGGCCGGCGAGGTGACCGTGGGCGGGGCCGGCGGCGCCGGGTTCGCCGCGGACACCATCGACGTGATCGTGCAGGCGCCGGAGACCGAGGCGCTGCGCGAGGCCACCGACGCGGTCGAGTCCGCGATGCGCGACGTGCCGGAGCTGCGCGACCTGTCGTCCAACCTGGAGACCAGCGCGCCGCGCGTGGAGGTCGTGGTCGATCGGCAGAAGGCCGCCGCGCGCGGGCTGTCGGAGGCGCAGGTCGGCCAGGCGGTCGCGCAGGCCTTCCGCGGCGCCCCGCTGGGCCAGATGACGCTGGACGGCCGGTCGAGCGATCTGGTGCTGCGCGGCGCGGACGCGCCGGACGACCTCGAGGCGATCGAGGACATGAAGCTGCCCACGGCCGGCGGTCTGGTGACGCTGTCGTCGGTGGCGGACGTGCGCCAGGTGGACGGCCCGACGCAGGTGACGCGGATCGACGGTGAGCGTTCGGCGACGGTGTCGGCCAAGGCGGACGCCGCCGACCTGGGCGCGGTGACGCAGCAGCTGCGCGAGAAGCTGGACGCGCTGTCGCTGGGCGCCGGCGCCTCCTACGAGATCGGCGGTGTGTCGGCCGACCAGGAGGAGGCGTTCGCGGACCTCGGCCTGGCGATGCTGGCGGCGATCGCGATCGTGTTCCTCATCATGGTGGCGACCTTCCACAGCCTCGTGCAGCCGGTGACCCTGCTGGTGTCGATCCCGTTCGCGGCGACCGGCGCGATCGGGCTGCTGGTGCTCACCGACACCGCGCTGGGCGTGCCGGCGCTGATCGGCATGCTGATGCTGATCGGCATCGTGGTGACGAACGCGATCGTGCTGATCGACCTCATCAACCAGTACCGCGACCAGGGCATGGGCGTGATCGAGGCGGTGATCGAGGGCGGCCGGCAACGGCTGCGGCCGATCCTGATGACGGCGATCGCCACGATCTGCGCGCTGACGCCGATGGCGCTGGGCGTGACCGGGCACGGCGGGTTCATCTCCCAGCCGCTGGCGATCGTGGTGATCGGCGGCCTGATCTCCTCCACGATCCTGACCCTGGTGCTGGTCCCCACCCTTGTCGTTGCTATAACTCCGAAGCGTGATCGAGGACCGCGCCACGTTGATCCCAGCCATCGCGTACGTGAGAGTGTCGATGATGCTGGAAGAGAAGATCTCGCCGGCCATCCAGCGTGACGCCATTGAGGCGTTAGCGGCCCGGCGGGGTTACTACATCCCGCCGGGCGCCTGGCCGCACGGCGGCTGGATCGAAGATCTCGACGTTTCCGGGAGGAACTTCCAACGGACGATCATGGCGGCCATCTCTCAGGTGGAGAAGGGCGCGGCCAAGGCGATCCTCGTGTGGAAGTACTCCCGGTTCGGCCGTAACCGGATGGGCAACCAGCTCAACCTCGCTCGTCTGGAGACGGCGGGTGGGGAACTGGTGTCGGCCACGGAAGAGGTGGACGCCACCACCGCGGTCGGCAAGTTCACTCGTGGCATGCTGATGGAGCTTGCCGCCTTCGAGAGTGACAGGGCGGGTGAGCAGTGGGCGGAGGCGTATCAGAACCGGCTGGCACGCGGTCTGCCGCCGATCGGCGGTGAGTACTTCGGGTATGTGCGTCGCGGCCGGCAACCTCATCCTCTTGATCCGAAGAGGACGTTGCGGGATCCCTCGGACGGCGAGGAACGCTATGAGCCCGACACGAAATCCGGTGCGGCGCAGATGCTTGCTGGATGTTACGAGACGTATGTGGGCGACCAGAATTACGCCCTGCTGGCCAGGAGGCTCAACCGGCGCGGCTTCACCACGGAGGGCGGCTTACCGTGGTCTGCCGAGACGGTCCGTCAGCTCATGGACCTGGGGTTCGCCGCAGGGCTGCTGCGCATCCATGATCCGGAGTGCAGATGCCATCGCGCGTCTCGCTGCCAGCGGAGGGTGTTTCGGCCCGGAGCGCACGAGCCCGTCATCAGCGACGAGTTGTGGAAGCGGTTCCTCAAGCTGAGAAACGCCAAGGTGACGCGGCCGTCTCACTCCATGCACCAGTTCACCGGGTTCATAGGCTGCTGGCACTGCGGCGGCGGGATGCACCTGATCCGCCAGCAGAAGGGCTTCATCTGCGGTTCGCGTGCCCGGCACGATGACGAGATCTGCGGGTCGCGGTTCGCTTCGATGCAAGCTGTGGAGGACGCGCTGCTGCAGGTGCTCGCGGCCTGGGCGCCGGAGATCGAGACTGCGGCGGAGACGTGCGAGGTTGCGCCCCAGCCTGTGCGGTTGGACAGCAACCTGGAGTGGCTCAGAAAGGAGCTGGCGCGCGTCACCACGGACCTGGATCGGCAGACGATGCAGTTCGCCAGAGGCTTGCTGCCCGAGGACTCTTACATTCGCGTCCGCGACGAGCTGCTGGCCGAGCGGGATCGGCTGCAGGATGCCTTGGAACCCGGGGAAGAGGCGGATGAGGAGCCGAAGATGGCAGCGCGTGACGCTGTCCCTGTCATGCGAGGGCTGGTCGAGGAGTGGCGAACGTTGGGGGTGCTGGATCGGCGCGCTCTGCTGATGCAGATCGTGGCCAAGCTGGAGATCGAGAAGCCGACGCACGGGCCGGCATGGCTGTGGGTGCATCCGCTGTTCGAGGCAGAGCCGAGGCGTATGCGGCTCGCGGGCCGCGCCCAGCTCGACGATGTGAAGGAAGCCGTCCTCGAGGCGATGAGGGGCAGGGGAGAGGCGTCGACGGCGGCCGGGGAGCTGCTCCGCGTTGTGCCGACCTCACGCGACCTTGGGGCGTGCTCTGAGCAAGCTGGTAGCTGAAGGTTTGCTCATGCGGGAGGGTCGGGGGCGCAATACTCGGTACCGGCTCGTGAAGCGTCCCAACATCGCCTTGGGTGCCCGTTCCGAGCTGGAGCGGGTGAGGGACGACATCGTGCGTGTGCTGGCGGGCCAAGGGGGCCTGCCTATGGGGGTTCGGGAAATCCGGTTCAGCGTGCAAGCCTCTGCTGCCATCATCGGCAGGGCGTTGGCTGCGCTCACCGCAGAGGGCTCAGTGGTCAGCGAGGGCGCGGGGAAGCGCACCCGATACCGGCTCCCGCAGCGTTGATCGCTAGCGATTCGGCGAGCGCATCCGGGGAGTGCGCCCCGGTGGGGAGCGCGTCCCCCCGTGGGTGATCGTGTGCGCGTCTGTGCTCGTCGCTGACAGCGTTTCGACGGTTTCGGGGGTCTGTGGGTGAGTCGGTGATCCGTGCATTCTGCGTCCCTCTGAGACGTTCCCGGGGGTTTTGTGGATCTTCCCCTCAGAAGTCGTTGCGGATCCGCAGCGACTCTGCAAGTCTGGTCGTCCGCACCACCCGAAACCCCGCTGACCAGCGGAAACGCCCACGAAGGAGCGGCATGGAGGCCAGGCTTTACACTCGCACCAACCCCGACACCGGGCAGATCGAGATCAAGCATTTCGAGATCGATTCCAAGGCGCAGGCGGACGGCTTCGGCCCCGTCTGGATGACTCACTTCTACGGGACCGACGCCCCGGCCGACTTCTTCGCCTCCGACGCTCCCGACCGCTACGCCGACGCCGACGCCCTGGAGATCGGCGACACGTGCTACATCCCCGACCTCGACGGCTCCCTGGAGGACTACCTGCCGTCGCTGCGCAAGGAACTCGACGCCGAAGGCTGGATCCTCCTCTCGTCGCCCGGAACCCGCTACATCGCCCGCATCACCGACGAGGGCACATGGCACACCGTCACCGGCGAGCTCGTCACCGGCACCCACCTCGTGGTCATCGCCGAGGCCGCGCCCACCTGCGACGAGGACGGCACGCCGGAGCTCGAACCCACCAACCGCGTCGCCGCCGTCATCGACACCGGCGTCCCCGCCGACGAGCCCGCCCCCTACGTGGCCGACCTCCTCGACCAGCACGGATGGCTCGTCGTCGGCGATGGCGCCGACGGCTACGACGACGCCGCCGACGACGAGTACCACGAGGTCACCCCCACCGACCCCACCAC
>NZ_POUD01000190.1 GCF_003236395.1 Nonomuraea aridisoli | reverse complement strand
GTCATCGGGGCGGCGGGGCGCGGGCGGGCGATGGCCGCGAGCGTCCGCCGGATCACCTCGCCGCTCGCCGGCCGCCTGGCCGGGTCCTCCGCCAGCATGGCCAGCACCAGCCGGTCCAGTTCGGCGGGCACCTCGGGCCTGATCGTGCTCGGCGGCGCGGGCGGCCCCTGGGGCGTGCCCTCGAAGGGCGGGCGCCCGCAGAGCAGCTCGTAGCAGACGCAGCCGAGGGCGTAGAAGTCGCCGGGCACCTGGGCGGCCTGCCCGGCGGCGCGTTCGGGGGCCGCGTAGCGGCTGCTGTCCCGCGCGGTCTCGCGCTCGTCCATGCCGAAGCCGACGACCTTGAGCACGCCGCTCGCGGCCAGCCGGAAGCTGCCGGGATCGACCCGGCCGTGCACGACCCCGGCCCGGTGGGCGGCGTCGAGCCCGGCCGCCGCCTGCCCGATCAGGTCGCACACTTCGACGATCTTCAACGGCCCGCGCGCGGCCAGCTCCTCGCCGAGGCTGAGCCCGGTCAGGAACTCCATCACCAGGAACGGCGCCCCGTCGTGGTCGCCGACGTCCAGCACCATGGCCACGTTCGGGTGGATCACTCTGGCCACGGCCTGGGCGTGCTGCCTGAGCATCTCCCGGGTGGCGGCACCGGCCGCCCTGGCGCGCAGCACCTTGACGGCCACGACCCAGTCGGCGCGCGTGTCGTACCCCCGCCAGACCTCGCCCATCGGCCCGCTGCCGATGCGCTCGTCGAGTCGGTACCGGTCTGCGACCAAGGACGGCGTCGCGTCGGACATATCCCCGCCAATTACTCGAATATCAGGAGTTTTCCGACCCACCATAGGCCCGCTGCGCACCCCACCGCCCCGGATCGGCCGCCCCAGGCCCTCGACATGCCAAACGGATGAAGGGGAGCCGGGCGTACCGGCTCCCCTTCATCCGGCGGTGGGTACGGCGGCGGGTCAGGCGGCGGCGGGCTGCGGCACGCGCGGGGCGGCCGGGGCGTCGTCGAGCGGCTGCGGCGGCGCGTTGAACACCGCGGTGTCCAGACGCCCCTCGGAGCGCGCCACCAGGACCGGCACCACCATCTGCCCCGTGACGTTGGTCGCGGTGCGCATCATGTCGAGGATCGGGTCGATGGCCAGCAGCAGGCCGACGCCCTCCAGGGGCAGCCCCAGCGTGCTCAGGGTGAGCGTCAACATGACGGTCGCGCCGGTCAGGCCCGCCGTCGCGGCCGAGCCGATCACCGAGACGAACGCGATCAGCAGGTAGTCCCCCACGCCGAGCGGCACCCCGAAGACCTGCGCCACGAAGATCGCGGCGAGCGCCGGGTAGACCGAGGCGCAGCCGTCCATCTTGGTGGTGGCGCCGAAGGGCACCGCGAAGGAGGCGTAGTCGGCGTCCACACCGTTGCGCCGGATCGTGACCCGCTGCGTCAGCGGCAGCGTGCCGACCGACGAGCGCGAGACGAACGCCAGCTCGATCGCCGGCCAGGCGTTGCGGAAGAACCGCACGGGGCTGACCTTGCCCCAGACGGCCAGCAGCGTCGGGTAGACGGCCAGCAGCACGACGAAGCAGCCGATGTACACGCCGGCGCTGAACTTGGCCAGCGGCGCCAGCAGGTCCCACCCGTACGTGGACACGGCCTTGCCGATCAGGCCGGCGGTGCCGATCGGGGCCAGCCGGATGACCCACCACAGGGCCTTCTGCACCAGCTCCAGCACGGAACGGGCAAGGTTCAGGAACGGCTCGGCCCTCTCGCCGACGGCCAGGGCCGCCGCGCCGAGCACGACGCCGAGGAAGACGATCTGCAGGACGTTCACCTCGGTGAAGGCGGTGACGACGTTCGTCGGCACGATGCCGGTGACGAAGCCGAGCCAGGAGCCCGCGCGCTCGGGGGCCGCGGCGGTGCCGGTGTCGAGGGTGACGCCCCGGCCGGGGTCGATGAGCAGGCCGAGCCCGATGGCGAAGGCCACCGAGACGGCCCCGGTGATCAGGAACCACATCAGCGTCTTGGACGCCAGGCGGGCCGCGCCGTTGACGTTGCGCAGGTTGGCCACGCTCACCAGCACGGCGGTGAACACCAGCGGCGGCACGGCGAGCTTGAGCAACTGGACGAAGAGCTGGCCGACGTGCGTGAGGGTCTGGGTCAGCCAGGCGACGTCCCAGAGCCGGGCGGCGAAGCCGAGCGCGACGCCGATCACGAGGCCCAGCAGCAACTGCAGGGAGAAGGAGAATCTCTTCACGAAGAAAGCTTTCGGAACGTGGGCATGCCGCGGCACACCCAGGTGAGGTCGGGGGTCGGTGCGGAAGCGGTCAGCGACAGAGCGACCCGCGCCACCGGCACAGGTCGATGTGCAACCGCTCGACGAGCCGCACGGACACCGGGATGAACCTCACGAGCTCCTTCAACACCCGTGAAGGTAGGACGATTCCCGGGATCTACCCGGCGATCTCCTTGATCGTGGCGATCAGCCGCACCCGCTCCTCGTGGGTCCGGCCGAGCGGCGAGACGTTGAGCGTGGTCACGCCCGACTCCTTCAGCGCCTGGACGCGGTCGCGGACGAAGCCCTCGCTGCCGATCAGCGACGTGCGCTCCAGCAGCTCGGCCGGCACCAGGGCGGCCGCCTCGTCCTTCTTGCCCTCCAGGTAGAGGTCCTGGATCTGCTCGGCCTCCTTCTCGTAGCCGTAGCGGCGGGCCAGGTCGTTGTAGAAGTTCGTGCCCTTGGCGCCCATGCCGCCGATGTACAGGGCCGCCATCGGCCGCCCGAACTCCCGCAGCCCCGCCACGTCGTCACCGATCGCGAGGGTCGCCTGCGCGATCACGTCGAGCTCGCCGAGCTCGGGGTCGCGCCTGGCCTGGCCCGCGGCCAGCGAGGGGCCCCAGACGTCGGCGGCCTTCTCGGGCAGGTAGAAGATCGGCTCCCAGCCCTCGGCCAGCTCGGCGGTCAGCTCGACGTTCTTGGGGCCGATGGCGGCGACCACGATCGGGATGCGGCTGCGTACGGGGTGGTTGATGAGCTTGAGCGGCTTGCCCAGGCCGGTGCCCTGGCCGGGCGGGAGCGGCAGGGTGTAGTGCTTGCCGGCGTGCTCGACGCGCTCGCGCCGCCACACCTTGCGGCAGATCTCGATGACCTCCCGGGTACGCCCGAGCGGCGCGGTGTACGGCACCCCGTGGAATCCCTCGATCACCTGCGGCCCCGAGGCGCCGAGGCCGAGCGTGAAGCGCCCGTCGGAGACGAAGTCGAGGCCCGCGGCCGTCATGGCGAGCAGCGTCGGCGTGCGGGAGTAGATGGGCAGGATGCCCGAGGCGATCTGCAGCCGCTCGGTCCTGGCCGCGATGTAGCCCATCTGGCTGACCGCGTCGAACGAGTACGCCTCGGCCACGAACACGATGTCCAGCCCGGCCTTCTCGTAGTCGGCCAGCTCGGCGACCGTCTCCTTGAAACCGCCCGAGTAGTTGAGTGCCATACCGATCCGCATGCCGGGCTCCCTGTGAACCGAATGTTGTTCCGTTTCGACCTGGACAGGTTATCGCGTCCACGTGCCGGGACGGCAGCCGCTAGCGTAGATCGCGTGCTGAGTCGGGTCGTCGTCATCGTCTCCGCCGTGGTGGCCGGAGCCCTGGCGGGGCATGCGCTGATCCCCGCGTTCGGCGGGTTCACGCCGGTCCTGGAGAGCGTGCTGCCCTGGGTCGGGCTGACCGTCCCGCTGCTGCTCGTTCTCGCCGCGCTGGCACGCTCCACCGTGGCCGCCGTCGCCGCCCTGGTGCCGGGGCTGGTGTGGGCCGCGATGTTCGGCTCCACGCTGCTGGCCACGCCGCCGGGCGGCCCCAGCGACCTGGCGGTCGGCACGGTCAACGTGGGCGTGCGCAACAACGCCTCGGGCGAGGCCGTGCGCCAGATCGCCAAAGACCTCGACCTGCTGGCCGCGCAGGAGCTGACGGTCGGCGGCCCGGCGGCCCGGCAACTCAACAAGATGTTCAAATACCGCTATCCGGTCAGCACGGTCGGCCTGTGGAGCCGCTACCCGATCAGCGACGCCAGGCCGCTCGACATCGGCCTGGGCTGGCCCCGTGCCCTGCGCGCGGTCGTCAGCACCCCCAAGGGCAAGGTGACCGTCTACGTCATGCACCTGGCCTCGGCCAGGCCCGGGCAGACCACCTCGCGCGACGCCACGCTGGCCCGGGCGCGCAAGCTCATCGACGCCGACCGCAGCAAGCGCATCCTGCTGCTCGGCGACCTCAACACCGCCACCACCGACCGCGGCATGCGCGGGCTGACGCCGCCGCTGGTCGACGCGCAGCGGGCGGCGGGCGACGGGTTCGGCTTCACGTGGCCGTCCGCGTTCCCGATCACGCGGCCCGACCACATCCTGTTCCGCGGCATGACGGCGACCAAGGCGGGCGTGGCTCCGGCCACGGGCAGCGACCACCGCGCGGCCGTCGCCTCACTCCGCCTCTAGCAGGTCCAGGTCGGCGGGGGTGTCGATGTCGGCCGGGTCGCCGTAGGCGTCGCACGCCACCTCGGTGACCAGCTCGGGATGGGCCTTCAGGTACGGCCGCGCCCCGACGTCCCCCACGGCCAGCTCGGCCACCCCGGCGAAGTGCTCGCGGCCGATCAGCACGGGGTTGCGGCGCCGGCCGCCGTACGTGGCGACCGCGAGGCCGGCGCCGGAGGCGATCAGCGCGCGTACCGCCTCGGGGCGGATCAGCGGCTGGTCGACCAGCGCCACCACCACCGCCCGGGCCTGCGGCGGCAGCGCGGCGAGGCCCGCGCGCAACGACGAGCCCATGCCGGAGGCCCACCGCGGGTTGTGCACGGTCACCGCGCCGTCCACCTGCGCCTCGGCCGCGCCGAGCACGACCACGACGGGGTGGCAGCCGCCCTCGGCCAGCAGGCGCACGCCCCGGTCGACCAGCCGCTCGCCCGCGTACTCGACGAGAGCCTTGGGCCGGCCCAGCCGCGAGCCCCGGCCGGCGGCCAGCAGCAGCCCCGCGACCTCGCTCACGCCGACTCGTGGTGGATGCGGCCCCGCGTGGTGGACAGCGGGCGCCCGGAGCCGCCCCAGCGCAACTGGATCAGCTCGGCGGCGATGGACACGGCGGTCTCCTCGGGCGTGCGGGCGCCGAGGTCGAGGCCGATGGGCGAGCGGAGCCGGGCCAGCTCGTCGTCGGTCAGCCCGGCCTCGCGCAGCCGCTCCAGGCGGTCCTCATGCGTGCGGCGCGAGCCCATGGCGCCCACGTAGCCGGCGCCGGTGCGCAGCGCCACCTCCAGCAGCGGCACGTCGAACTTCGGGTCGTGGGTGAGCACGCAGATCACCGTACGCTCGTCCACCTCGACGGAGGCGAGGTAGTCGTGCGGCCACTTGACCACGACCTCGTCGGCGTCCGGGAACCGCTTGGCGGTGGCGAAGATCGGCCGCGCGTCGCAGACCGTGACGTGGTAGCCGAGGAACTTGCCCACCCGCGCCACCGCCGCGGCGAAGTCGATCGCCCCGAACACCAGCATCCGCGGCGGCGGCGCGAACGAGTGCACGAACACCCCCAGGTCGTCCAGCCGCCGCTCGCCCTGCGGCCCGTAGCGGCGCACGCCGGTCAGTCCCTGGGCGAGCATGCCGCGGGCGTCGTCGTCCACGGCGTCGTCGAGGCGATCCAGGCCGAGCGTGCCGGAGGAGCGGTCGGGCCAGATGATCCGGCGGGCGCCGACCCGGCCCGGCCCCGACACGACGGTGGCCACGGCGACGGGCTCGTGCGCCTCCACCGACGCGGCGATCTCGCCCAGCTCGGGGAACGACTCCCGCGAGACCGGCTCCACGAAGATGTCGATGATGCCCCCGCAGGTGAGGCCCACGGAGAAGGCGTCGTCGTCGCTGACGCCGTAGCGTTGCAGGACCGGCTCGCCGAGGTCGGTGGCGAGCTCGAACACCGCGCCCTCCACGCAGCCGCCGGACACGCTGCCGACCACCTCGTCGCCGCGCACGGCCATGGACGCGCCGGGCGGCCGGGGCGCGCTGCTCCACGTGCCCACCACCGTCGCCAGTCCGAACCTGGCACCGGACCGCCACCACTCCATGATCTCCGGCAGCACGTCACGCATGGGCGAGCCTTTCGCTGAGTTGCTCGTAGGCGGCCAGGCTGTGCCCGGCCACCAGGTCGTCGAGGTACGGCAGAGCGGCCCGCATCCCGCCCGTGAGCGGCTGGTAGTCCGCGTACCCCTTATGAGGATTGACCCAGATTATGCGGTACGCCTGCCGGGACAACCGCGCCATCTGCGCCCCCAGCAGTCCGGGGTCGCCGCGTTCCCAGCCGTCGGAGGCGATCACCGCGATCTCGCCCCTGGCGCTGGAGCGGGTGAGGAACTCGCGCAGCTCCTCGCCGAGCCGGGTGCCGCCGCTCCAGTCGGGGATGGCCTTGGACACCTCGTTGAGCGCGGTGCCGGGGTCGCGGTGGCGCAGCTCGGCGGTGATCGGGGTGAGCCGGGTGCCGACCGAGTAGACGCGGGTGGCCCGCGGCTCGCTCGTGACCAGCGCGTGCGCGAACCGCAGCAGCGTCTCGGCGTACGGCGCCATCGAGCCGCTGACGTCGACGAACAGCACGACCCTGCGCGGGCGCGTGGTGTGCCGGCGGTGGCGCAGCCGGGCCACGTCGCCCTTCCTGAGCGCCTCGCGGATGGTGCGGCGCCGGTCGAGCACGCCCCGGTGGGAGCTCTCGAACCGCCGCGAACGCCGCCGGGCCCGGCCGGCGCGCAGCATGGCGAGCATCCGGTGCACCTCCTCGCGCTCGGCCTCCGTCAGCCGGGCCACGTCGCGGTGGCGCAGCACCTCGATCCGGCTCGCGGTCGTGGGCGCCGCCGTGCCGTCGTCGTCGCCCGCCTCTCCGTCGCCGCCGTCCGCGGCCAGGTGCCGGGTGACGCTCACGGTGGCCGTACGCGCGGAGGCGGCCCGCAGCCCGCCGAAGTAGGCGGCGAAGCAGCGGTCGTAGCGGGGCAGGTCGTCGGGGGTGGCGCACAACGTCAGCCGCCCGGCCCAGTAGACCTCGCCCGGGTCGGTCACGTCGAGGTGGGCGAGCGCCTTGAGCAGGTTCTGGGTGCGTTCGTGGTCGGCCCCGACGCCCGCGGCGCGCAGCGTCCTGGCGAACGCCGTCATGGTCGCGGCCAGCTCATCCATGACCCTGCGGCCCTGCGAGCAGCCCGTTGCCCATGACGGTGGCGACGTCCTCGCGGTATTTCAGCGCCGCCCCGAGCGTGGCCGCGGCCAGGCCGGGGTCGAGCTCCCTGGCGCCGAGCGTCAGCAGCGCCTCGGTCCAGTCGAGCGTCTCGGCCACGCCCGGCGGCTTGACCAGGCCCGCCTGCCGCAGCCGCCCGGCCGTCCGCGCCACCTGCGTGGCGAGCGTCTCGGTGCAGCCGGGCAGGCGCCGCAGCAGGATGGCGACCTCCCGGTCGAACGCCGGATGCTCCAGCCAGTGGTAGAGGCAGCGCCGCTTGAGCGCGTCGTGCACCTCACGGGTGCGGTTGGAGGTGACGACCACGACCGGCGGCGTCTCGGCGCGGATCGTGCCGAGCTCGGGGATGGAGATCGTGAAGTCGGAGAGCACCTCGAGCAGGAACGCCTCGAACTCGTCGTCGGCGCGGTCGATCTCGTCCACCAGCAGCACGCTGGGCTGCGTCTCGATCGCCTTCAGCAGGGGCCGGGCGATGAGGAAGCGGCGGTCGTAGATCTCGCCCTCCAGCCGGCCCACGTCGGTGACGCCGGCGGCCTCGGCGGCCTTGAGGTGGAGCAGCTGGCGGGCGAAGTCCCAGTCGTACAGGGCCTGGGCGGCGTCGAGCCCCTCGTAGCACTGCAGCCGGATGAGCGGCGCCTCCAGCAGCGCGGCCAGCGTCTTGGCCAGCTCGGTCTTGCCGACCCCCGCCTCCCCTTCGAGGAACAGCGGCCGCCCCATCCGCAGAGCGAGGAAGGCTGCCGTGGCCAGCCCCTCGTCGGCCAGATAGGCGTGCCGGTCGAGCAGCTCGATGAGCTTCGCCGGCGACTCGATGTCCGTTGCCTTGATTGTCCGCCCCAGCACCCCTTCAGGCTACGTCGGCGGCGGCCCGCGGGCACTACGGGATCGTCACTTCTCGCGCGCTTCGCCGCGCTCGCGGATCAGGGCGGCGAGCTCGGCGGTGGCCTGGCGGGCGCGCGCCTTCTCCGAGCCCTGGATGCCCATCGCGCCGATGGTGCGCCCGTCGGTGAAGTCGATGCGCGGCCAGGGGTCGCCCACCAGGAGCGTCACATCGAGGACCTCCGGCCAGGAGTAGCGATGGGTGCGGACGGCGTTGACGAGGGTCAGGCCCTCCTCGTCGGCCTCCACCCGCACCCGGCCGAGCAGATGCAGCACGTACGCCACCGCGCACCCGAACGCCACGATCGCCAGCCGGTCGGCCAGCTGGAACGGGTCGGCGATGTGGACGGCCATCACCACCGCCCCCGCGACGATCAGCACGGCGAAGCCGTAGGCGACGATCCTTCCCCGGCGGGGACGCCAGGTCACGGGCAGGGGCGGAGGCTTGACGAGCTCGGGCACGAGGGAAACCTACCGCAGGTCAGCGGAGGTCTCGAAGGAGGAGGGCCGTCTCCAACGCGGCAACGGTGGATTCATACCCCTTGTCCTCTTTACTGCCGGGAATGCCGGACCGGTCGAGGGCCTGGTCGATCGTCTCGCACGTGAGCACGCCGTTGCCGACCGGCGTCTCCTCGTCCAGCGAGATCCGGGTCAGCCCCGAGGTCACCGAGTCGCAGACGTAGTCGAAATGGGCCGTCTCGCCGCGGATGACCGCGCCCAGCGCCACCACCGCGTCGCAGCGGCGGGCCAGCGCCTGGGCCACCACCGGGATCTCCAGCGAGCCCGGCACCCGCAGCACCGTCGCCGTGGCGCCGCTGTCGTCGCACGCCTGCACGGCCCGCGACACCAGCTGGTCGGTGATCTTGGCGTGCCAGCTGGCCGCCACGATCCCCACCGTCAGCCCCGACGCGTCGGGCACCGAGATGCCCGGACGTCCTTCCCCGCTCATGACGCCTCCGAGATGTCGTGACCAAGGCGGTCGCGCTTGGCCTTGAGGTAGCGCTCGTTGTAGGAGTTCATGGCCACGGGCATCGGCTCGCGCCCGAGGACCTTGATGCCGTAGCCGTCCATGCCCTTGAGCTTGGCCGGGTTGTTGGTGAGCAGCCGCACCGACTTCACGCCGAGGTCGGCCAGGATCTGCCCGGCGTTGGAGAACTCCCGCGCGTCGACCGGCAGCCCCAGCTCGAGGTTGGCGTCGACGGTGTCGCTGCCGTTGTCCTGCAGGTTGTAGGCCTTGAGCTTGGCCAGCAGGCCGATCCCCCGGCCCTCGTGACCGCGCAGGTAGACGACCACGCCCTTGCCCTCCTGCGCGATGGCCGACATGGCGTTGTCGAGCTGCACGCCGCAGTCGCAGCGCAGCGAGCCGAGCACGTCGCCGGTCAGGCACTCGGAATGCGCCCGCACGAGGATGTTCTCGCCGTCGCCCAGCTCGCCGAGGACGAGCGCCACGTGCTCGCCGCCGTCGAGCGCGCTGGCGTACCCGTACGCCCGCCACATCCCGTACGCGTTGGGCAGCCGCGTCTCGGCGACGCGGGTGACCATGCTCTCGGCCCGCCGGCGGTAGTCGACGAGCTGCTCGATGGAGACCAGGGCCAGGTCGTGCTCGTCGGCGAAGCGGCGCAGCTCGGGCAGCCGGGCCATGGTGCCGTCGTCGTTGACCACCTCGGCCAGCGCCCCCGCGGGCGACAGCCCGGCGATCCTGGCCAGGTCGACGGCCGCCTCGGTGTGGCCGCGCCGGGCCAGCACGCCGCCCTCCCGGTAGCGCAGCGGGAAGACGTGGCCGGGACGCACCAGCTCGTCGGGCTCGGTGGCGGAGTCGGCGAGCGTGCGGATGGTCTTGGCCCGGTCGGCCGCGGAGATGCCGGTGGTGACGCCGTCGCGGGCGTCCACGGTGATCGTGTACGCCGTGCGCAGGCGCTCCTTGTTGTGCACGACCATGAGCGGCAGGCCGAGCCGGTCGAGCTCCTTGCCCTCCATGGCCACGCAGATCATGCCGCTGGTGTGGCGGATGGTGAACGAGCACAGCTCCGGCGTGGCCTTGGCCGCGGCGAAGATGAGGTCGCCCTCGTTCTCGCGGTGCTCGTCGTCGACGACCACGACGGGCTTGCCGGCGCGGATGTCCTCGATGGCCCGCTCGATCGGGTCGAGTTTGATGTCCGTCATCGCGCCACCGCCACAGTCAGGGCCGCCGTACGGTATTCACGCAGCCATTTCACGAACCCGATCACCACCAGAACGAAGAAGATCCCGTACACGGCCCCGGAGACCACCAGGCCCGAGCTGAACGCGAGCGGCACCCCGACGATGTCGACGGCCACCCACACGATCCAGAAGTCCACCAGCGCCCTGCCCTGCGCCCACGTGGCCAGCGCGCTGCCGACGAAGATGTAGGCGTCGGCCGCCACCAGGAACGCGCCCCTGGGCAGCGGCTCCTGAGCGCCCCACGACAACCCGGTCACGTAGAACAGCAGCCCGACCAGGGCGGTGCCGACCAGCAGGGCGCCGATCAGCACCGAGCGCTCCCACCACCGCGCGGGGCGGATGGCCAGCTTCGCGCCGCCCTGCGTGCCGCGCCGCCAGGCCCACCAGCCGTAGACGGCCAGGCCGGCGAACAGCGCCTGCTTGAGCGCGTTGCCGGTGATGTGGGCGTTGACGGAGGCGATGAACAGCAGCACCGAGCCGGCGAACTGCACCGGCCACGTCCACATCGACGCGCGCATGGCCAGCAGGACCGTGGCCAGGGCGGCGATGTTGCCGGCCAGGTCGGTCCAGAGCACGTGCGTGCCGAATATGTCGAATCCGGCCTCGGCCCAGCTCATGGCCTGACCACCAGCCTCTCCACGTACTTCGCGATCACGTCGACCTCGATGTTCACCACGTCGCCCACCCGGCGTTCGCCGAGGGTGGTCAGCTTCAGCGTGGTGGGGATGAGACTCACGCCGAAGCCTTCGTCGTCAACCGTCGTGACCGTCAGGCTGATTCCGTCGATGGCGATCGAGCCCTTCTCCGCGACGTAACGGGCGAGCGACTCGGACAGCGAGAAGCGCAGATTGTCCCAGTTGTCGCCGGGCTCGCGGGAGAGCAGCACGGCGGTGCCGTCGACGTGCCCCTGCACGATGTGACCGCCCAGGCGCTGGTCGGCGCGTACGGCGCGCTCCAGGTTCACCGCCGAGCCCTCCGCCAGCGCGCCCAGGGAGCTGCGGTCGAGTGACTCCTTCATCACATCGACGGTGAACACGTCGTCCTCGACCGTCACGACCGTGAGGCACACGCCGTTGACGGCGATCGAGTCGCCGTGCTTGGCGTCGGAGGTGACGAGCGGGCCGCGCACCGAGAGCCGGGCTCCGCCGCCCGCGTGCTCGATGGCCACCACGTCGCCTTTTTCCTCGATGATTCCGGTGAACATCACTGCTCCTTGCCGGGGTGGGGGACGGGCCGGGCGATCAGCCGTACGTCCGGGCCCATGGGTGAGATTTCGTCGAAGGTCAGGCGGTGGAGGTCGCCGATCGTGCCGGCCCCGGCCGCTCCGAGCGCGGCCGGCCCCGAGCCGAGCAACGCGGGCGCGAGATAGGCCACCACGCGGTCGACCAGGCCCTGCGCGACGAACGCGCCGGCCAGCGTCGGGCCGCCCTCCAGGAACACGCTGACCACGTCGCGCGCGGCCAGCTCGCGCAGCAGGGCGTCCAGGTCGAGGCGGCCGTCGCGGCGCGGCAGGCGCAGCAGGTCGGCCTTGAGGTCGGCGCCGGCGTCGTCGGCCACCGCGACCAGCGTCGGCGCGGCGTCGTCGAGGACGCGGGCGTCCCGCGGCGTCCGCCCGTCGGTGTCGACCACGACCCGCAGCGGGACCCGCACGACGCCCCCCGCATTCTCGGGGCGGGCCGTCAGGCGGGGGTCGTCGGCCAGGACCGTGCCGATCCCCGCCATGATCGCGTCGGCGGCGGCGCGCATGCGGTGCACGTCGGCCCGCGCCTCGGGCGAGGTGATCCACTGGCTGGTGCCGTCCTCCGCGGCCGACCTCCCGTCGAGCGTGGCGGCGAACTTCCAGGTCACGTGGGCGCGGCCGAGCCGGGCGTACGTGAGCCACTCCTCGTTGACCCGCTCGGCCTGCGCGGCCAGCACCCCCACGGTCACCGCGACGCCGTGGGCCCGCAGCCGCGCCGCGCCGCCCGCCGCCTTGGGATTGGGGTCGGGCACGGCGACCACCACGCGGGCCACGCCCGCCTCCAGCAGCGCCCGGCTGCACGGCCCCGTGCGGCCGGTGTGGTCGCAGGGCTCCAGCGTGACGTACGCCGTGCCGCCGCGGGCCCGCTCCCCCGCCTGCGCCAGGGCCACGACCTCGGCGTGCGGACCGCCCGCGTACGCGTGGAAGCCCTCACCCGCGACCCGCCCCTCGGCGTCGAGCACGACGCAGCCCACGACGGGGTTGGGGCTGGTGCTGCCATGGCCGAGACGGGCCAGCTCGACGGCGCGTGCCATGGGGACGGCGTCGTGCGCCGGAATCTCCACCCGGGTCTCCTACTCGCCAGTAGCTCCAAGCCACGGCGGGCCCCGGGGGATCATCGTGATGCGTGAATGCACCACGTCAGGCGCCCGGCTGGGACACCGGACACCGCGCGCGCTTCCTCCCATCCGGACTTTAACCGTCGGTCCCGGAATTTCACCGGGTCAACCGGCCGATGGCATCGGCCGGGTCGCGGACTGTCACCGCCGGTTCGGACTTTCACCGACCCCGGAGCACGCTAGCTCTTTCGGATACCAGTGTGCCATGCCATCCCACGAGCCCGCGACGGCCCCTCCTCCACCGCGTACGCGCAGGCGAGAGCGTTCCGGAGGTTCGGCGGCCGAGCGTGTATTAGTGCGCAGAACGCCGGCCGCGGCCCTGTCATCATGCGAGATCGTCCGAACGAGCAACACCCCCGCCATGGACGCCGTACCGGCGCCTGGCGACGAGGAGAGATTCTGTGAGTACCGAGTACGCGAGGGACGTCCACCCCTCGCGACGGCGGATGCGGTCGTACGGCCTCGTCATGGCCGCGACGGCCATGGCCGCCATGGGCTCCCTGACGGCCGCACCGGCCTCGGCGACCACCGCGGCCACGACGGCCACGCCCGTCACGGCGATGGCCGCACCGCCCAGCGGCTCCACCACCGTGGTGAACAAGAACAGCGGCAAGTGCGTGGACGCCTTCGCGGCCGCGACCGCGAACGGCACCGCCGTCCAGCAGTACCGCTGCAACGACACCGACGCGCAGCTCTGGCGGTTCCAGCCGACCGACAGCGGCTACTACCGCGTCGGGTCGGCCATCGACCCCGCGCAGGTCTGGGACGACAAGGACGTCTCACCCTCCGACGGCGGCCAGATCCAGCTGTGGTCCTATTCCAACGGCGCCAACCAGCAGTGGAAGCCGGTCGACGAGGGGAACGGCTTCTACCACTTCGTCAACCGCTTCAGCGGCAAGTGCCTGGACGTGCCCGCCGCCTCGACCGCGGACTCCGTCCGCCTCCAGCAGTACACCTGCAACGGGTCGGCGGCGCAGTCGTTCAGCATGGGCGCCCCCGCCGCGCCGGCTCCGGCGCCCGGAACGCCCGACCTCGGCCCGAACGTCCTCGTCTTCGACCCGTCGACGTCGGCCGCCACCGTGCAGAGCGCGGTCAACGGCGTCTTCGGCAAGCAGGAGCGCAACCAGTTCGGCGGCCAGCGGTACGCCCTGCTGTTCAAGCCGGGCTCGTACGACGTGAACGTGAACGTGGGCTTCTACACCCAGGTCCTCGGGCTCGGCCTGTCGCCCGACGACGTCACGATCAACGGCACCGTGCACGCCGAGGCCGACTGGTTCGACGGCAACGCCACGCAGAACTTCTGGCGCGGCGCCGAGAACCTGTCGGTCACCCCGCCCAACGCCAGTGACCGCTGGGCGGTCTCGCAGGCCGCGCCGTACCGCCGGATGCACCTGCGCGGCAACCTCGCCCTCGACGACGGCGGCTGGTCGAGCGGCGGTCTGATCGCCGACTCCAAGATCGACGGCCGGGTCAACTCGGGCTCGCAGCAGCAGTGGCTGACCCGCGGCTCGCAGATCGGCGGCTGGTCCGGCGACAACTGGAACCACGTCTTCGCCGGCGTGGGCGGCGCGCCCGCCACCTCCTTCCCCACACCGTCGTACACCACGGTCGGCACGACGCCGGTGATCCGGGAGAAGCCGTTCCTGTACGTCGACCAGGCCGGTGACTACCGGGTGTTCGTGCCCGCGCTGCGGCGCGACGCCCAGGGCGCGAGCTGGACGTCCGGCACGACGGCGGGCTCCTCGATCCCGATCGGCGACTTCTTCATCGCCAAGCCGGGCAACACGGCGGCCGACCTCAACGCGGCGCTGGAGGCGGGCAAGAACCTGCTGTTCACGCCCGGCGTCTACCACCTCACCGACACGATCAAGGTGACCCGTCCCGACACCGTGGTGCTCGGCCTCGGCCTCGCCACGCTGCAGGCGGACAACGGCGTCATGGCCATGTCGGTCGCCGACGTCGACGGCGTCAAGGTCGCGGGCCTGCTCATCGAGGCCGGCACGACGAAGTCGCCGGTGCTCATGCAGGTCGGCCCGGCCGGCTCCGGCGCGAGCCACGCGGACAACTCGACGTCGCTGCACGACGTGTACTTCCGCATCGGCGGGCCCATCGCGGGCAAGGCCGCCCAGAGCCTCGTGATCAACAGCTCGGACGTGATCGGCGATCACATGTGGCTGTGGCGGGCCGACCACTCCGACAACGACCACCCCGGCACCGTCGGCTGGACGACCAACCCCGCGGACACCGGCCTGGTCGTCAACGGCGACGACGTCACGATGTACGGCCTGTTCGTCGAGCACTACCAGAAGTACCAGGTGATCTGGAACGGCGACGGCGGCCGGACGTACTTCTTCCAGAACGAGCTGCCGTACGACCCGCCGACCCAGTCGGCCTGGATGAACGGCGCCACCAAGGGCTACGCGGCCTACAAGGTGGCCGACTCGGTCACCCAACACGAGGCGTGGGGCCTTGGCAGCTACGCGTTCTTCAACGTGAACCCCGCTGTCGTGGAGGCGCACTCCTTCGAGGTGCCGGACAAGCCGGACGTGAAGTTCCACAGCCTGATCACCGTCTCGCTCGGCGGCAAGGGCACCATCTCCCACGTGGTCAACAACACCGGCGCCGCCGCCAACTCCGGCAGCACCGAGTCCACGCTGAAGAACTACCCGGCCGGCTCGACCGGCACGATCACCAACCGGGCCAGCGGCAAGTGCATCGGCGCCGCCGGCGGCAACACCGTCAACGGCACCGCGGTCGACCTCTACTCCTGCGTGGGCGACGCCACCCAGCAGTGGACGGTGAGCTCCGACGGCTCCATCCGCACCGCCGGCAAGTGCCTCGACGTGGCGAACTCCGCCACCAACGACGGCGCCAAGGTCCAGCTCTACGACTGCAACGGCAGCGCCGCGCAGAAGTGGTACTTCACCCCGGCGTTCGACATCGTCAACCCGCACGCGGACAAGTGCCTCGACCTGACCGGCAACTCCACCGCCGACTTCACCAAGGTGCAGCTATGGAGCTGCACCGGCGCCTCGAACCAGAAGTGGGCCGCGCCCAGCGGTCTGCCCTCGGCGGCGTCCTGATCCGGCAGTGCCAATCCCCTAGGACCCGCTTCCCGGCGGGTTCACGACGACAGGCCCGTCACGCCGTGGCGGGCCTGTTCGCGTCCCCAGCAGCGACGCCGTGGCCCTAGGCGGTCATGATGCGCTGCGCGCGGCGCGCCGCGGGGCTGTAGCGGACCTGTCCGGGCACCAGGCCGAGGCCCGTTTGCAGCGTGCGGAGCGTGGCGGTGGCCCACAGGTCGCCGAAGGGCGTGGCGGGCAGGCCGTACAGACGTCTCGCCCAGCGCGGCAGCGTCTCGAACGACAGGAACGTCAGCGCGGGCAGCGCGGGCTTGAGCGGCGTCAGCAGCAGCGGCAGCGGCGCGTTGAGCGACAGGCGCAGCGGGTGGGACGCCTCCGGGACGAACCGCAGCCCCGGCCGCTGTGCCTCGATGTAGTCGTGCAATTCGGCCACCGACCCCGGCACCTCGTCCGCCTTCAGCCCCACCACCTCGGCCGCCCGCCGCCACTCGGCGACGAACGCGTCGGCCTCGTCGTCGCTCAGCCGCACCCCGGCGCGCCGGGCGACCGACAGGTAGGAGTCGACCTCGCCCACGTGGACCCAGCGCAGCGCGTCGGGCTCGTCCAGTCGGTACGTCTCGCCGGTGTCGGGGTCGTGGGCGGTGAGCGTGGCGTGGATCTTGCGGACCCGGCGGCCGGCGCGCTCGACCTCCTCGGTGCTGCCGTACGTACGGACCCGGACGAACTCGGAGGTCCGGACGAACCGCGACCAGGCCTCGTTGGGGTCGAGGAGCGCGGAGTTCTGCAGGACGCCGCGCATCGCCCGCGGGTGCAGCCCCTGCATGAGGAGCGCGCGGATGCCGCCCACCAGCAGGATCGGCTCGCCCATCACCCGCCAGGTCACCGAGCGGGGACCGAAAATCCCATGGTCGCCCATACGTGAGGAACTACCCGGACGGGCGGGGGTTCATGTAGCAAGCGTACGATTGGCCGCGGCGCGCAGGGCGTCGACGGCGGCCTGCGGGTCGGAGGCGCCGTAGACGGCGCTGCCCGCCACGAACACGTCGGCCCCGGCCTCGGCGCAGCGCTCGATGGTGCCGGCGTCGACCCCGCCGTCGACCTGCAGCCAGATCCGGCCGCCGTGCCGCTCCACGAGCTCGCGGGCCCGGCGCACCTTCGGCAGCACGACGTCGAGGAACTTCTGGCCGCCGAAGCCCGGCTCGACGGTCATGAGCAACATCATGTCGATCTCGCCGAGCAGGTCGGCGTACGGCTCGACGGGGGTGGCCGGGTTGAGCGCGAGGCCCGCCCTGGCGCCGAGCGAGCGGATCTCGCGCAGCGTGCGGATGGGGGCCTTGGCGGCCTCGGCGTGGATGGTCACGCTGCCGGCCCCCGCCTCCGCGTACTGCGGCGCCCAGCGGTCGGGGTCGGCGATCATGAGGTGGCAGTCGAGGGGCGTCGCGGTCGCCTTGCGCAGCGCCTCCACCACGGGCAGGCCGAGCGTCAGATTGGGCACGAAGTGGTAGTCCATGACGTCGACGTGCAGCCAGTCGGCGTTGGGCACGGCGGCGGCCTCGTCGGCCAGCCGGGCGAAGTCGGCGGCGAGGATGCTGGGCGAGATCTGTACGGCCATGATGGCTCAGTCTATTGACATCCCGCGGGCCCCGGCGGCGCAGGCTACCTCGCGACCTCGTGGTGAACGGGCCGCCGCCCGGCCGGCGACATCAGGCCCAGCCTGATGAACAGCAACGGCGCGCCCACCTGCACCCACAGCGTCAGCAGGGCGTAACTGGCGTAGGTGGCGGCGAGGCTCTCGGGGAACAGGTCGCGCTCGGCGTACCAGATGAGCACCGCCACCGCCATTCCCAGCGCCCAGCGCGCGGTGCGCACGGCGGGCGGCCCGCCCGCGTCGAACCATCCCAGCCGGTACATGATCGACGCGCCGGCCAGCGTGCCGAGCAGCACGCCCGCCATGACGACGACGGTCTCCAGGCTCTCGGGATCGATCACGCCCGCGGGCCCCCACGCCCGCGGCCGCAGCCATCCCGCGTACGGGGCGTTGGCCAGCAGGGCCGCACCGATCAGCGCGCCCGACAGGGCCACGGAGACGCCCAGCTGCGCCCCCAGGCTCCGCCGCCGCCACCACGCCACCGCGGGCCGCTCGGCCTTCGCGACGAGCAGCAGCACGGCCACTCCGAGCAGCACGCCGACCACCACGTCGGAGATGAAGTGCACCCCCAGGTACACCCGGCTCAGGCACACCAGCGCGATCACCCCTCCGGCGACCCACCACCC
>NZ_POUD01000018.1 GCF_003236395.1 Nonomuraea aridisoli | reverse complement strand
GCGCCGTCCCGTGGGGTTCTCCGTGCGGGACGTGCCGGGCGCGGCCGGGGGAGCCGACGGAGGCGACCACGTACGCGCCCGCGCGGGCGGCGAGCTGGACGGCGAGTCGGCCCACCGCGCCCGACGCGCCGGTGACCAGCACGCGGGAGCCGGGTCCCGCCCCGGCGGCGCGCAGTGAGCGCAGCGCCGTGATGCCGGCCATCGGCAGAGCCGCCGCCGTCGCCAGGTCCACCCCGTCGGGCACCACCGCCAGCGCGTCCGTGTCGAACGCCACCCGTTCCGCCCACGCCCCCGCCCCGAACGCCGCCACCCGGGCGCCTGCCGCGGGCCCCGTCCCGTCGATGGCGGCCCGGACGACCACCCCGGCGGCGTCGTAGCCGAGCACGGTGCCCACCGGTAGCCGCCCCATCAGCCGGAGCTCGCTGAAGTTCACCGCCGCGTGACGCACCTCGACGACCGCCTGCCCCGGCGCCGGCTCGGGCTCGCCTGCCTCCACCAGCCGCGCTTCCAGCGCGGCCGATTCCGTGAGGCGGTCTTTCGTGACCATCCATGCGCGCATGACCCTGTTCCCCTCCGGCTACACGGACCGGCGGTCCGGTTCATGAGCCGGATACTATGGGGACCGGTGGTCCGGTTGCAAGGAGGGGTGGGCGTGCGGGCTGACGCGGCGCGTAATCGGGAGGCGATCCTGCGGGCGACCGAGGAGTTGCTGGAGGCGCACGGGGCCGAGCACGTGTCGCTGGATCGGGTGGCCGCGGCGGCCGGGGTGGGGAAGGGGACGGTGTTCCGGCGGTTCGGGAGCCGGACGGGGCTGTTCCAGGAGTTGCTGGCCGAACGGGCGACGGCGCTCGGAGCGGCCGTCGAGACCGCGGGGTCGCCGCTGGGACCCGGAGCGCCGCCCCTGGAGAGACTGCTGGCCTTCGTCGGCGAGCTCGCCGACCTCGCCGAGCGCAACCTCGCCCTCTTCGCCGCCCACGAACGCGCGTGCGCCGAGGACAAGTACCGCGATCCGACCTACCTCCGCTGGCACGCCCACGTGAGCGCCCTGATCGCCGAGGCCAGGCCGGGCATGGACGCCGGGTTCGCCGCCCATGCCCTGCTCGGCTCGTTCGACGCGGATCTGGCACGGCACGTCATGGCGGACGGTGGAGTGGAACGGCTCAAGTCCTCCGTCAGGGGACTCGTCCGGGCGCTCCTGACCTGAGAAGGGTCAGGAGCCGAACGCGTCGGTGGCCGCCTGGCAGAACGCCTTGAGGTCGTCCGGCTTGCGGCTGGTCACCAGCGTGTTGGGCCCCTCCGTGTCCACCACGACCTCCTGGTCCACCCACGTGGCGCCGGCGTTGCGCAGGTCGGTCTGCAGGCTCGGCCAGGACGTCAGCGTACGGCCGCGCACCGCGTCGGCCTCGATCAGCGTCCACGACGCGTGGCAGATGGCCGCCACCGGCTTGCCCGAGTCGAAGAACGCGCGGACGAACTGCACGGCCTTCGGCTGCGTGCGCAGGAAGTCGGGGTTGGCGACGCCGCCGGGCAGCACCAGGCCGTCGAACGAGGCCGCCTCGGCGTCGTCCACCGTCTCGTCCACGGCGAACCTGTCGGCCTTGTCCAGGTGGTTGAAGCCCTGGATCTGGCCCGACCGGGTGGAGACGAGCTTCGGCGTGCCCCCCGCCTGCTTGACCGCCTTCCACGGTTCGGTCAGCTCGACCTGCTCCACACCCTCGGGAGCGACCAGGAACGCGATGGTCTTTCCGTCCATCATGTGAATCCCCCTTGGACTGGTACTTTTCTTTTCCCCTATCCGGAGTTGGGGGGATGTATGCATCTTTACCCCCGAGGGGTATGCCTGGCCATCCACAGGGTGTGGGCGACGGCGGTTGCGGCGGCGCCGGCGGCGTACCAGAAGAGGTCAGGCGGGTTGAACGTGCTGCCCAGCACGGGCTGCAGCCACCGCGGGAGGCTCGCGAGCTGGGCGAACTCGATCGCCCAGCTGAGCGCCGCCGACGCGAGCGCGGCCGCCCACGGGCGGATGCGCGGCAGGAGCAATACCAGCAACAGGTAGATCAGCGCCGTGTAGAGCGCGTCGCCGCCGTACTTCGCGACCGGGCCGTCCCACAGCGTCCGCAGGCCGAGCCCGCAGATCACGATGGCGACGGCGGCGATCGCGGCGAGAGGTCGGGGCACCAGATCACGCTACTGCCATCGGTGGTTGAAAATTTACACCGAAAACGGAAACGAGACTGAAACAATTTTCCGCCATGCGTTGACATGCGGTCTCTCTATGGTGTGCCTTTCTCTACACAGGAACCCCCCGCCTGAAGGTGAGGCACTTATGAGGAAATGGTTCGCACGCCTGGCTGCGCTGGGCGTCGCGCTGTTAATCGCAGGGCAGGGCACCACAGCACTCGCCCAGGACCCGGCGGCGGGGAAGAAGGTGCTCCGCGTCGGCGCGACGCAGGCCATGGACTCCATGAACCCGTTCCTCGCGGTCCGTCTCGTCTCGACGTCGATCCACCGGATGATGTACGGCTTCCTGACGGTGCCCGACTCCAAGACGCTCCAGCCGAGCCCCGACCTGGCCGAGTCGTGGACGACCTCGGAGGACGGGCTCACGTGGACGTTCAAGATCCGTCAGGCGAAGTGGTCCGACGGCCAGCCGGTCACGGCCGAGGACGCCGCCTGGACCTTCAACAAGATCATGACGGACGAGGCGGCCAAGACGGCCAACGGCCCCGCCGTGGAGAACTTCGAGAGCGTCACCGCCAACGGCCAGGAGCTGACCATCAAGCTCAAGGCCCCGCAGGCGTCCATGCTGGAGAACCCGATCCCGATCATGCCGAAGCATGCCTGGGAGTCGGTCACCGACATGGCCAACTACGACGCCGAGAAGTACCCCACGCCGAGCAGCGGGCCCTTCATCGCGACCGAGCACAAGAAGGACCAGTACGTCAAGCTGCAGGCCAACCCCAACTACTGGCGCGGCAAGCCCAAGCTCGACGAGCTGCAGGTCATCTTCTACGCCAACCCGCAGGCCGCCATCGCCGGGCTCAAGACCGGTGAGATCGACCTGATCGGCCGGCTCAACCCGCCGGAGTACGAGGCCATCCTCAACGACCCCAACATCACCGCCTGGAACACCCAGGGCCGGCGCTCGGCGTACCTGCAGATCAACCACGGCGCCACCACCAACGACGACAAGCCCGTCGGCGACGGCCACCCCGCGCTGCAGGACGTCAGGGTGCGGCAGGCGCTGCACTACGCGATCGACAAGCAGAAGCTCGCCGACGACGTGCAGAACGGCCTGGCCAGGCCGGCCGACGGCTCGATCGTGCCGCCGATGTACCAGGACTTCTTCTGGGAGGCCACCGGCGACACCAAGGTCACCTACGACCCGGCCAAGGCCAACCAGATCCTCGACGACGCCGGCTACAAGCGCGGCCCCGACGGCGTCCGCACGATGCCCGACGGTGACCGCAAGCTGGAGTTCCGCTTCAGCATCCACACCGACACCCCGATCGAGGACAAGCTCGCCGAGTACCTGACCGGCTTCTTCAAGGAGATCGGCATCACGCTGACCACCAAGAAGCTCGACTCCAGCAAGTTCACCGAGGAGACCGGCGTCACCGGCCTGTTCGACATCGCGATCAGCGGCTGGTCGGTCAACCCCGACCCCGAAGAGGTCCTGGCCACCCACCTGTGCAGCCGGCGGCCGTCGCCGACCGGTGAGGGCGGCGGAACCGAGTCGTTCTTCTGCGACGAGACCTTCGAGGAGCTCTACCAGGAGCAGCTGAAGGAGCTCGACCGGCCCAAGCGCGCCGAGATCATCAAGCAGATGCAGGAGCGCCTCTACACCCAGGCGCCGGTCATCGCGATCTACTACACGAACGACCTGGAGGCCTACCGCAAGGACCGCGTCGTCAGCATCACGTCCATCCCCGAGACCGACGGCATCCTGTACGGCGGCAGCGGCTACTGGCCGTGGTTCACCGCCGACGTCAAGCCGACGGGCACGGCGGCCGGGGCGGCCTCGGCCGAAGGCGGCTCCAACACCGGCCTCATCGCCGGGGTGGTCGGCGCCGTCGTGGTCGTGGGCGCGGGCGCGTTCTTCCTGACCAGGCGGCGCAAGAGCACCGCAGACGAACGCGAATGACCGCACCACTCGACGCAGTGGAGCCCGCCGTCCAGGCGGCGGGCTCCGCCGAGGAGCCCCAGGCCCGCCGCGGCACGCTGCGCTACGCGCTGTCGAAGGCGGGCGGGGCGCTGTTCAGCATCGCCATGGTGATCGTCGGCACGTTCTTCGTGTTCCGGCTGCTGCCCGGCGACCCCGTGCGCAACCTCGCCCAGGGGCGCAACATGACCCCTGCGCAGCTCGACCTGGAACGCCACCGGCTCGGCCTGGACAAGCCGCTGATCGACCAGTTCTTCGACTTCGTCGGCGACACCCTCCGCCTCGACCTCGGCACCTCCTACGAGTACAAGCGGCCCGTGCTCGACCTCATCGGCGAGCGGCTCGGGCCCACCCTCCTGCTCACCGGCACCGGCCTGGTCATCGCGGTCAGCCTGGGCCTGTGGCAGGGCACCCACGCGGGCTGGCGGCACGGCAGCCGGTTCGACCGCTTCTCGACCGGCGCCTCGCTGGTGTTGTGGTCGGTGCCGACGTTCTGGCTCGGCCTGCTGCTCATGATGGTGCTCGGCGTCGGCATCGGGCCGATCCCGGGCCTGTTCCCGTTCCGGGGGATCGAGAGCATCGACGCGCCCGACGGGTTCGCGTACGTTCTCGACGTGGCCTCCCACATGGTGCTGCCGTGCCTGACGCTGGTGGCCGTGGTGTACGCGCAGTACCTGCTGGTCATGCGCTCCTCGCTGCTGGAGGAGGTCAGCCAGGACTACGTCACCGTGGCGCGGGCCAAGGGCCTGCGCGACGACGACGTGCGCAAGCGCCACGCGGTGCCCAACGCCCTGCTGCCCACGGTGACGCTGGTCTTCATGCGCATCGGGTTCGTGGTCGGCGGCGCGGTCACCGTGGAGACGATCTTCACCTGGCCCGGGCTGGGCCAGCTGTTCTACGAGGCGGTCAGCGTGCCCGACTTCACGCTCATGCAGGGCACGTTCCTGCTGATCACCGTCGCGGTGATCGTCATGAACACCCTGGCCGACGTGGTCTACCACATGATCGACCCGAGGGTGAGGTCGGCATGACCAGCGTCGCCACGGCCCGCAGGCGGCTCGCGCTGAGCCGTTTCTGGGCCGACTTCCGCAGGCAGCGGGCCGGAGTGGTCGGCCTGGTCATCCTGCTCGTCGCGGTGCTGCTCGCGCTCGTCGCGCCGCTGTTCATCGACGAGAGCGTGACCAGCGTCGTCACCGGCACCGGCCCCAAGTGGGCGCCGCCGAGCCTCGAGTACCCGTTCGGCACCGACGAGTCCGGCCGGTCCATCCTGCTGATGGTCTGGTGGGGCTCGCGCACGTCGCTGCTCATCGGCTTCCTCGCCGCGCTGCTCAGCATCGTGATCGGCATGGTCGTGGGCATCACCGCCGGCCACTTCCGCGGCTGGATCGGCGCGTCGCTGATGCGCGTCACCGACTGGTTCCTGGTGCTGCCCTCGCTGGTGACGGCGATGGTGCTGGCGGCCATCCTGGGCGGCAGCACGTTCACGATCATCATGGCGATCGGCGTCACCACGTGGCCCACGACCGCCCGGCTGATCAGGGCGCAGACCCTCGCCGTGGAGGCGCGGCCGTACATCGAGCGCTCGAAGGCCCTCGGCGCCGGGCACTGGCACATCACCACCCGCCACGTGCTGCCCAACGTGGCGCCGCTGCTGCTGGCCAGCACCACGCTGGAGGTGGCCAGCGCCATCGTCACCGAGTCGACGCTGGCCTTCCTCGGCGTCAGCTCCAACAAGACCTCGTGGGGCACGATGTTGCGCGGCTCGTACGACTGGGGCGCCCCCACGCAGGGCGCCTGGTGGTACATCCTCATCCCCGGCCTCGCCATCCTGGCCGTCGTCATGGCGTTCATGCTGGCCGGACGGGCGCTGGAAGCCGTGCTGAACCCGCAGCTCAGGAGGGCCTCATGAGTCTGCTCGAACTCGACGACGTGTCGGTGACGTACCGGATCGCCGCGGGCGAGGTGCCCGCGGTGCGCGGGGTGTCGCTGACGCTGGACTCCGGAGCGGCCCTCGGAGTCGCCGGCGAGTCGGGATCCGGCAAGTCGACGCTGGCCATGGCGCTCCTGCGGCTGCTGCCGAAGGACGCCCGCGTCGGCGGCCGGATCCTGCTCGACGGCGACGACGTGCTCACCATGAAGTGGGGTCGCATGCGCGCCGTACGGTGGGCGGAGGCCTCGATCGTCTTCCAGGGCGCCCAGCACGGGCTCAACCCGGTGCGCAAGATCGGCGATCAGATCGCCGAGCCGCTGCTCGTGCACGGCCTGGCCAAGCCGGACGCGGCCAGGAAACGCGTGACCGAGCTGCTGGAGCAGGTCGGCCTGCCCGCCTGGCGGGCGCGCAGCTACCCGCACGAGCTGTCGGGCGGCCAGCGGCAGCGCGTGATGATCGCGATGGCGCTGGCCTGCTCGCCGCGGCTGATCATCGCCGACGAGCCGACCACCGCGCTCGACGTCATGGTGCAGGCGCAGGTGCTGAGCCTGATCAAGGAGCTGGTGGCCGAGCAGGGCATCTCGCTGATCATGATCTCGCACGACCTGTCGGTGCTCGCCGACGTGTGCGACCAGCTCGCCGTCATGTACGCGGGCCGCGTCGTCGAGCACGGCCCGTCCCGCGAGGTCTTCCACCACGCCGAGCACCCCTACAGCAAGGCGCTGGCCGCCGCCTTCCCGACGGTCGGCGACCCCGTGTCGAGGATGGCGCCGAAGGGCCTGGGCGGCGACCCGCCCGACCCGATGCAGCTGCCCGGCGGCTGCTCGTTCCACCCCCGCTGCCCGGTCGCGCTGGAGGAGTGCGCGACCCTGGACGTGGAGCTGTGGCCGGCCGGTCCGGGGCGTACGGCGGCGTGCGTGCACGCCAGGGCTGACGAGGAGGTCTCATGACGGAGACGCAGACCACCGAGGACCCGGTCGGCACGACCCGGCCGGCCCTGCTGGAGGCCCGTGACCTGCACGTCGAGTTCGCCGCGCGGGGCCGGCGCGCACGCGCCGTGGACGGCGTCAACCTGGCCATCGGCGAGGGCGAGATCGTGGCCCTGGTCGGCGAGTCGGGCTGCGGCAAGACCACGCTCGCCCGCACCCTGCTCGGCCTCGAACGCCCGACCTCCGGCGAGGTCCGCTTCGGCGGCGCCGCGCTCGACTACGGCTCCAAGGCGCTCAAGGCCTACCGCAGGCAGGTGCAGCTCGTCCTGCAGGACCCGACGGGCTCGCTCAACCCCCGCCACACGGTGTACGAGGCCGTCGCCGAGGGCCCGCGCATCCACGGGCTGCCCGACGAGCGGGAGATCGTCTCCTCCGCCCTGTCCCGGGCGGGGCTGCGGCCGCCCGACCGGTTCTTCCTACGTTACCCGCACGAGCTGTCGGGCGGGCAGCGGCAGCGCGTGGTCATCGCGGGCGCGCTCGCGCTCGACCCGAAGGTGCTGATCGCCGACGAGCCGGTGGCCTCCCTGGACGCCTCCGTACGCGGTGAGATCCTCGCCCTGCTGCTCAAGCTGCGCGAGGAGCTGGGCCTGTCGGCGCTCGTCGTCACCCACGACCTCGGCCTCGCCTGGAACATCGCCGACCGGGTGGCCGTGATGTACCTCGGCAGGATCGTCGAGTCGGGGCCGGTCGAGCAGGTGCTGACCGCGCCGCGGCACCCGTACACGCAGGCGCTGCTGTCGGTGCTGCCGGAGTCGCCCGAGCGGGTGGTGCTGACCGGCGAGCCGCCGGACCCGACGCGCATCCCCGGCGGGTGCCGGTTCCACGCCCGCTGCCAGGTGCTCGCCTCGGGCAAGGCGGCCGAGGCGGGGGTGGACGGCAGGTGCCGCTCCGAGCTGCTGGACATCCTGCCCGCCGTGCCGGGCGCGCAGGCGGCCTGCCACTACGCGGAGGCCGTGCCCTAACCGTGCCCTAACCGTGTCCTAGCCGAGGTCGGCGTCGTGGACCAGGATCGCGGCCTGGACGCGGTTGGCCAGGCCCAGCTTGGCCAGCACCCGGCTGACGTGGGCCTTGACCGTGGCCTCGGTCAGGCGCAGCTCGCGGCCGATCTCGGCGTTGGACAGGCCGCGGGCCAGCGCCCTGATCACGTCCTCCTCCCGGCCGGTGAGGGTCGCCAGCTGCCTGCGGGCGGTCTCGGCGCGGGAGGGGGCGCGGTCGACGTACGAGGCGATCAGACGCTTGGTGACCGACGGGGAGAGCATGGCCTGGCCGTCCGCGACCGTGCGGACGGCGGCGGCCAGCTCGCGCGGCGGGGTGTCCTTGAGCAGGAAGCCGACCGCGCCGAGCCGCAGCGCCTGGTGGACGTACTCGTCGAGGTCGAACGTGGTCAGCATGATCACTTTGGGCGGCTGCGGCTCGGTCAGGACGCGGCCGGCGGCGGTCAGGCCGTCGGTGCCGGGCATGCGGACGTCCATCAGCACGACCTCGGGGCGCAGCCGCCGCACGGCCGAGACCGCCTCCACGCCGTCACGGGCCTCGCCGACGACGGCGATGTCGCCTGCGGCCTCCAGGATCAACCGCAACCCCGACCGCACCAGCTCCTCGTCATCGACGACGAGCACCCTGATCACGCGACCCTCCCGCGGCGCTCGCCGTCTCTCTGGCGGTGGCCGCCGTTTCTCCCGCAGTGCCCGCCGTTTCTCCCGCAGTGCCCGCCGTTTCTCCCGCAGTGCCCGCCGTTTCTCCCGCGGTGCCCGCCGTTTCTCCCGCGGTGCTCGCCCTCTCTCCCGCGGCCTGCGGCGGTCATGCCGGGATCCTGGCGCTGACCAGGAAGCCGCCGCCGTCCTCCGGGCTGGTGCGCAGGGTGCCGCCGAGGAGCTCCACGCGTTCGCGCAGGCCCACCAGGCCCCAGCCCGCGCCGGGCAGCTCATCGCGCGGCGCGCGCGGCGCGTCGTTGCGCACCTCCACCTCCAGCGCGTCCGCCCCGTAGCGGATGTGGACCTGGGTGCCGGCGTCGCCCGCGTGCTTGTGCACGTTGGTGAGCGCCTCCTGCACCACCCGGTACGCCGTCCGCTCGACCGTCGACTCCACCGGCCGGGGCTCGCCCTCGTCGTGCCGGGTCACCGCGATCCCGATGGCCCGGGACTGGTCGAGCAGCCGGTCGAGGTCATCGAGCGTGGGCGGCGGCCGGAGCTCGGCCTGGACGGGACCCTGCGGCGAGCGCAGCACGCCGAGCACGTCGCGCAGGTTGGCCAGCGCCTCCCGGCCGATCCCGCCGATCAGCGCCGCCGCCCGCGCCGTCTCCTCGTCGGACGCCCGCACCTCCAGCGCCCCCGCGTGCAGCACGATCAGCGAGACCCGGTGCGCCACGACGTCGTGCATCTCACGGGCGATCCTGGCCCGCTCCTGGGCCCTGGCCTGCTCGGCCCGCATGACCTGCTCGCGTTCGAGCCGCTCGGCCCGCTCCCTGGCCGCCCGCACCACCTCGCCCGTCCACAGGCCGAGCGCCACCGGCAGGCCGATCACGGCCAGCATCATGAACAGCGCGTTGCCCAGGGAGGCCGTCAGCAGCTCCTGCAGGCCGTCGCGCGCCTCGCCGACGATCGCGCCGATCCCGCACACGGCCACGCAGGCGCCGAGGTAGGCGGCGATCCCGCGGGGCCGGGGAAGAGTGCGGCCGGCGTAGTAGGAGGCGAGCATCAGTGGCGGCCACACGACCAGCCCGGCGTAGGCGACGGCGCCGAGGACGGCCAGCGGCCACCACGACCGTCGCGCGTGCCAGGCGGCGAGCCCGGTGGCGGCGGCGATCGTGAGCTGCACCGGCATCGGCAGACCGGAGGGCACCCCCATCTGCCCGTTGAGGACGGCCAGCGAAAGCGCGGACATGGCGACGCCGAGCAGAACGAACCGCATGGTCACAGCGTACGGATGGCGCCGGAGCCGGTGTTACGACGAAAGTAGGGGGCGTTGATCGACGATCGGGGCGGGCGCCGGGCCGGCCGCCGGTGCCAGCGTGGTCGCCATGCGGAGAACACTCGCCCTGACCGTCCTGTCATCGCTCGCCCTGACCGCCCTTGCCTCCCCGGCGCACGCCGCCTCCCCGGCGCACGCCGCCGACCTCGCCCTGCCGAAGCCGACCGGAAACAAGCCGGTCGGCCTGGCCACCCTGCACCTGGTGGACAAGAGCCGCCCCGACCCGTGGAACCCCGAGGCGGACCGGCGGGAGCTCATGGTCTCGCTCTGGTACCCGGCCAAGAAGGCCACCGGCAAGCCCGCGCCGTACATGCCGCCGCAGGTGTCGGAGGCGGTCCTCGCGGACTACCCCGTCGCGGACAAGGACGTGCTCACCGAGGTGAGGACGCACGCCCGTCTCAACGCGCCCGCCGCCGCGGGCAGGCGGCCGCTGGTCGTCATGTCGCCCGGGTTCAGCTTCCCGCGCGCCACCCTGACCTCGCTGGCCGAGGACTTCGCCAGCAGGGGATACCTGGTCGCGGCCGTGGAGCACACCTACGAGTCGCTCGCCACCGTCTTCCCCGACGGCCGTACGACCCCGTGCCTGGCCTGCGTGGAGGGCCAGGACCACGCCAAGGTGGCCGCGGGCCGGGTGAAGGACGTCCGGTTCGTGCTCGACGAGCTGTCCGAGGGCCGCTGGGGCAAGCTGATCGACCGGTCGAAGATCGCCATGGTCGGCCACTCCATCGGCGGGTACTCCGCCGCAGAGGCCATGATCGCCGACCCGCGGATCAAGGCCGGCGTCAACCTGGACGGCACGTTCCGGCCCACCGGCTCGGTCAAGCGGCCCTTCATGCTGGTCGGCGCGCCCGCCTCCCACACGCCGGACGGCACGGACGACTCCTGGAAGAAGGCCTGGCCCCGGCTGACCGGCTGGAAGCGCTGGATCACGGTGAAGGGCGCCGACCACTCGTCCTTCGTCGACTACGCCGTCCTGCGGCCGCAGCTCGGCCTCCCGGCGCAGGAGATCGACGGCGAGCGGGCGCTGGAGATCACCCGCGCCCACCTGGCGACCTTCCTCGACCGGCACCTGCTCGGCAGGCGCACCCCGGTCGAGGACTACCCCGAGGTCGCCGACCACCGCCCCTAGAAGGCGCTGATGGTGGCCGGGGCGCGTTCGGCGCGGCTCAGGGTGCGGATGACCGCCGTCGGCCCGTGGCGGTGCACGGCCAGCTTGGCGAGCAGCTCGACCACCGGGTCGATCACCATGGCGGGCAGCGCCGGCGTGGGCAGGCCGACGCTGGCCGCCAGGTCGTCGGCGTGCACGACCAGCTCGACGCAGCGGGTGAGCAGGAAGTCGTCCAGCCGCAGTGACCAGCCCGACCACGGCAGGTGCACGACGCGGTCGGCGGGCTCGCCCGGCAGCACCGAGCTCTGCAGGTCGAGCATCGCCTGCGCCCGTTCGACCAGGACCGCGGGCCCGGCCGCCGCGGCCGCCTCGCCGCCGCGCCGGATGCCGAGGTTGCTCTCGTGGTCGAGCCCGGCCTGCACCCACGGGGAGCGCGAGTAGTGCTCGAGCAGCGAGATGGGCTCGGCGACCTCGCCGTTCTGCGTGAGCACGTCGCCGACGCGGACGAACTGGTGGGCCAGGTGCCCGGCCAGCCCGGCGACGCTGAACTCGGTGAGCGCGCTCGGCTTGTCCCAGGACGCCGCCACGGCCGGGTCGCCCAGAAGCGACACCGCCGACTCCGCGGCCACGAGATAGGACTGCCTGCTTTCCCCCATGGTCACCCTTTCCGGATAGAGCTGCTTTTCGGAAGGAGACAACCAGTCGCGCGCGGTCATGCTTCCTGCCACGGGCGGATTTCTCAGGCCAGCGCCTTCCTGATGGCCGACCTGACGAACGCCCGCGCCAGCCGAGCCCGCCGGAACCGGCTCAGCACCGGGGCCGGGGCGCCGTACCGGCGGGCCCGGACGTCGGCCACCACGTTCTCCGGGGCGCCCAGCTCGGCCAGCACGTCGAGGGCCTCCCGCTTGGTGATCAGGCGCCCCTCGCGCAGGGTGACCGTCGCCCTGGCCACCGTCAGCAGGCCCAGGTCGACCCAGACGTCCTGCAGCCAGCGCCGCCGCGCCTGCGCCTTGACCAGCCAGTAGTCGCGCAGATCCGTGCGTACGAACCGGATGAGCTCCGCGTCGGTCACCGGCGGCAGCAGCTCCGCGGGCGGCGGCCCGTGCAGCACGAGCGCGCCCTGATGCAGCTCGCGCCGGGTGACGGCGGTGACGGGACGGCGGAAGATGCGCTCGTGCGCCCACGTGACGTGCTCGGCCGCCGGGTCGTCCAGCTCCTGCCGGGCCAGGTACGAGCAGTGCAGCCGGTCCGCCAGCGGCAGGCCGAGCCCCCGGTGCACCGCCTTGATGCGCCGCCACTGCTCCATCGTCACGGGCGCGTCCAGCACCGCGACCAGATCGAGGTCGCTGTGTCCCGGCCGGTAGTCGCCGGTGGCCAGCGAGCCGTGCGCCCAGAGCGCGACCAGCGGCACGGCCGGCTCGACACCCTCCAGGAAAACCCTTAGCAGACGATCCGTGTCGGCTTGCATGATGGCCACTATGATCGATACTCGCTTGGCTGGAAAGGTCGCGCTGGTCACAGGGGCCAATCACGGCATAGGCGCCGCCACCGCCGTCGCGCTGGCCGCCGAGGGCGTCGCCGTCTTCCTGACGTACAAACGGCTCCCGCCGCTCGACGAGCCCGCCTACCCCGAGGCGTACGACCGGGCCAGGGCCGGCACCGCCGACGACGTGGTGCGGCGCATCCGCGAGGCGGGCGGCGCGGCCGAGGCCGCCGAGGCCGACCTGGCCGACCCCGAGGTCGCCAAGGCCCTGTTCGACCAGGCCGAGAAGGCGTTCGGCCCGGTCGAGATCCTGGTCAACAACGCCAGCGGCTGGCTCAGCGACACCTTCACGCCCACCGAGCGCGACCAGTTCGGCCGCCCGCTGCGCATGGTCGACGCCGAGACCCACGAGCGGCAGTTCGCCGTCGACGTCCGCGCGCCCGCGTTGCTGATCGCCGAGTTCGCCCGCCGCCACGTGGCGCGCGGCGCGAGCTGGGGCCGCATCGTCGGCCTGACCTCCGGCGGCCCCGAGGGCTTCCCGACGGAGGTCAGCTACGGCGCCGCGAAGGCGGCCCAGGAGAACTACACCGCGTCCGCCGCCCGCGAGCTCGGCTGTTACGGCATCACGGCCAACATGGTGCACCCGCCGGTGACCGACACCGGCTGGGTCAACGACGAGGTCGTCCAGTACGCCGCGACGCTCCCGCTGGGCAAGGTCGCCGAGCCGGAGGAGGTCGCCGAGGTGATCACGTTCCTGGTCTCCCACCAGGGGCGGCGGGTCACGGGTCAGGTCATCAAGATGTACTGAACAGCGCGCTGACCGACTCGCCGTCGTGGATGCGGCGCATCGCCTCGGCCAGCGCGGGCGCGATCGACAACACCGTCAGCTTGTCGCTGGGCTTGGGCGGCGGCACGGTGTTGGTGCAGACGATCTCCAGCACCTCGGGCAGCGAGCCCAGCCGTTCGACCGCGCCGCCGGAGAACAGCCCGTGGGTGCAGGCCACCCGCACCGACCGCACGCCCCGATCGCGCAGCCGGTCGAGCAGCTCGATGACCGTGCTGCCCTTGGCGATCTCGTCGTCCAGGACGATCACGTCCTTGCCCTCGACCTCGCCGATCACCGAGCTGATCACCACCCGGTCGTCGCTGAAGCGCTGCTTGGCGCCCATGGCGACCCCGGTGCCGAGCAGGCGGGCGAAGTGAGCGGCCTCCTTGGCGTTGCCCAGGTCGGGGGAGACGACGACGGTGTTCGACAGGTCGTACCGGCGGAAGTGGGCGGCCAGCTCGCGCAGCGCGTGCAGGTGATCGACGGGGACGCTGAAGAAGCCGTGCACCTGCGGAGAGTGCAGCGTCATCGCCAGCACCCGGCTCGCGCCCGCCGCCACCATCAGGTCGGCCACCAGCCGCGCGCCGATGGAGATGCGCGGCGCGTCCTTCTTGTCGGAACGCGCGTACGCGTAGTGCGGCAGCACGACCGTGATCCGGGCCGCGGACGCGCCGCGCGCGGCGTCGAGCATGAGCAGCAACTCGACCAGATGCTCCTGCGTCGGCGGCACGAGAGGCTGGATGAGGAAGACGTCACGCTCGCGGCAGTTGGCCTGCAGCTGCACCTCGAGCACGTCGTTGGCGAAGCGGTTGATCTGGACGGGGTGGAGCGGGGTGCCGAGATGGGCGCAGATCTCCTCCGCGAGTTCGGGATGGGCGCTGCCGCTGAAAACCGTGATGTCTCGCACGGTTCCCCAATCGTAGTCACCTCAGGTCAGCGATTCCGGGGTGAGCTCGCCGAGCGCGGGCACGACGCGCCAGGCCAGCGCGAGCGCGTCCGGCGCGGGCGGGTAGCGCGGGTGCGGCACGGCGACCACCCGCATGCCGGCCGCGTGCGCCGAGCGCAGCCCGTTGCTGGAGTCCTCGACCGCCACGCAGGCGCCCGGGTCCACGCCGAGCCGGCGGGCGGCCTCCAGATAGCCGTCCGGCGCCGGCTTGCCGCGCGCCACCTCCTCGGTGGAGACCGTGGCCGCGAAGCACTCCGTCAGCCCGGCCGCGTCCAGCACCACGTCGATCAGCCGTCGCGGGGACGAGCTGGCCAGCCCCAGCGTGACCGCGACGGACAGCCGCCGCACCGCCGCCACCGCCCCGGGCATCAGCGGCACCCCGTCGCGGTAGCGCGCGGCCATCTGGTCGACCACGCCGCGCGCGATCTCGGCGGGCTCCATGCGCACGCCCAGCTCGTGCAGGTACGCGGCCCACTCGGCGGTGCTCATGCCCATCAGCCTGGACTGCGTGTCGGCCTGCCAGACGCCCCCGTGATCGGCGACGAACGCCCGGCGCACCTCCTCCCAGACCGGCTCGCTGTCGACCAGCACGCCGTCCAGGTCGAACACGCACGCGTCCATGGGTCCCCCCGATGATCAAGCCCCTTGCCAAGATTCATCCTATTAGGGGCACTTCGTTGAGCTACCTGGCGTCGTTCCCCGGGCATGCGGCTTGGCATGGCAGACCTTCCATGGCACGACGCGGGCGACTTCGAGGATGCCGACCGCGGATTCATCGCGAAGCTCAGCCCGGCGGTGATCAGATCTCTGGACGGCGGCGTCGTGTGGGACAACGACGCCTACGACTTCCTCCAGGGCGACTGCCCGGACACCGCCCATCCGAGCCTCTGGCGCCAGGGGCAGCTCTGCGCCCGCCAGGGCCTGTACGAGGTCACGGAGGGCGTCTACCAGGTGCGCGGGCTCGACCTGTCGAACATGACCCTGGTCGAGGGCGAGCGCGGCGTCGTCGTCATCGACCCGCTGGTCTCCACCGAGTGCGCCGCCGCCGCGCTGAAGCTCTACCGGGCCCACCGCGGCGGGCGTCCCGTCACCGGCGTCGTCTACACGCACTCCCACGCCGACCACTTCGGCGGCGTACGCGGGGTCACCGGGGGCGGTGTGCCCATCCTGGCGCCCAAGGGCTTCATGGAGCACGCGGTCACGGACAACCTCTACGCCGGCCCCGCCCTGACCCGCCGCGCCCTGTACATGTACGGCGCCGCCCTGCCCCGCTCGCCGGAGGGCCAGATCGGCGCCGGCCTGGGGATGACCCTGTCCACGGGCACCATGTCGCTCATCCCGCCCACGGCCGAGATCGAGCGCACCGGCCAGGAGGAGACGGTCGACGGCGTCGAGATGGTCTTCCAGCTGACGCCGGGCGCCGAGGCCCCCGCGGAGATGAACCTGCTCCTGCCCGCCCGCCGCGCCCTCTGCCTGGCCGAGAACGCCACCCACAACCAGAACAGCATGCTGCCGCTGTGCGGCGCCGTCGTCCGCGACGCCCGCGCGTGGGCCCGCTACTTGACCGAGGCCATCGCCCTGTTCGCCGACCGCGCCGACGTGGCCTTCGCCTCGCACCACTGGCCGACCTGGGGCCGCGACCGCATCGAGCGCTTCCTGTCGCAGCAGCGCGACATGTACGCCTACCTGCACGACCAGACCCTGCGCCTGCTCAACAAGGGCCTGACGGGAGCGGAGATCGCCGAGACCCTGCGGCTGCCGCCCGCGCTCCAGCAGACCTGGCACACGCGCGGCTACTCCGGCTCGCTCATCCACAACGTCATGGCCCTCTACCAGCGCTACCTCGGCTGGTTCGACGGCAACCCGGCGCACCTGTGGGAGCACCCGCCGAGGGAGAGCGCCGTGCGGTACGTCGAATGCCTCGGAGGCGGCGCGGCCGTGGTCGAGTTCGCCCGCCGCTACGTCAGGGAGAACGACCTGCGCTTCGCCGCCCAGCTCCTCAACCACGCGGTCTTCGCCGACGAGGGCAACAAGGAGGCCCGCGACCTGCTGGCCGAGGTCTACACCCGGCTCGGCCACGGCACCGAGAGCGCCACCTGGCGCAACTTCTACCTGACGGGGGCGCTGGAGTTGTCGGACGGCATCGTGCCGGCCGACGTGGAGGTCACCCCGGCCGACTTCCTGGCCGCGCTCTCCGTGGAGCAGATCTTCGACTCGATCGCCATCCGCGTGGACGGGCCGCGGGCCTGGAACGAGCGCCTGTCCATCGACTGGCACCTGACGGACCTCGGGGAACGCCACCGGACGACGCTGGCCAACGGCGTGCTCGTCCAGCAGCCCGAGCCGCGCGGGACCGCCGACCTGACGCTGCGGCTGACGAAGGCGCAGCTCGTCGGCCTGCTGTCGGGCCAGGGCGTCGAGGGCGTCGAACGCGAGGGGGACACACGGGTGCTGCGCCGGCTGGTCGCCGTACTGGACCATCCGCTGCCCGACTTCGCCGTCGTCACGGCCTGAGGCGCGGATCGGCGCGCAGGGCCCGGCACACGAGGGCGAGCATCGTCACCACGACCGCCGCGCCGCCGGGCCCGAGCAGCACCGGCACGCTGAGCCCGCCCGCGTGCCAGGCCGAGACCGCGATCGTGACCGACGTCAGCACCGTCACCCCGAACATGGCCGCCCACAGCGGCAGCACCTGCGGGTAGGCGAACAGCAGCGGGAAGACGACCCATACGAACGGCGGCGCGGTCACCGCGAGCACCAGCCACCCGGCGGTGACCAGCCCGAGCCACACGCGGGCCGGCGACGGCCGGCCCTCGAAGGCGGCGCCGGCCGCGTAGAGGAGGCCGAGCAGCACGCCGCCGACGGCCTCGGTGACGCGGCCCTCGCGCAGCACGGAGACGACGGCGAACAGCACCAGGCCGCAGGCGGTGAGGCGCACCGCCCACCGCAGCAGCCGCAACGGATGGTCCAGCATGGCTCACCCAGCGTAGCGGCGCTCAGCGGGCGCGGCGCCCCTGCACGGCGGAGATCGCGAAGTACAGGAGCCCGGCCAGCACGAGAGCGATCACCACGCCGATGTTCGCGCTGCCGAACGTGCCGCCGCGCAGCTCCTCGCTCATCAGGAAGCCGACGACGCGGGCGATGTTCTCGTCGGCCGACGTGATCAGCCCGAGGCCCACGAAGGAGGCCACGACCAGCGACACCACGCCCGGCCAGTTGACCGCGGGCGCGCCGGCCCGCAGCAGCCCCTCGTCGTACGCCCGGCCGCCCGCCCGCAGCCGCCACATGTCCACCAGGAAGATCGCCGCCCAGGCCGCCATCACCACGCCGACGATCGCCAGGAACGCCTGGAAGGTCGCGAGGAAGCTGGTGGAGACGAACAGCAGGTAGTAGCCGCCGAGCACCATGAGCAGCCCGTCGATCAGCACCGCGTAGTGGCGGCGGATCGGCACGCCGAGCGCCAGCATCGACAGGCCCGAGGAGTAGATGTCGAGGATCGCCCCGGCCAGGAACCCGCCGATCGCGGTCAGCAGGTACGGCACCAGGAACCACGTCGGCAGCGCCCCGGCCAGAGCCGTCACCGGGTCCGCCCCGGCCGCCTCGGCGAGCTTCGGGTCGCCGCCCGCCAGCAGTACGCCGAAGACCAGCAGCACCATCGGCGGCAGCGCGCCGCCGAGCGTCGTCCACAGCGCCACCGACCGGCCGGACGAGGCACTCGGCAGGTAGCGGGAGTAGTCGGCGCCGCAGTTGACCCAGCCCAGCCCGAGCAGCGTCATCGCGAAGATGACCGCGCCCACCCACTCGCCCGGCCCCGCCGTGCTCGCCAGCGACCCGCCGAGCCGCGGCGCCATGAGGATGAGGTAGACGACCGTCAGCACCACGAACGCGTACGTCAGGTAACGCTGCACCACCATGATCATCGCGTGGCCGTACACGCCGACCGCGATCACCACGAGGGCGGCGACGGCGAAGCAGCCGGCGGTGGCCGTGGTGGCGGGGACGCCGGGCGTGAGGCGCGCGAGGATGGCCGCGCCGGCCTGCGCGGCCAGCGTGACCAGCACGATCTCCCAGCCCACGTTGGAGACGTACGAGAAGATCGTGGGCAGCTTGTTGCCCTGGTAGCCGAACGGCGCCCGGCCCAGCGTCATGGTCGGCACGCCCGAGCGGCTGCCCCCGACCGCGACCAGGCCGACGAGCAGGAACGACAGCGCGTACCCGAGGGCCCCGGTGACGATCGCGGGGATCACGCCGAGCCCGAGCCCGACGATGTACACGCCGAAGGCGACGCCGAACAGCGACAGGTTGGAGCCCGCCCAGGGCCAGAACAGGTCGCGGGGCCGGCCATGGCGCTCGCCCTCGGGGACGGCGTTGATGCCGTTCTGCTCCACCGCCATCGTGTCCATGATCGGACGGTACCCGGCTTATGGCGGGAAAAGGAAGTTTGTGATCCTTGAGGGGGTGAAGGGAAGTGGTGTCGTGATGGGGGCGTCCGGGGGCGACAACCGCAAACGCGCGCTGGCCGTGTGCCTGACGGCCGCGTTCATGACCGGCCTCGACGTCAGCATCGTCAACGTGGCGCTGCCGTCGATCCGCGACGGTCTGAACGCCTCCGACGACGGCCTGCAGTGGACGTTGTCCGGCTACGCGCTCACGTTCGGCCTGCTGCTGGTCCCCGCCGGGCGGCTGGGCGACGCCAGGAGCCGCCGCACCATCTTCATGTGGGGCGTGGTGCTCTTCACCCTCGCCAGCGCCGCCTGCGGCTTCGCCGGGAACATGACGGTGCTCATCGTGGCCCGCCTGATCCAGGGCATGGCGGCCGGCATGCTCAACCCCCAGGTCTCCGGCCTGATCCAGCAGATGTTCCAGGGGTACGAACGCGGCCGGGCCTTCGGCGCGCTCGGCGCCACCATCGGGGTGTCCACGGCCGCCGGGCCGCTGATCGGCGGCGCGCTGGTGACCGTGTTCGGGGCCGACCACGGGTGGCGGTGGGTGTTCCTGGTCAACCTGCCGATCGGGGCCGTGCTGCTGCCGCTGGCCTGGCGGCTGCTGCCCAGACCGGTGACCGTGCGCCGCCACGAGAGCATGGACCTGGTGGGCGTGCTGCTGCTCGGGGCCGGCATCGCGGGGCTGCTGCTGCCGTTCGTCCAGCGCAACCAGTGGGAGGGCGACGCCAAGTGGCTGCTCGTGCCGGCCGCGCTGCTGACCCTGGCCGGGTTCGTGGTCTGGGAGCGCTACTACGGGCGTGAGCCGCTGGTCGACCTGGCGTTGTTCCGGAAGCGGTCGTACCGGCTGGGGTCGATGATCGCGCTGTTCTACTTCGCCGGATTCACCGGCATCTTCTTCGCCTTCACCCTCTACCTGCAGAGCGGCCACGGCTACAGCCCCCTGCTGGCCGGGCTGTCGATCACGCCGTTCGCGCTCGGCTCGGCCTCGGCCGCCGTGGTCGGCGGCCGGCTCGTGTGGAGGGCCGGGCGGCGGCTGACCGCCGTCGGTCTGACCATGGTGATCGCCGGGCTGTTGGCCACCATGGGCGCCACCTACCTCGTGCCCGGCCAGCACGTGGGCCTGGCGACCGCGCTGCCGTTGCTGCTGGCGGGCATGGGCAGCGGCCTGGTGATCTCGCCCAACCAGGCCATCACGCTCTCCGAGGTGGCGCCCGAAGGCGGCGGCAGCGCGGCCGGCGTGCTGCAGACGGGCCAGCGGCTCGGCTCGGCCATCGGCATCGCGGCGGCCGGCTCGACGTTCTTCGGCTCGCTGGGGGACGGCTGGTCGACGGCGTTCCGCCACGGGCTGCTGGTCGTGCTGGTCTCCGTGGGGATCGCGCTCGTGGCCGCCTGCTACGACCTCGTGCGCACGACCATGGAGAAACGCTCAGCCGCGTTCGAGTAACCGGGCCTCCACCGCGGGGTCGAGCCCCACCCGGGGCCGGTCGGCCCGCATGGGCGCCGCACCGCCGATGCCCCGCAGCCAGGCCCAGGTGTCGGCCACCGTCTCCGCCACCGGCCGGCACCGCAGCCCGGCCGCGACCGCCCGCGACACGTCGGCCCCGTGCATGAAGGCGTGGTCGTCGCCCGTCAGCCAGATCGGCAGGTCGATCCACGGCCGCACGCCCTCGGCCAGCAGCCGGTCGGCGCCGATCCAGCGCAGCTCCGCCCCGCCTCCGGTCACGCGGACGCACGTGTCGAGCAGCTCGCTCATCGTGGTGAACCCCGGTGGGCTCACCACGTTGAACGCCCCGCCCACGCCGCGTCCGGCCGCCTCCAGGCACCACCGGGCCAGGTCGCGGGCGTCGACGTACTGGAGCCCCAGATCGGCCGGTTCCGGCGCGACCACCGGGCCGCCGCGCGCGATCCGGTTGAGCCACCACGGCAGCCGCCCGATGTTCTCGTACGGCCCCAGGACGAGCCCCGCGCGGGCCAGCAGCGCCCGCTCCCCGAACGCCGCCACGGCGCCCAGCTCGGCGCCCCTCTTGTTCTTCGCGTAGTCGCCGTCGCCGTCGTCGGGCGAGGCCGCCACCACGGGCGCGCTCTCGTCGGCCCCGAACCCCGCCCCGTCGGCGTGGACGGAACGGCTGGAGACGTAGACGTAGTGACCCGCCCGATCGGCCAGCAACGCGGCGGAGTCACGGACCGCCGACGGCGCCCACGACCAGGTGTCGACCACGACGTCCCACTCGCCGCGCTCCAGCGCCGCGAGCCCGCCCGGGGCCGACCGGTCGCCGCGCAACGCCGCCACCCCCGCGGGCGGCTCGTGGCTGCCCCGGTTGAACGTCGTCACCCGCCACCCCAACGCGAGCGCTTCTTCGACGACCGCCCGGCCGACGAACTCCGTGCCGCCCAGCACCAGAACCCTCATGGCTCCCACCCTGGCTGCCCGAACGCCCGCGCGGAAGACGTGCACGCCCTCAGCGGAATCGCCACGGGCGTAAGGGGTGGGAGAGGGGCCGGTCGCCTGGCGGTCAAGGCCGGGTATATACACTCAGCGTATCCAGCCCTCATCGCCTCAATCGGTATAAGGCCAGATCAGCAGCTGTCATGTTGCGATCGCGCTGAGCGGGTAGATGTCACTCGCAGTAAGGCACGGGGGTGGGAAAATGGCGGGGTTCCCGCGTTCTCTTCGGGGTCGCCTGACCACGATCGCGATCCTGGTGGCCGCCGTCGTCCTCGCCGCCGGGTCCTCCCTGACGCTGTCCACCGTGCCCGACAACCTCTACGGCGTCGTCCACAGCAGAGTCGAGCTGGCCGTGCGGCGGGTGGCGGCCGAGGCGCGGGCGGGCGAGCTGCCCACCGTGCTCACCCCGCCGGCCCGCATCCACTTCCTGCGCGTCCGGTCGTCGGACGGCCGGATCATCGCGTCCACCCCCGCCACGTCCCTGCAGGACGCCCACATGACGGACTTCCGGCCCCCCGCGCCCAGGACGATCTCGACCGTCGAGCAGACCGCGCCGGCCACCAGCACGGAGCCCGCGATCCACTACCTGGTCAAGGCCATGACCGTGGACACGCCCGAAGGCCCCGTCACCGTGTACGGCGCCTCCTCCCTGTCCGACGTCGACCGGGCGCTCACCTGGATCAACCTGTTCGTGTTCGTCGGGTCCCCGCTCGTGCTGGGGATCGTCGGCGCCATCACCTGGGCCGCGGTCGGGTCGGCGCTGCGCCCGGTCGAGCGCATCAGCGCCGAACTGGCCGAGATCACCGGCCGCGACATTAGCCGGCGCGTCCCCGTGCCCGACACCGGCGACGAGATCAGCTCGCTGGCCCGCACCACCAACCACACCCTCGACCGTCTCGAACGTTCCGCCGAAACTCAGCGTCGCTTCGTCGCCGACGCCTCCCACGAGCTGCGCAGCCCGATCTCGGCCCTGCGCGCCCAGCTGGAGGTGGCCAACGCCTACCCCGACGAGACCGACTGGAAGGCCACCGGCGCGCGGGCCCTGGCCGCCGCCGACCGCCTGGCCACGATCGTCGACGAGCTGCTGATGCTGGCCAGGCTCGACGCCGGCGCCGTCGTGCCGCGCCGGGTGGTCGACCTCTGCCGCGTGGTGGAGGAGCAGGCGCGCGACCGCGAGGACGGCCGCGTGCCGATCCACCTGCGGCTGTGCGCGTCGGCGCCGGTCTGCGGCTCGCCGGTGCAGCTCGACCGGCTGCTGACCAACCTGCTCGACAACGCCACCCGGCACGCCGCCACCCGGATCGAGGTGGAGGTGTCCGTACGCCAGGCGCAGGTGATCGTGACGGTCGCCGACGACGGCGACGGCATCGCGCCGGAGGACCGGGAGCGGGTCTTCGAGCGGTTCACCCGGCTGGAGAGCGGCAGGGCGAAGGACAAGGGCGGCAGCGGTCTCGGGCTGCCGCTGTCCAGGGAGATCGCCGCCGCCCATGGCGGCAGCCTCACGGTGGCCGACCACCACCCGGGCGCCCGCTTCGTCGCGGTCATCCCGCTGTACGGGGGCGTGTGAGGTCCCGGCCCTACACTTCCGGCATGGATCTGCGCGAGCTCTCCGACGAGATCGAGCCCATCTCCCACCGCTACGCCGCGCACCTCGGCATCGAGCGTGACGACACGTGGTTCCTGCTCAAGCTCCAGGAGGAGCTGGGCGAGCTCACGCAGGCGTTCCTGATGCGCAGCGGCCGGGCCAGGCGCAAGGGCCGCACGGACGAGCAGCTCGACGCCGCGTTCCGCGAGGAGCTGGCCGACGTGTTGTGCCACGTGGTGCTGATGGCCCGCCACCACGGCGTCGACCTCCCCACGGAGATCGAGCGGAAGTGGCTGGCCTGGAAGGACGCGTAGGGCCCGCGCCCGCGGGCCCTACGGCGCCTCAGCCGGTGACGGTGATGCGGTTCGTGGCGGGCGGAGCGATGGGGTTGTTCTGGCCGAGGTGGTCGACGAAGGCGTCGATGTCCAGCGGCCCGCTCCACAGGTCGGTGCCCTCGGTGAAGGCGAGGAACGCGTCGCCGCCGCCCACGAGGAAGTTGTTGGCCGCGACCCTGATGGTCTGGGTGTCGGTCACCGGGGTCCCGTCGATCCTCATGTCGGAGACCTTCGAGCCCCAGGGCGCGCTCGGGCTGTAGGTGTAGGTGAAGTTCGCCGACGGCTGCAGGATCTTGGTGAACGCCTGGTTGTTCGGGCCGCCGGTGAACTGCTGCTCCAGCACCGTCTTCAGCTGCGCCCCGGTCAGCGTGACCACCTGCATGAGGTTGTTGAACGGCTGCACCGTGAACGCCTCGCCGTACGTGACGACGCCGTCGCCCTCACCGGCCGGCGAGCCGGCGAACGACAGCGAGGCCCGCACGCCGCCCGGGTTCATCAGGGCGATCTGGGCGTTGCCGCCGGTCCGGGTGGCGGCCAGCTGCGCGTCGGCGATGAGGTTGCCGAGCGGCGACTCGCCGGAGGGCCCCGCGGTGTTGGTGATGTCGGCGGTGATCGTGCCGACCGCCCGGTTGGCGACGGGCGCCACGCGGTCCTTCCACGTCTGCACGAACGTGGAGATCTCCGGGTCCGGGGTGACCGTGCGGGTCACGACGTGGTTGTCGGCGACGACCGAGGAGCGCACGATGTCGCGGCTCCTGGTGTTCACCTTCAGGTCGACCTGCGTGATCACCCGCCCGAACGAGCCGCCCTGCGAGAAGAGACGGTCGTTGCCCGCCGGGTCCTTGACCGTGCACAGGTACGCCTGGTGGGAGTGGCCGCTCAGCACCAGGTCGACCTCCGGGTCCACCTGCGTCGCGATGCGGGTGCCGGGCCCGGGGGTGGCGGCACAGGAGTCCGGCGACTGGCCGGCGTTCACCTGGTCGCCCTCGTGCACCAGCACGACCTGTGCCTTGACGCCGAGCAGCTTGAGCAGCTTGGAGGCGACGTTGGCGGCCTTGACCTCGTCGATGAACTTGAGGTCCTTGATGCCCTCGCTCGTGACGATGTTCGGCGTGGTCTGCGTGACGACGCCGATGAAGCCGATCGGGACGCCGTTCACCCGCTTGACGCTGACCGGCGGCAGCGCGGGCACGCCGAAGTCGGCGAGCAGCTTCTTGACCGTGGGGGTGTTCGTTCCGGCGAGTCCGGCCAGCGCGTCGGTCCTCTCGTGCGGGTTCTTGAACAGCACGTTCGCGCCCACGTAGTCGAACTTGGCGCCCTTCCACGTGCCGGCGGGGGAGCAGCCGTCGACCGGGTGGCAGCCGCCGTTCATGATGCGGCGCAGCTCGGCGTAGCCCTCGTCGAACTCGTGGTTGCCCACCGCGGCCACCTTGAGCCCCAGCTTGTCCAGGAACTCGATCGACGGCTCGTCGTGGTAGGCGGCCGAGATCAGCGGTGAGGCGCCGATGAGGTCGCCCTGGGCCACGGCGATGGTGTTCCGGTCGGCCAGGGCCTTCATGTGCGTGGCGACGTACGCGGCGCCGCCGGCGTCGACCGTGTTGCCGTGCTCGTCCACCATGCGGCCGGAGGAGCCGGTCGGGGGCTCGAGGTTGCCGTGGAAGTCGTTGAGCGCGAGCAGCCGGACGGGGACCGTCGGAGGGGCCTTGCTCGCGTTCGCCGGGAGGGTGGCCAGCATGACCGCACCCGAGGTGACGGCTCCGGCAAGCGCCAGCCGGAGTAAGGAACGAGACGTCATGCCCCAAGACGTTACGACCTGACCTTGAGCAGCCGATGTCGCAAAGGTAACGATTTATCCGGATGCCGTCTGGCGGTGTTTGCCAGTGGTCCGCCTAGAGTGGCGTTCTGTGAACGTGCGCGTGAAAGTCTCGGCCCGGCTGGACGACGAGGAGATCGCCGAGGTGCTCGGCCTCGTGGAGGCGGCGGCGCGAGCCGACGGCGTCCACCCGCTCAACGAGCAGTCGATGCTCCACGTCCGCTACGGCGGCGACTCCGGGGCCCGCTCCCTGCTGTTGCGCGCCGGAGCCGACCTGGCCGGTTACGCGCACGTCGATCCGGGCGACGAGGCACCGAGCGTCGAGCTGGTCGTCCACCCGGACCACCGCCGGCGCGGCCACGGCACGCGCCTGCTGCGCGAGGTCCTGGACGTCACCGGCGGCCGCCCCCGCCTGTGGGCCCACGGCGACCACGCGGGCGCGGCGGCGCTGGCGGCCTCGTTCGGGCTGGAACGCGTACGGTCCCTGTGGCAGATGCGCCGCCCGCTGGAGGCGCCTCTTCCGGACTGCACGCTGCCGCCGGAGGTCTCGCTGCGCACGTTCGTACCGGGACGTGACGAGGAGGCCTGGCTCAAGGTCAACGCCGCCGCCTTCGCCCACCACCCCGAACAGGGCGCCTGGACGGTCGACGACCTGCTGCGGCGCGAGCGCGAGCCGTGGTTCGACCCCGAGGGCTTCTTCCTGGCCGTCCGCGGCGACCGGCTGGCCGGCTTCCACTGGACGAAGGTCCACGACTCCGTGGGAGAGGTGTACGTCGTCGGCGTCGACCCCTCCCAGCAGGGCACCGGACTCGGCCGGGCGCTCACCCTGGCCGGCCTGACCCACCTGCGCTCGCGCGGCCTCGCCCAGGCGATGCTCTACGTGGACGAGGCCAACACGGCGGCCATCAGGTTGTACGAGTCACTCGGCTTCTCCCGGTGGGACGTCGACGTGATGTACGCCCCCACCGCCTGAGCTACTCCACGATCGCGTGCATGATGAAGTACGAGATCGCGGCGACGAGGGCGGCGGCCGGGATGGTGAGGATCCAGGCGGTCACGATGTTGCCGGCCACGCCCCACCGCACGGCGCTGAGCCGCTTGGTCGCGCCGACGCCCATGATCGCCGAGGTGATCGTGTGCGTGGTCGAGATGGGGGCGCCGAACCCGATGGCGGCGACGTACAACACCGTCGCCGCCGCCGACTCGGCGGCGAAACCCTGCGGCGGGTCCAGGGCGATGATGCGCCGCCCCAGCGTCCGCATGATGCGCCAGCCGCCCGCGTACGTGCCGAGGGAGATCGCCGCGGCGGCGGCCAGGATGACCCACTGCGGGATGGGGTCGCCCGGGTTGGCGAAGTCGCCGACGACGAGCGCCAGGAAGATGACGCCCATCGTCTTCTGGGCGTCCTGCAGGCCGTGACCGAGCGCCATGGCGGCGGCCGAGACGGTCTGCGTGTAGCGGAAGCCCCGGTTGGTCTTTCCGGGCTGGCTGTTGCGGAAGATCCAGTAGATTGCGATCATGATCAACGCCGCGAGGGAGAACCCGACCAGCGGCGAGAGGATCATCGGGATGACGACCTTCTCGAGAACGCCGTCCCAGTGCACGACGCTGGCCGAGGCCAGCGCTGAGCCGACCAGGCCCCCGATGAGCGCGTGACTGGAGGAGGAGGGCAACCCGAAATACCACGTGATCAGGTTCCAGACGATCGCGCCGATGAGCGCCGCGGCCACGATCACCAGGCCGTGCGAGCCGTTCGGTGCGTCGATGATGCCGCTGCCGACGGTCTGGGCGACCTGGGTGCCCAGGTGGGCGCCGATGAAGTTCATGGCCGCCGCCATGAACAACGCGGCCCTGGGCGTCAGGGCTCGGGTCGAGACGGAGGTCGCGATGGCGTTCGCCGCGTCGTGGAAGCCATTGGTGTAGTCGAAGACGAGTGCGACGACGACCACGCCGATGACGAGGGCGAGCGTGAGGTCCACGGGGCCTAGCTTTCCTTGACCGCGATCGACTCGACGGTGTTGGCGACGTGCTCGAAGGCGTCGGCCGCCTGTTCGAGGGCGTCGACGACCTCCTTCATCTTCATGACCGTGAGTGCGTCGTACTCGCCGCTGAACAGTTTGGCCAGCAGCCTGCGATAGACCTGGTCGGCCTGGTTCTCCAGGCGGTTGACCTCGATCCAGTACTCGTTGAGGTTCTTCATCGAACGCAGCCGGGGCATGGCCTCGGCGGTGAGCTCGGCGGCCCGCTCGAGCACCTCGACCTGGCGGACGACGTCCTTGGGCAGGTGGTCGAGCTGGTAGAGCACGATCAGGTCGGAGGCGGCCTCCATGGCGTCCATCACGTCGTCGAGGTTGGAGGCGAGGCGGTAGATGTCCTCGCGGTCGAACGGCGTGATGAAGCTCTCGTTGAGCCTGTTCATGATGGCGTGGGTGCGTTCGTCGCCGGCGTGCTCGCAGGCGCGCATCTTCTCGGCCAGGGCTTCCCTGTCCGAGCCGTCACTGATGATCTCCACCAGCAGGCGGGATGCCGTGACCAGGTTGTTCGCCGAATCGGCGAACAGGTCGTAGTAGCTGTCCTCACGTGGCGTGAGACGCAGGCGCACGTCGTTCTCCAGATGTGCGGGGATGGTCCGTGGAAGAGGGTATGGCCTACCAGGCGAAATGCGAACTTCACATCCCGTTCGCCTTCTGGCTACCCGACGTAGGTTGTGCAACACCGAGGATGTACGTACTTTTGGGGGTTTTTTGGCAGCTCGCACTGCCCTCGACGTCGTTCAGAACAGTTGCTGGCGGTAGCGCAAACGAGACTTGATTACCGAGACGTTCCTCGAATGTTCACCTGATGTTCATCTCACACCTTCGTCCGGTGGAAGTTGCGGTACGACCGCGACGGGGTGGGGCCCCGCTGCCCCTGATAGCGCGAACCGTACTTGCTGGACCCGTACGGATGCTCGGCGGGGGAGCTGAGCTTGAACACGCACAGCTGCCCGATCTTCATCCCCGGCCACAGCTTGATGGGCAACGTCGCCACGTTCGACAACTCCAGCGTCACATGCCCGCTGAACCCCGGATCGATGAACCCGGCCGTCGAATGCGTCAGCAGCCCCAGCCGGCCGAGCGAACTCTTGCCCTCCAGCCGCGAGGCCAGATCGTCCGGCAGCGAGACGACCTCGTACGTGGAGGCCAGCACGAACTCCCCCGGATGAAGGATGAACGGCTCGTCACCCCTGGGCTCCACCATCCGCGTCAGATCCGGCTGCTCCTCGGACGGGTCGATGTGCGGGTAGCGATGGTTCTCGAACACCCTGAAGAACCGGTCGAGCCGGACGTCGATGCTGGACGGCTGGATCATTTCGGGATCGAACGGATCGAGTGAGAGCCGTCCGGCGTCGATCTCAGCAAGGATGTCACGGTCAGATAGCAACACGGTGAGCAACTTACCGCCCGCCCGGAAACTCTGCGGGCCCGGGATTGCTGAACTGCGCCAAGTTTCCGCTACAGTGGTGGTCGGCGACCGCGAGTCGCACGCGGGTGTAGTTCAATGGCAGAACATCAGCTTCCCAAGCTGACAGCGCGGGTTCGATTCCCGTCACCCGCTCTCATCGCGAAAGCCCAGGTAGACCGATGGATTCGGTACCTGGGCTTTGATGTTTCCTAGGGCTGTTGATCTCTGCGTGCCGCCACTGTCGAATCATCGCCGTAGAGAGCTTGCCAAGCGGCGGCGCGGCGCGCGGCCGTATCCTCGGCCCTCCGCCCGCCCACCGTCCGGGCGTGCGGTCTGGGGCCGGTCCCGGACAGCGGCGGGGACACCGGGCCGCGCATAGCACGCCGTACCAGCCGACCGCCCGCCCGGGGTTGCCGGGCCGCCGCACAGATGCAGCCCTACGATCGCCACAGCATGGCCGGATGCCGTACGGGGCGATCGACGATCCAGAGTTCGTTCCTCACCCTGGCTCACCGAGCAGTGCGGCTGATCCCTGATGCCAAACTCCGTCGAAGCGTCTCACGTGCGTAAGCGCTTAAACCCAAAACTGGATCTTGTATAGCTCGATCCGGGCGAACGCGTTGGGGAAGCCGGGCTCCTGTTCGGTCCGAAGGATCTTGGTGGTTACCCGTGTGGACCAGGTCGTATCGCCTTGCCCTAGGTCGAACTCCATACGGTGTGGATTGAGATAGTCGGCCGCCCAAGGCTCGGCACCGATCAGTTCGGATCTCAGTGAGAGCCGGCCAGTCCACAGCTCTTCCCAGTCATCCACAGGTGGTGGCCCGTCCCACCGCTCGAACCCGTTGTGGATCGTATGCAATACGTCACCGTAGTATGCCGTCCGGATGATGAGCCCGTCGTGCCCTGCCGCAACCCTCTCGTCCGGTGGGTCCATCTCCCCATCGACCGCCGAGCCCACTAATTGGCCGTCTATAACGCTGGCGACGGCGAAGAGCCGGTATTCGGGTCTCACCTCGTCCGTGAGTGAGCGAAGAAGGCTGCTCATAGTCTCTTCCTTTCCCTGCGCATGCCATCGGATCCGAGCCGGTTTCACAGCTCAAGGCCGCGATCGTCGTGCCATTAGCGTGCCATTAACCGGGGTAACGAGGGGTCAACCACGGTCACTCACGACCGGCCGTAACCGCAGGCTGGCGCTCTCACGAGCCGAGATTCCTGCAATTCCCAAGCTGACAGCGCGGGTTCGATTCCCGTCACCCGCTCTCATCGCCAAAGACCAGGTTAGAGACGGTTTCCCCGCCTGGCCTTAGTTGTTGTCTGGACTCTTTTCGATCTTCCGTGCCCGCTACGTGCCCGATCCATCTGGATTTTGCTCGTCCGGCTCGGGCTCGTCAGAGTCATCGATCTGCCGTTCCTCGGCCTCCGCTATCCAGCCGCGGAAGGGGCCGGCGCTCAAGCCAACGACACGATCATTCAGGCGAGCGACGCCCGCGAACTGGACAGCGCCATCGTGGCCATAGGCGACAACGTCGTGGAGCGGAACCGGCCTCGTCTCGCTCTGACTCAAGAACCGTCCGGGCGCGTGGACGGCAGGATCGACGCCAACGTCATGTTCAGCAACAACCCATGAGACACCCGCCGCAGGCGTCACCATCGTCCGCGAAGCCGGAGCCGCAGTCGTCGACATCGACGGCAGCCCGCACAACATGACCGCCCAAGCCACCATCGCCGCAAGCCCGAAGCTGATGGCCGACCTCGTCGAACTCATCGCCGAGGCCCGCAAGACAACGAGCCATAGCCGGGGCACAGCCGAATAGTTCTTGTAGGTATCAAGCGGCGGCGCGGCGCGCCGCCGTACCCCCGGCCCTCCGCCCGCCCGCCGTCCGGGCGTGCGGCCTGGGGGCCGGTCCCGGACGGCGGCGGGACACCGGGCCGGGCACCGCGCGCCGACCCCGGCGTACCAACCGAACCCTCCGACCGGGGTTGCCACGCCGCACAGATGCAGCCCTCACGATCACCACTGCATGGCCGGTCGCCGTACGTGCTTGGGGGTGCTCGGTGAGCCAGGGTTCGTTCCTGGCTCACCGAGCACCGTGGTTGATCCCTGATGCCAAACTCCGCCGAAGCGCCCTCTGCATGCCGCGCTTGCCGGGGTTACATCGGCCCGTGTGGAGAGGCGCAGCCGGGTGGGGATGGATGCCATCCCTCCCTGCCGCCGTAGGGCTCAAGGGGTACAAAGGTCTTTCATGAGGTCCCAGAAGGACCTGTGACGCTTGGCGCCGGCCATCCAACCCGCGAGAAGCCAGGCCTCCCACTCGCCATCAGAGGTCATGACGTGGGGGTTGAGAAGAAGGTCTCCATCCCACAGCCCGACTATAAGAGTGTCAGGCAGATATTCCGCTCTGATGGCGTGGTGATTCTGCTTCTTTCCGTAGACGAAGTAGAGGTCATCAGGCACTTCATCTCTGGGCACCGACCAGGCTTCGACCCTTGAAGGCAGGACGTCACGGACCCAGCCGACCTCAGCGACCGGCCACAGGGAGTACTCCTCGACGCCCCAGCCGTCGGAGTACAGGAGGAATTGCCGATAGCTTGGCGGCAGGTTCATGCCTAACCGCTCTTCGAGTTGACTGACTTCTAATTCACCGGCCGGGGGGTGGAGGCCATGGCCAGGCGGCAACGGAGGATGGTCTGGACCTTCGGCCATCGGCTCTTCCTCCGGGAAGAGGTCAGACCAGGCGTAGGCGGTATTCATGGTGGGTTACGGTATCCGTCGCGACTGACTGTTTCGTCAGGCGTTGGGTGCCGCAACACCAGCGTTTATCGGACGCTCCGCGGGTGGATTTCGAGTACCGGCGCTTGGCGCACTTGGGGCCGATGAAGACGTGTTCCTCGCCGTTGTCAGCGTACGAATCCATGGATCCCTCGGCGTAAAGCAGATGCGCGGCCGGGATGCTGACGATGCGCTTGCCCGCTTCGGACTTGGGCGGGCGGTCGCCGTCAGTTCACCCCACTGCAGGCTTGAGAACGTGGCCAGCAGTTCGCTCCCTTCTTGGTCAGCCAGATCTCCGCCTTCGCTTGAGAAGGTGTTCGGCGCGGCCCGGTTAAACGCCGTCTGGCCCGGATGCCTGGCCTTGCTCACCGTAGAGGAATTGTTGTAAGCGGACGTGTCGGTGTTGTAGCTGGCTACTATTCCGCCATGTCTTTCGATCTTGGATACTACGCATTCGCGGTCGTGTTCTTCGCTATGTTGGTGGGCCCTCCCTTGCTGGGAACGGCCAGGGTCATCCGTGTCGCGGTGCGTTCCGCCCCGCCTAACCGCCACGAGCGCATAAGCCGGCGACTCGTCGTAAAGGGCCTGTTCGTGTCGTTCGCCGGTGTCTTGGTGATGGGGCTCGGTGCGTGGGCGGCGGGTGAGGATTCGCGCTACGGCGCCATGGAATCCCTCGCGATGCTGCTGCTCGCCCTCGTCGGCGCGGGACTACTTGTGGCTGGTCTCGCCCCACTGCCTTCATGGCTGCTGGAGATCCCTCGTCCGTTCACGGAGCGACTGCCGCCACCCTTACGCCTGGCGGCCCGCGACCTGGCCCACCGCCGTGCGCGCGCAGTTCTCAGCATCACGCTGGTGATGACAGCGACGGCCTTCGGCATGGCGCTGACGGTCATCGCGGTCGGCGAAGCGACGCAGAGCAGGGCCGAATACTCTCCCCGGGCCCGGCAGGGCACCTTATTGGTCCAGCCAAGCACCTTATTCGGGGTGTCTTCTTTCTCGGCGGCGGATGCAGGCGCCATACGAGCGGCGATGGAGCGGGAATTACCCGGCGTGCCAATCGCTGAGAGCGAGCGACCGACGAGCCTCTCCAGGCACTTCGGCACGGACGCGGGGAACGTCGACATGCCGGAGGAGGCCGTCTACTGGAACCAGGCCATCGGCGACGAAAAGCTGCTGCGGTACCTCACGGGCGATCAGTCGACGCCGTATGACGAGAACACGGCCGTAGTGATCACATCAGCTGCCATGAAGGTTGACTCGGTCGAACTCTCCTACGAGGTCAACGAAAACGACGAGACGATATCGACCAAGAGCGTCCGGGCGGTCATCGCTAGACCTGCCGACCCGCACATGCAGACGATTTTCGTCCCCTCGAAGATCCTCCGTAGCCTCGGCTACCAGCTTCAGCCGGACGAACTGATCGTTGACCCCTCCCTCCACCGGGTCACGCCGCAGGAGCAGGAGCGCCTCGACGACCGTCTGGACGACGCGGTCGCGGCAACCTACGTCGAGCGCGGCTTCGAGCCTTCGACCGGGTGGCTGCCCATCGTCGCGGCGGCATTCCTCGTCGCCCTCGCGTGCGCGCTGGCCGTCGGCTTCGGCAAGGCCGCGAACGCGCGCCAGGCCCGGGTTCTGAAGCGAGCCGGTAGGGGATCGGCCGCGACTTTCCGGTGGTTCTGCGCCTCCCGCGCGGCTCTGTGCGCCTTATGGGGAACGGTCCTCGGTGCGGTCACCGGATGTATTGCCGGGAGGTTGCTGTGGTGGCCTCTGACGGTGCCTACCACGTGGGATGAGCCGGTACGAGTGCCGTTCGAGACTCCCTGGCTGGCGATAGCGGCCGTCGTCGCCGGCCTTCCCCTCCTCTCCGCCGCCCCTCGCTGCGCTCCTCGCCCGCGAGCAGCCGCGCGTCCCCACTGCGCCTCGGCCCTGAAGCGGGGTGGCTCCTTGGAACAGGCCGCGCAGGCAGAACCACGGCAGGAACTCCGATCGTCCCCGTGATCGCTTTCGTAGTGTCCTCGCGGCAATACGGCGTCTTCGCCCCTGGCCCGCGCGACCGGGTCGGCATATCGCTCCCGTTCCGCGCCTGGAGGGGAGCCAGAATCCACCCGCGACATACAGCATTCCCGACCGCGCCGTACTCGAAATTGTGGCCTAGCCCGCCGCAGGCTGCCCGCGGTCGGGGGACTTCGGCGTATGAAGTGTCGATGCCGGGACGAGATGCCAGCTGCGATCATCAGCCCGCATGGCCCGTTCCGAGGGATCCTTCAACAGGCAGCGGTATGCGATGGCGCAAGCGCCACCCTTGCCCGAAGCACGGGCGCGAGTCGGTCCCTGGCAACTATCGGGAACGGGGAGAGGAATGGGCCAGGCGCTCGTAAACCAGGCGTTGGCGTTCCATCGAAAGGCCGCGAGCAGTCATGGCCCTACGCAGAAGATCTGCATCGAATCCGTGCGCCGCCATGTGGTCGAGGAGAGGTTCGTATCGATCGGGCCGATCACGCAAGAGTTCTGTGGCCAACCGCAGTTCCAGGCGCACGACAGGAACGCGATGCGAACCACACTTGATCAAGACGTAGTGCTGCCACGGGCCACGGCCGATGCACTCCATCCCATCGGAGTCGGTCTCCTGCTCAACCGTGCTGATTTCTACATGGACCCCGTTCACCTCGTACCTGGCGAAATACTGCGAACTCTCGGGGAGCCAAGATGCCGTATAGAGGCAGGGGAAGGATGAGAGGGCTGCAGCGAACGCGTCCACGTCCTTCCGCCGAGCCACTAAGAGGTCAAGATCTCCGACAGGAAGACGAACACCTTGCAGGAGAGCGGCGCCTGTGCCACCCACGCGGTACATCGGGTTGACCCCCACAGCCCTCAGGGCGGTGAGAGCCGTCTCTAATGCCGACGCTACGTCCTCCAGCCGCAGAGATGCCTCACCGTCTCCCATGACGATCAGCGTATCCATGACGTGCTTTCAAGGTCAGGGCTCTATTTGTCGGCCCATCAACCCGGTGACGAGGTGTTTATCACGGTTACTCGAGACCGAACTCTCGCCCAGCTCAGAGTCGCGACGTCGTGCAATCGTCGCAGTTCCCAAGCTGACAGGCGGGTTCGATTTCCGTCACCCGCTTCAAGTGTCCCAGGTGGCCAATGCGGGTTTTGTTATTGCAGCGGGTTTTTGAGCCCTGCGGGGCAGACCGGTACGGCGACTCAGACCTTGCTGACGGTAACGCGTGTGCCGCACAGGGCGGTGAGGTCCTCGGGGTCGGAGGTGAGGATCGTTACGGGACCGGGGGCAGCGAGGGCGGTGGCGCTGAGCATGGCATCGATGGCGTACTTGTGCCCGTGCAGGCCGGCGTCAGACAAAAGCGTGGCGGCGTGGCGGGCGATCGGTTCGGTGACCGGCTCGATGACAAGTCGGGATAGCGTCCACTCCAGTGCCGGTCGGTTGACGCGGGGGTGGACCACCTCGACGAGGGTGGCGGCAGAGGTGACAACGCGGAGGTCGTCGGCGCGGGCGAGAGCAAGCCATGCGGTGACCGTACGGTCACGCAGGACAGCCTTGGCCAGTCCCTCGCTGTCGAGGACAAGTGTGCCCCCGGGAGCAGCGGGAGAACGGGTCACGCGGCCGTCCCACCATTGGCCTGTCCCCGCCGGGCCCGGTGGAGTTGGTCGCGCAGTGCCTGGATCTCGTCGTCGGTGATAGGGCCGTGCTCGGCCTCGGCGACCTGGATGAGTTCGTTGAGATTGTCGCGCTCGATCTGGCGGGCGACGGCTGCGGCGACGTAGGCGGACAGACCGGAAGGGCCGCTCCGGGCCCGGGCGGCCTCGGCGATATCACGTGGCATGGTGATCGAATACTTGCCGGTAGGCTCGCTCATGCTCTCTATCCTACCGCACATCCTCCCGCACAGTCGCGACCACCTCGTTAGTTCGGAAGGACCGCAGCCTGGTCCGGGTGTCTGCGTCACTCCAGCTCCGCAGCAGATCCATCTCGACTTCCACGTCGATGACTTCGACGCGGCGCATGAGCAGGTGATCACGTTGGGTGGGCGCCTGCTCAAAGCGGCCGACGATCGCACTGCACCCAGTGGAGTTCAGGTTTGCGCTGATCCCGCAGGCCATCCCTTCCGCCTGTGCTGGCTGCCCGTGCCGACATGACCGCCGGCTGCCCGTGAAGGGCAAAGGGCAGTAAGTGCCTCAGGCTCCGGGATGACTCGCCGGTCTTCGCACGTGGTTGGGGAGATGGGCGGGCCAGAATTCGTTCCTCCCCTGGCTAACGCTTTTGGTCTTCGGTGTGGGGTGACGCACTGAGGTTCTCCCATGCCTGCTGGAAAGGCTTTCATGGTTTTGGCGTGTGCCGCGTTGATGCTGGCCGGTTGTGCGATCTCCTCGTGGGAGGACATCGGAGAAGCGAAGTTGTCGGCGGACGAGCGACTTTGACGGTCGATGTGACCTTCGGCGCCCCCACCGGGTCCCCCGAGCTTGTGAGAGCGTGACAGACACGGAGGCGGGCGAATCGCGCTCCGAGGTGGTCATCGGATTCTGGTGGGGGAGAACTGCCCCCGTCAGTGGCCCTGGGAGGAGCCCGTGCTCACCAACGCGGCCGGCTATTTGCGCCCGGTGAGGCTCACGCTGAAGCGACCTCTTGCTGGAAGAACCGTCATTGACAGCACCGACGGGCAACGCGTCCGGATTCATCCGGAGGAAAGAAAGTCCCAGTGACCATGTACGAGGCCGTTCAGGGAGGAGTTCGTACAGGGGTTGAACAAGCTGGAACGACTTCAACCGGCGCTTATTCTGTCGATCGAGGATGGGGATGGGCCTACTCTGGGCGCATGGGTCATGCGAAGACGTCGTTCGTCTGCCTGCCTTGTCGTGCCTCGTACAAGCAGCCTTATCCGCGCTCCGGGCACAACGAGCGGTCATGCCCGCGCTGTGGCGAGCCACTGATTCATGTTGGTTCCGCCTTCGCGGCCCCGCGTCGGCGAGATGTGGCGGCCTGGCGGGTGCTCTCGTTGTTGTTGCACGCGGGTGTTCGTTTTCACAAGAGCTGTTGTGGCGGGCCTGGCTACCGCCCGCGCACACTCGGCGAAGCACGCGCGCGGATGGCGTACGCACGGGCCACCGGGGAGCCGTTCGCCCAAGCGCTGGTGCGCTACGAAGTGCCTTAACGTTGTCGGTGGGCTCTGCCATGATCGCCGCATGATCACGCCCCTCGGTGACTACGCCTGGTTCGCCGACTCCGGCCTCGCGGAGGCCTACAGCTTCATCTTCGTGCGCGGGCTCACACCCGAGCAGCTCGTGACTCGGATGGGTGGCCGAGCAGAAGACTTCTCCTGGATGACGCTCGATGAGTCGATCGGCGTCGGCGGCCGCTACGACTACAAGACCGAGTTCGTCGCGGTCACGGCCGTCGGTGAGTGGGCGTTCGTCGCGCAGTACAACAGCTGGCTCGGCGCCGACGACGAGTTCATCGTCCCGCTGTCGGCGGGCACCCGCCTGGTCTCCCTCTATCACCTCGACATCAAGGGTCTGGAGGAGTTCCGCTGGGTCGAGGACAGGGAGATCCGTTTCGCGTTCTGGGCGCAGGACGGTTTCTCCGAGATTCCCGACGAACTCGTGGAGACCATCGAGCAGCTCGATCGCGACTCCGGGGAACACAAGTGGGATCTCCACCGAGGGCCGGGGCTCGTCCTGATCGAGCACCTCACCGGGATCAAGCTCACCCCGCAGATCCTGGACGAGTCCACATACCTGTCCGGGGTCATCTCCAGACGGCCGACCACTGCCTGAGCCCGTCGACGCTCGGCCTGCCCTGATTGTCAGTGGGGGCGGACATACTGCCCAGGTGATTGACGAGACGCAGCGCCGGTATGCGGATTTCCTGCAGCGCCATCCCTATCTCGCACTGGCCACCTGCTGGACTGTCGTGCAGCCGGTCGTCTCCTCCTTGACCGTCGAGGCCATCGCCGAGCGACTGGGTGGACGGGGCGAGGACCTGGAGGCCGAGCCCGACGACGATGTGGACGAAGCCGACTATGAAGGGGCTTTCTACATCAGCCGCGACGACGCGTCGTTCGTTCTCTATGAGGACAACGGGTACCAGGGCATCCGTCCGGAGGTGTTGCGGCGGCTCAGTGACGGGGCTCGCGTGGTGAGTCTTTTCTGGAACGTCAATGGGACGGCCAATCTGACGTACGCCGCTTACGGCACCATTGTCACCGCGTTGGATCCCATGTTTCCTGGTCAGCGATGGGGTGAGACTCCGCACGTACTCGATGCAGAGCTCACGGTTCTGGAGGCGGCGACCGAACGTGGTCAATGGCAGGCGGCCGCGATGGCCGTCGTCGAAGCCGTCACCGGAGTGAGGCTTGATCTGCCTGACGCCAGTGCGCCGCGACTGCTGCTGGAAGAGACCATCCCGGAGGACCCGCGGGCTCCGAGCATGCTGGGTGGTGTCGATCCCGATCTGGATGTTCGGCTGCGCCTGGCGCCCGAGCCCGTACAGACCGCGGTGGTCCATCGCGTCGTCGACGCCTACCTCGTGGCGACCGGGCTGGTGGGCGAACCGGTGGTCCGAGAGGCGCTCGACTGCCTCATGGCCGGCCGTGACGTGAGGCGAGCCAGGGCCGACCTGGCGCCGCTCCTGGAACGACTCATGGACGATCGGCGTGACGAGCAAGGAGAGGTTCTCGCGGAGGACCACCCTGTTTCGCGCCGGGTCTGGGCGGCCCGGGCTCTGGACGAGGCCATGCCGGGACGTACCTGGCCTGATCGCCTTGATGTGCTCGTTCACGCGCCCAGGATCCTCGGCGACAGGTGGCCGGCGTTGCGTGCCCAGCTCACGGCCATGATCGCCGAAGGAGGGTGAGCCGGTCTCAGGACTCCTCGTCCGGCCAGGAGAAGGTGAGCGGCTTCTTGCCCTTGAGGTTGAGCTTCGGCACCTTCCCGTGCCAGATGTAGTGGATGCGATAGGCCGACAGGTCGCCGGTGTTCATGGGGTCGGGGCGATCGGTCTCCTCGTTCATCCCCGGGGTCTCCCGGAACTCCCCGTACACGGGCAGCAGGGACTTGGGGTCGATCAGGTAAGTGATCTCGAAGCCGCCGCCGCCGCGGCCGTAATAGGCGTACGGGTGCTCCCCGATGCTCTTGCCGTCGAAGCCGATCTCGTGGAGGGCGAAGATGAGAACCTGTCCGCCCCAGTAGTGGCCGTCCATCTTGACCGGCTTGAGCTCGACCGGGAGGCGTACGTACTGCTTGCCGTCGTGCTCCGCCAGTGCCGGCTTCCCGGGCCTCATCAGGCCCTTCGCGGCGCCGTCCCGCAGGTAGCCCACGAAGGCGTCGGCCTGCTCATCGGTGAGACCGTTGATGTTCACCCCGTCGGAGTACCGGCCGGGGCTGTAGGTGCGCTCGCACGTCTGGTCCGACTTGGAAATCGAATCCCAGTCCTGCCGGTCCTCGCTGAGGGTGAGGAAGACGTAGTAGCTGGCGCCGTCGACGCACCGGGTCAGGTGGTCGGGGACCTTGCCGTCCCGCAGCGACAACGCGGTATGCGAGAACTGCTTGGAGCGGTAGTCGTGCGCGGATTCCTCGATGCCGTCCGGCATGCCCGCCTCGAAGTCGTCGAGGTCGCGGTAGGTGAGTCTCTTGGCGTGCGCGACCGGCTGGGTGGCCTGCTTCCTGAACATCGCCCAGAACAGCGCGTCCCCGTTGATCTTCGTCACGTCGGCCTGGGTGAGCCGGTCCTTGCTCAAGCCGGCGATCTCCTCGGGGGAGTCCGCGATCGGCGCGCCGCCGCCCTCGTTGTCGAACACGCCCAGCAGCGCCGCGCCGCCGATGCCCGCCGCGACCGAGACCACTGCGACGATCGACGCGATGAGCACGATCGTGCCCTTCCGGCCGGTCGGCGGCGATGGGGGCGGTGCGCCCTGCCAGCCCTGCGGCGGCGGCCAAGGCCCGTGCGGCGGCCCCGGCGGCATGGAGGGTTGTCCAGGCGGAGGTGGCCATCCCTGCGGTTGGTGCGGGGGTGGCGTGTACGGGCCGCCTGGGCCTTGCTGCGGGGTGTGGCCCGGCTGCCAGGGCGGGCCGTACGGCGGTTGAGACATAGCAGGACGTTAAGGGATCAACGCCCAGCTGACAGGTGTTTCTGTCGCATGCGGGCGGCTCCCGGGGGTCGGGTGGTCGAGCTTGCTTCGAGCGTCTCGTGACCTTGAGAAGGAAGCTCGACGTGACTGGCGAGGATCACCCCGTTGAGCCCCCGGGCCAGTGACGCCGTGGTGGTTCTGGTCAGCGCGGGGGGTAAACGCAGAATTCGTGGCCGTCGGGATCGGCCATGACCACCCAGTCGACGTCGCCCTGGCCGATGTCGATGCGGGTCGCGCCCAGGGAGATGAGACGGTCGACCTCCGCTTGCCGGTCACCGTCGGCGGGTGGGGCGATGTCGAAGTGCAGCCGGTATTTGCCCGTCTGCGGCATCAGTGGCGGACCGCCCCACGTGATTTTCGGGCCGCCGTGGGGTGAGCGGATCGCGGTCTCTTCGTTCTGATCCCACACCAGCGGCCAGCCCAGCGCCTCGCTCCAGAAGTACCCGACCTGCTGCGAGCCGTCGCACGCGAGCGCTCCGACGAATCCGCACTCGGCGAGGAACTTGTTGCCCGGCGCGATGACGCAGAACTCGTTGCCCTCGGGGTCTGCGAGCACCACATGACCCTCCTCCGGGCGTTGACCGATGTCGATGTGCCGGGCGCCGAGCCCCAGCGACCTCGCCACCGTCTGCTGCTGGTCCTCGAGGGACGTGCTCGTCAGGTCGAAGTGCATCTGGTTCTGCCCGACCTTTTTCTCCTTGGTCGGGAGGAACCGGATCGGGAAGCCGGTGTCATCGTTCGGCAGGAGGGTGACGCCGTCTCGAGGGTCGTCGGCCGTCTCCCAGCCCAGGACTCCGGCCCAGAAGCGCGCGAGGCCGAGCGGGTCGTGCGCGTCGAAGCAGAGCGCGATCAGGTGACTGGTCATTCTGCTCCGCGTCTCCGATCTGCTGATTCGAGCCGCGGACAGGAGCACGTCCGCAGCCGTAGGGGAGTAACGCTAGGCGCTCAGGGCCTGCCACGCGAACGAATTAACGCCCGGTGGCAGCCTGCCAGCCGTGATAGGCCGGGAGGCAGTTTGTACGGGACCGTTGAGAGGACACCTTGGCTCATGACCGTCCGGCCTGGCTTCTGTGTTGATCTGCACCTTCTCCTGTGTGCCGATGAGCGGCTCCTTCTCGGCGAACGGGTGAACACCGGCTTCATGGACGGGGCGTACCACTTTCCGGCCGGGCGCCTGGAGCAGGGTGAGTCCGCCGCGCTGGGCAGCGGAAGTGGTCAACAGGGAGCCGGACAAATGTGCGGGCTGGAGATGGTTCTCGCCGGGCGCGCTTCCCACCGAGATGATCCCGTACGCGATGGAGGTCCTGGAGTTGATCGGCAAGGGCGTTCTCTATTCGGAACGCGGGTGGGAAGGAGGGCGGTGAAGCCGGCCGTTGGAGGCAAGCCGGTCGCTGGCACACTCTCCCTTCGTGGGTGTTCTGTATGACTACTTCGGTGCGGCCACCGATGAGGAAGCCGCCGCCGTTGTCGACTGGGTGGGCGGGCCGGCGTATCCGCCGCTCGGAGCGGAGCAGAAGGACAGTGTCGATCTCAAGGGCATCGATCCGGCCGTGATGCTGGGAAAGCTCGAAGCGCTGCTGGTCGGCCGGTCGTATGACGAAATCGCCGAGAGCCACGGTGTTTCCGCGGTGAGATTCGTGGAGTCCGGAGAGAAAGGGGTGGTCAGCGTTGCCGACAGGCTCACGGCGGTGCTCGCGGAGGCTACCGATGAGCAGCTCGTTGCGGTGGCCGGGGCTTGGTCGGAGACAGAGGAGTTTCATGGTTTGACCGATCCTGCCGTCCTCCACCGGCCGCTCCACGACCTGCGGGACTTGGCGGCGCGAATCAGGCAGCGAGGGCACCGCCTTTATTGCTGGATGTCCATCTGAGTACGGGGCCGCACGCGCGGGTGGACGCACCGTAGAAAGCCGACCGCCTCTTATGCTCGTGCCATGCGGATCGGTCCCCTTGTCGGCTCTGGCCGTACTGCGGATGTGTTCGCAGTCGATGACGCATGGGTGGTTCGCCGGTATCGGGACGGTCATGACGCGTCCGCCGAGGCTGAGGTGATGTCCTACCTATTCGACCTGGGCTATCCGGTCCCGAGAGTCGGCTCGATCGACGGCGGCGAATTGACCATGGAACGGTTGAGCGGTCCCACCATGGTGGGGGCGCTCCAGCAGGGGACGATCTCCGCGGAAGAGATCGGTGCGGTCCTTGCGAGCCTGCTGCATCGACTCCACGCGCTGCCGGCGCGAATCTCAGCTGATCCGGCGGATCGTGTGCTGCATCTCGACCTGCACCCGGAAAATGTGATGATCACGCCCGCCGGGCCGATGGTGATCGACTGGAGCAACACGACGGAGGGTCCGCCCGCCCTGGACTGGGGGATATCGGCGTTGATCCTGGCGGAGGTCGCGGTGGATCCGCGGAACGAAGCGTTACCGGCTCGTGCCGTCCTGGTCTCCCTGCTCGGCCACGTCGAGCATGCGATCAACCTGGCAGGGGCTTTGGCGATGCGTGCCGCCAACCCGACCCTGAGCGAAGGCGAGAAACGACGTCTTCAGGAGGCCGCGGCGCTGGTTCGATCCCTGAAACCGACGGTGATCCGGCCGTAGCCGGGTCTCTCGGTCGAATGCGGGGCCGCTAGCATCGCGACCGTGGCGGACTGGGGGCTTCGGGCGGCTTCGGTGGCGGATGTCGAGGCGGTGGCCGAGTTGCGGGCCGTGGTGCTGAGGCCGGATCTCGAGCGGCTCGGGCGGTACGACGAGGTGCGGGTGCGGCAGCGGCTGCGGGACGGGTTCGCGCCGGAGCACACGTGGGTGATCGAGGTGGACGGCGCCATGGCCGGGTGTGTGGCGTTGCGGCCTGCGGAGCACGCCTGTTGGCTGGAGCATTTCTATCTGGAGCCGGATCGGCAGGGCAGGGGCATCGGTTCCGCCGTGCTGAGCAGGTTGCTGGAAGGGTGCGATCGTGAAGGCGCCGTGGTCCGGCTGAACGTCTTGCAGGGCAGTCCGGCGCGCCGGTTGTACGAGCGGCATGGGTTCACGGTGGAGACCGAGGACGAGGTGGACGTGTTCATGGTGCGCCGGCCGTTTTCTTGATCCGCCGGTGATGTCGGTGGTGCGCTCCAGGGTGCTGTGAGATCAGGGGCGGCTCCTTGCTCCATCAGTGCTCGCCCGAGGAAGGCCGGGTGTACGCGGCGTGCCTGCCCGGCCTTGCCGTCGTGTGCACGGACGAAGCGTTCCTCACGGAGCCGTCCGAGCTCGACCGACGCTTCCTGGACGAGGCCGCCGGCCGGACGAGCTACCTGGTCGCGACGCACAGCGGGGGTGACTGGTTCGCGTACGCGATCTGGGACGGTGACGGCGCCTTGCGGTCGTTCAGCGCTTCCGGGAGTGACGGGGTGTCCGAGCTACTCGGCGAACCGCTGCTCTTCGAGGCCCCGTACCTGGATGGCGACGGCGCGCCCGACCCGTACGAGGCGATGAGCCTCGGGGACGATGCGATGCGAGAGTTGTTCGGCGTCACCTTCGACGACGTCGCGCTGGAGAAGATCACGCTCGCCGGGTACGAGGTGACACAGCCCCCGTCCGATCGCCTAGGGCATGCGGAGCAGGCCGAGTTGGCGCAGTTGGGTGGCGAGGTCGACGACGCCCCAGATCTCGGCGATGCGGCCGTCCGCGAAGCGGAGGATGAAGATCTCGTTGTACGTGACCGACCTGCCGGTCGGCGGCAGGCCCAGGTATTCGCCCTGATGGGTCCCCGTGACCGTGTTTCGGCATACGACCTTGTCGCCCTCGCTGATCACGTCATCGACCGTGACGTGGATGTCGGGGAACGCGCGCAGGAGCGTCGCCCACACGTGCTTGAGGGCCTGCGCGCCGGCGGCGCCGGTCGGCACGGGCGCGTGGAAGATCAGGTCGGGGTCGACGACCTCGTCGATCGTCTTCGCGATGAGCTCCGCGTCGCCGCTGTTCGTCGCGTCGTGCAGGCGGTTCCACACCGCTTGGTCGCGGGTTGTGGTCATGGTTTCTCCTCACTCCGGCTCTCGTACACGTGACACCGGAGCCGGTCGATTTGTGACATCGAGGCCCATCACATTCGAGCGCGGTACATCGTCGAGAGGGCATGACGAACGCGGAACAGACCTCGGTGCTGATCACCGGAGGCAACAAGGGGCTCGGTTTCGAGGCGGCCCGGCGGCTCGGGGAGATGGGCTGGACGGTCTTTCTCGGCTCGCGTGACGAAGGCCGGGGACGGGCGGCCGCCGAGAAACTGACCGCCGGCGGCGTGCACGTGGTCATGGTCCCCCTCGACGTGACCTCGGACCAGTCGGTCACCGACGCCGTACGCCTCGTCGAGCAGCACACCGACCACCTCGACGTACTGATCAACAACGCCGGCGCGCCCGGCAAGGGCGTGGCGCCGGCGGCCGCGACGGTCGAGGAGATCCACTCCGTCTACGACACCAACGTGTACGGGCCGATCCGGGTCACGCACGCGTTCCTGCCCCTGCTGCAGGCGGCGGACCATCCGCGGGTGGTGATGGTGTCCAGCGCCGGCGGTTCGTTCACGGTCGTGACCGATCCGGAGCAGCCCTTCTCGCAGTTCCACGAGCTCGCGTACAGCTCGTCGAAAGCGGCGCTGAACATGATCACTGTCCGGTACGCCCAGGCGCTACCGAAGATCAAGTTCAACGTCGCCACCCCCGGCGAGGTCGCGAACCGCAAATTCGCCGCGACCGACATGAACCATCACACCGGCGAGCTGACGGTCACCGAGGGCACCGACTCGATCGTCAGGCTGGCGACGATCGACGCGGACGGCCCGACCGGGATCTTCGTCGATCGTCTCGGCCCCGTCGCGTGGTGACCCGAGCCTGATCACGGCAGTGCGCCGACCGGGGCGACGGTGTGCGTCCCGCCGCCGGTGCACCGCCAGACGGCGGTCTTCTGATCCAGTACGGCCCGCAGGCCGCGGTCGTGCGCGCCGCAGACGGGCCAGACCTTCCAGCTCTGCCCCATGATCGCTTGCTGAGCGGCGTCGGCGACGGTCGCGAGCGCCCCTTGCGCGTCCTCTCCCGGGTGCTCACGCCCCGTTCCTCCAGGAGGAAGGCGAGTTCGAGGACGGGCCGGGCGTCGCCGGCGCGCGACGCCGTGTGGACGCGGTCCCGCAACTCGTCGCAGTGCACGCCGCAGTGTCGCCTGTTGCGCGATCCCCGGCAACGGGTATGTTTCGCGCGCGGTTCTTCGGGGGTGCGGCGAGGCGGCGTTCTCACGAGGGCTACAGTGCCGCTCAGCGCTTGGCATCGTGCCTGCGTACTGCGGTAACACCATTGATTGTCGGGGGACGAACGATGACGGATGACGCGACCCCATTGGGGCGTCTCGCACTGGCCCGTACGGCGCAGAGCCGTGTGGAGGAGCTCGCGACCGGCGCGCAGGCTCTGGCGTTGCTGGCCATGGTGCACGAACGGGGGTGGACGAGCTTTCTCGCGGAGCCGCGCGGCCTGGACCAGCTGGCCGCCTTCTCACGCCTGCCGGCCGGCAGGGTGGCGAACCTGGTCGGCGCTCTGGAGGCCGTGGGCGTCGTCGAGCAGCACGACGGGCAGGTCCGGCTGAGCCCGGCGTACGCGGAGCTGGCGGCCGACGACGCGATGATCGACCTCGGCACCGTGCTCGACAGGGCGGAGCTGATGATCCGGCTGGTGCGCGCGGCGGCTGAGGACGCGGGTGAGCTGCGGCTCGGCGGTGCCGACGCGCTGGTCATCGCCAAGGCGGTCGGCGGGCGGCCCACGCCGGTCACCGAAGCGGTTTTCCAGCATCTGTACGCCGAAGTCCCGGAGTACGCCGAGGCGGTACGCGACGGACGGCTGCTCGACGTCGGCTGCGGGGTGGCCGGCGCGATGCTGACCTCGGCCTCGATGTTCCCGAACATGCGGGCGGTGGCGATCGAGCTGGTGCCCGCCGTCGCGGCCGAGGCGGAGAGCCGCGCCAAGAGGCTCGGGGTTACGGACCGGGTGGAGGTGCGCTGCATGGACGCGCGGGACTTCGACGAAAGGGACGCCTTCGACGCCTGCTTCTGGGCTCAGCCGTTCTTCCCGGAGTCTTCGCGGGACGCGACGCTGCGCATGATCCGGGGCGCGCTGAAGCCCGGAGCGCTGCTGATGATCCAGGAAATGGAGAGCGAGCCGGAGGACGAAGCCCAGCGGCTCCCGTTCGCGCTGCGCCGGCTGGTCTACGAGGGTCAGGGGGTGCCGTTCGCGCCGACGGCCGAACAACTGGTCGCCGAGGCAGAGGCCGTCGGTCTGGTGCCCCATCGCATGGTCCCCACCAATTTCGGACGGATCGTACTCATGCGCCGACCGGCGGACGACTGATCGTGGCGCGTGTCGCGGGACGGACGGCGGCGCAGGCGGCGAAGGAGCTGCTCGCCAGGGGGATGTGAGCGCAGAGGCTCATGGTCGGCGGTATTCACCAAGGGGATTATTGAGCTCACTCACAGTAGTCACCCTGGAGGCACGATGCGCCGGCTGAGAGCCGATCTCCCGCTGTTGGCCATCGCCGTGTGGCTGCAGCTGACGGGCGCGGCGGACTTCGCCGGAAGGATCAGGGAAGGCTCGGAGGCGGCGATGTTCGCGCTCCTCGACGCCCTGCCGCTCAGCCTGGTCACCACCGTGATCACGGCGGTCCTGGTGGCGCTCTACTTCGTCACCAGCGCGGACTCGGCCTCGTTGGTGCTCGGGTCGCTGTCCACCAGGGGCTCGCTGCATCCTCCGCGGACCTTGGTCGTGATGTGGGGTGTGCTGGTCGGGGCTGTCGCGCTGGTGCTGCTGCTGGCCGGCGGCTGCAGGCGCTGCAGCAGGCGACGATCCTGGTCCCGCTGCCGTTCGTGGTGGTCATGCTGCTGCTCTGCCTGGCGCTGGTGAATGAGCTGCGGGTGGACCCCGGCGCGGGCCGTACGTTCACCGCGACGACGCACGGCTTGCGGGAGGCCCTGCGCCGGGTCAGCAGGGAGGACGACGGCGGCTGAGCCGGCCGGGTCAGTCCAGGCAGAACTCGTTGCCCTCGGGGTCGGTCATCACGATGAAGCCGGCGCTCATCGGCGGAGCGGGCTCGTGGCGGCGTACCCGTGTCGCGCCCAGCGCGACGAGCCGGTCGCACTCGGCCTCCAGCGCCGCCATCCGCTCGCCTCCCTCCAGCCCCGGAGCCGCGCGGACGTCGAGGTGCACGCGGTTCTTGGCGGTCTTGTCCTCCGGCACCTGCTGGAAGAACAGCCGCGGGCCGTGCCCGTCCGGGTCCTCGACGGCCGAGGCCGCGTTGCGCCGGTCCGCCGGCACACCGGCCCGCGCGAGGAAGTCGTCCCACGCGGCCAGCGGGTCGGCGCCCTCGGGGAGGTCGACGCCGGGCGGGCCGGGGTGGACGTAACCGAGCACGTCGCGCCAGAAGGACGACAGCGCTCGTGGGTCGTGGGCGTCGAAGGTGACCTGGATGTGGCGGCTCATCGGGCGGCCCCGTTCATGTGCAGGTAGAGGTCGCGCAGCAGGCAGACCTCGGACAGGTGGTGGATCAGCTCGCGGTTGATGTGCAGCACCAGGTCGGCCATGGGCGCCTCGGGGTACGGCTCCTTCTCGCCGACCGGGACGCGGAGCCCGGCCTCGCCGAGGTCGCGCACTCCGGTCAGCCAGCGGTCGAGCTGGGTTTCGAGCTGGTCGAGCACGCCGGCCGCGGTGCCGGCGTACTGCCAGGTCTCGTACGACGCCGGCGGCGCGCCGAAGTGCGCCGCGTTGCGCGCGGCGAGCACGCCGACGATGACGTGACCGAGCCGCCAGGCGATCGTGGTGAACGCCGCGGGGACCGGCTCGGGAAAGGCGTAGTCGATCGTGAAGTCACCGACGCCGGCCTGCACGGGCGCCGTCGAGCTGCCACGCGGTCGCACACTCCAGGCGTCCGGCACCGGCGACCAGAAGTACTCGTCGTCGGTGAGGCCGTCGAGCCGGGGCCGGAGCTGATGGTTCCAGTGGAACTGGATCTGCTCGCGCAGGGTCGCGTTCCAGTCGAGTTCGGCTGCGTTCATGGAGGCACTCTGACACCCCTGGCGGACAGGATCGGTCCGCTATCGTCTGGCAGTCTGGGTGACATGAACGGCGCCGAGCGCGGTACGACGGAGCGGGTGCTCACCCTGCTGGGCCTGCTGCAGCAGCGCCAGGTCTGGACCGGCCCCGAGCTCGCCGACCGGTTGGGGGTCACGCCGCGCACCGTACGGCGTGACGTCGAACGGCTGCGCGCACTCGGCTATCCGGTGCACGCCACGCAGGGGGTCGGCGGCGGCTACCAGCTCGGCCCGGGGCACGACCTGCCGCCGCTGCTCCTCGACGACGAGGAGGCGATCGCCACCGTGGTCTCGTTGCTGGCCGGCGCGAGCGGCGCGGTCGCCGGCGACGCCGCGCTCCGGGCGCTGACCAAGCTCGACCGGGTGCTGCCCACCCGGCTGCGGCACGAGGTGCGGGCGCTGTCCGGCTCGGTCGACTCCTTCGGCGCAGCGCGTACGCCGGCCGATCCCGAGGTGCTCATGACGCTGGCCAGGGCCTGCCGCGACGAGGTCGAGGCCGGTTTCGACTACCCGTCCGGCGACGACGTGCGACGGCGGCGGGTCGAGCCGTACCGCCTCGTCGCCTCCGACCGGCGCTGGTATCTCCTCGCCTACGACCTCGACCGCGACGACTGGCGCAGCTTCCGCGTCGACCGGATGTCCGGGGTGTCCGCGCGGACCTGGCACTTCCGCCCGCGCCCGGCGCCCGACGCGGCGACGTACGTGCAGGAGGGCGTGGCGAGCCGGGTCTACCCGCACCAGGCGCGGTTCCTCGTGCACGCGCCCGCCGAGACGGTGCGCACGCAGCTCTCGGCGTCGGCGGCCGTCGTACGCCCACGGGGGAGCGAGCGCTGCGAGGTGCTCAGCGGCGGCGCGAATCTCGACGTCGTGCTCGCGTACGTGCTGCTGCTGGGGCACGACTTCGAGGTGCTCGACCCGCCGGAGCTCGGGGCGCGCTGCCGTGTGCTGGCCGGAAGACTGCTGTCAGCCTTTGTCGGCGGCGAATGACCTGCTGATCAGCCGGGTGCGATGTCGTCGCGCGGCTCGCGGTCGGCCACGGCGTAACCGCGCGTCCACACGAGCTCGTCCGCGGCGGCAGGGTGACGATCGTGGGCATCGGGGGCAAGGACCAGAAGGTGGAGTTCTCGGCGCTGGAGTTGTTCCACTTCGCGCGTACGATCACGGGCCGCGTGGCCGGCTCGCTCGATCCCGACCGGGACCTGCCGCGCCTGTACGAGCACGCCATCGACGGCACCTTGGACCTGGGGCGCTCATCAGCCGGGAGACGGACCTGCACGGCATCGACGCGGCGTTCGACGACATGGCGGCCGGTCGCGTCGCGCGCGTGCTCGTCCGCCCCAACGCGTGACCGGAGGGACAGCAGTCATGGTCATGGTCCGTACGCCTGACGGCATCGAGCCCTACGGGGAGGAACACGGCACCGGCCCCGCCGTCTTCGTCCACGAGTTCGCCGGGGACCACCGCAGCTGGGCGCCGCAGTTCAGCGCCCTGTCGCGGCGGTACCGCTGCATCACCTACAACGCCCGCGGCTACCCTCCCTCCGAGGTGCCCGAGGATCCGGCCGACTGCAGCCAGTGCCACGCCGGGGTCGACATCCCGGCGTTGATCATCGCGGGCGACGAGGACGAGGGCTGCCTGGAGCGGGACTTCATGCTCAAGCGCACCATGCCGCGCGCGGGCCTGCTGGTGCTGCCCAAGACCGGGCACACCGGCAACCTGGAGGAGCCCGACACGTTCAACCGGGCCGTGCTCGACTTCCTCGCCGCCGTCGAGCTCGGCCGGTGGGACAGACGCGATCCCCGGGCGCGCGGGCTCAGCTCCACCGGGCTCGAACGATGACCCCGCACCTGCGGCTGGACACCCGCGGGCCGATCGCCACGCTGACGATCGACCGCCCGGCCAAGCGCAACGCCATGAACGTGGAGATGTGGTCGGCGCTCCCCTCCCTGGTCCGGGAGGTGGACGCCGACGACGGTGTGCGCGTGCTCGTCGTACGCGGGAACGAGCACTTCTCGGCGGGCGCGGACATCGGCGAGTTCGAGGCGCACCGGCGCGGTGCGGCGGCGGCGCGCCGCTACAGCGAGATCGTGCACACCGCCGAACGTGCCCTCGCCACCCTGCGCAAGCCGACGATCGCCGCCGTCGCCGGGTTCTGCCTGGGCGGCGGTTGCGAGCTGGCGCTCGCCTGCGACCTGCGCATCGCCTCGGAAGACGCCCGGTTCGGGATCACTCCCGCCAAACTCGGCATCGTCTACAGCCTGACGTCCACCAAACAGCTCGTCGACGCCGTCGGGCCGGCGTGGGCCCGGCAGATCCTCTACACCGGCGACCACCTCGACGCGGCCACGGCGTTGCGGATCGGCCTGGTCAACGAGGTGCACCCGGCGGAGCGGCTGCTCGCCCGGGCGTACGAGCTGGCGGAGATCACCGCGAGCCGGGCCCAGGTGTCGGTACGCGGCAGCAAGGAGATCATCCACCGCGTCCTGAACGGTCAGCACGAGGACGACGACGCGGTCCTGGCACTCTACGACGCCTCCTACACCAGCCCCGAATACGCCGAAGGCGTCGAGGCCTTCCTCGAGAAACGGCCACCCCGGTTCCTCTGACCGTCCGGCTGATCGGCGGCGGCGCGGCCTGCGTCGCCGCTCTGTCGGTGGCCGCTGCGACGATCGGCCCGTGATCGATCACTATCGCCGTCTCTTCCAGCAACAGCAGTGGTTCGAGGAGGCGCTCTGCTGGATCGTCGTGCTGCCGTTCGACGAGGAGACCACGGCGGACGATCTGCTGTGGCGGCTCAACGGCGGCCGTGATCCGAGGAGCGCGTGATGACGTGCCCCCGGGAGGAGGCGTTCGAGGAGGAGCAGCCCGTGTTCTTCGTCTACGAGGGCGAAGGCGCCTCGGGCTTCCTCGAGTTCACGCACGGCTTCGCCCCGGCCGACCACGTCCTCGCCGAGCTCAGCAGGGAGTCACGCGTGTGGATGACGACCTGGCACTTCAACGGCGGCCACACGATCCTCTACGCGGCCGACGGCCGGACGTCTTGGACGACTGGCACCGAAGTTGAGCTCCATCGGCACGACCTGGTCGGCCTCGACAGGACGGCCGGGAGGCCGGGGAAGGGGGATCGGTAAGGTCGGGATCATGAGCGTCGAGGTTGAGATCGCACGCGAGGCGACCCCCGATGTCGTGGCCGCGCTCGGCCGGCTGCTGCCGCAACTGTCGACGACCGCGAAGGCGCTCGATCAGGAGGCCGTGGCGCGGCTGCTGGCCTTCGCGTCGAACACGGTGCTGGTCGCGCGCGTGCGGGGGGAGATCGTGGGCACTCTGACCCTGGTCACCTTCCCGCTGCCGTCCGGCCTCCGGGCGCGGGTCGAGGACGTGGTGGTGGACGAGCGCGCTCGCGGGCGCGGGGTCGCGGCGGCGTTGACCGGCCGAGCCCTCGCCCTGGCGAGGGAGGCAGGAGCCCGAACCGTCGACCTCACCTCACGCCCGTCCAGGCACGCCGCGAACCGCCTGTACGAACGGGCCGGCTTCCGGCGACGGGACTCGGTCGTCTACCGGTTCGTCCTGGACGGCCACGGTCCGGCTACGTGAGACCCGGCCTGCCGGGGAGCGCTGTCACGCCCGCAAGGTGGTACGGCCATTCCTACCGACAGGGCTTCTCTGGTTGCGGCACCGGCCACGCGCGCACAGTGGAGCCATGAACACTTCCTTCCTCGGCGACAAGCCCGTTCACCGCGTCGGCTTCGGAGCCATGCAGCTCGCCGGCCCCAACAGCTTCGGCCCGCCCGCAGATCCGGAGGCCGCCAAGGCCGTGCTGCGTCACGCCGTCGCGCACGGCGTCGACCACATCGACACCGCCCAGTTCTACGGCCCCGACGTCGTCAACGACCTCATCCGGGAGGCGCTGCACCCCTACCCGGAGGGCCTGCGCCTGGCGACCAAGGTCGGCGCCGTCCGTGACGAGCAAGGCGCGTGGCTGCCCAGCGGCGCCCCGGCCGACCTCGAACACCAGGTGGAGCAGAACCTGCGCTCCCTGCGGGTCGAGCGGCTGGACCTGGTGAACCTGCGTCGTTTCGAGCGCGACATCCCGGACGGCACCGAGCCGCCGCTGGAGGACCAGCTCGGCGCGCTCGTCGAACTCCGCGAGCAGGGCAAGATCGACATGATCGGCATCTCGAGCGCCAACGCCGACACCGTGCAGGCCGCGATCAAGACGGCCGGCATCGTCTCCGTGCAGAACGCGTACAGCATCCTGAACCGTACTGACGACGCCATCCTGCGGTTGTGCCGCGAGCACGGCATCGCGTTCGTCCCGTACTTCCCGCTCGGGTCGGCGATCGGCAGTGGCGGTCCGAAGCATCTCGCCGCCGACCCGCACGTGAGCGCGGTCGCGAGGAAGCACGGCGTCACCCCGACGCAGGTCGCGCTCGCCTGGCTCCTCGCGCAGGACGAGCGGGTGCTGCTCATCCCCGGCACCAGCTCGATCGGGCACCTGGAGGAGAACCTCGCGGCCGGCGAGATCACCCTCGACGCCGAAGATCTGGCGCTGCTGGACAAGGTCGAGCCCGTCCCGCTCGGAGCGTGAACAGCCGCGCGGCGACGGCTGACAAGCCGGGTGAAGCTCGCGCGGCCACGTCGCGGAAGTCAGCGCCGGGTGACGGCCTCCTCCAGGATCGAGCGGAGCGGGGTGGCCGGGCGCCGGAGGAGGCTCTCCAGGTCGGGGCCGGTGGTGGCGAACTCGCCGCGGCGGGACGCGTGGAACATGCCGAGCAGCATGCCGGCCCGATCCGCCGGTACGCCGTGGCCGGTCAGGGTGGCCGTCCACTCGGCGTCGTCGGCGACGACGCGGCGGACGGCGCGACCGGTGAGCTCGGTGACGATGCCGGCGATGTCCTGGAGGTCGAGCGCCACCGGCGCAGTGAGCGGCGGGGTCGGGCCGTCGAACCGGCCCTCGTCGGCGAGGATGATCGCCGCCGCTTCGGCGAGATCGGCGTGCGCGGTCCACGACACGGGGCCGTCGGCCGGCGCGACCAGCTCGCCCGTCTCCAGCGCCTGGCCGAGCAGGAGGCGGACGGTGGCGGCGTAGAAGCCGTTCCTGAGCGCCGTGAACGGTGTGCCCGTCTTCGACAGGTGGGCCTCGGTGGCGGCGTGGTCAGGCATCGGCGCGAAGAGCGAGTGCTCGGCGGCGCCCTGGTGGCTCGTGTAGAGGATGCGCCTCGCGCCGGCGTCGCGCGCGGCCTCGACGGCCGCGACGTGCTGGGCGACGGCCGCCTCGCCGGTCTCGTTCGTGGAGACGATGAGCACCTGGGTGGCGCCATCGAACGCGTTCGCGAGGGAGCGCGGGTCGGTGAAGTCGCCGCGCCGCACGCGCACGCCCCGTGCGGCGAGGCCGGCGGCGCGGCCGGGGTCGCGAACGCTGACGCCGACCTGGTCGGCGGGGACTCTCTGGACCAGCTGCTCGACGATCTGTGAGCCGAGCAGGCCGGTCGCTCCGGTGATGACGATCATGATGTGAGCCCTTCACGCGAGTTGTAGAACGCCGATAATAACAACGATAGCAACGTCGATAGCAAGAGTGCGTTACCATTGGCAGCATGGTGGAGGCCAGGGCAGGGAGCGCCGGCAGGCACAAGACGCGGGCGCGGATCGTGGAGGTCGCGGCGCGGCTCCTGCGTGAGCAGGGCGCCGTCGCGGTCACCACCCGCGCGGTCGCGCAGGCGGCCGGCATGCAGGCGCCGACCATCTACCGGTTCTTCGAGGACAAGGACGCGCTGCTCGACGCGGTCGCCGAGCACGTCTTCACCGCGTACGTCGCAGAGAAGGCACTCGCCGAGCCCGGCGACGACCCGGTGGCGGATCTACGGGCCGGCTGGGAGACGCACATCGGCTTCGGCCTCGCCAACCCGGCGCTGTTCGGGCTGCTCACCGATCCCAGCCGCACGACGCGTTCACCCGCGGCGGTCGCGGGGCTGGAGGTCCTGCGCGGCCGGGTGCACCGCGTCGCGGCGATCGGCCGGCTGCGGGTCCCCGAACGGCGCGCGGTCGAGCTCATCCACGCCGCCGGCACGGGCGCCGTCCTCACCCTGCTGTCCATCCCCGAGGAGGACCGGGACCTCGAGCTGGCCGACGCGATGTACGAAGCGGTGATGCGCCTCATCCTCACCGACGCGCCGGCGCTCGCCGCCGACGGCACGACCGCGGTGACGGTCGCGTTCCGGGCCCTCGCCCCGAAGCTGCCGATGCTGACCACCGCCGAACGCGCCCTGCTGTCGGAGTGGCTGGACCGCGCTGAGGGGTCCCCCGACGCCTGAGGTCGCCGCGCTCCGCATCTCGAAGCGGAAATCGCGTTGTTCTCGCCCGTCCCGGCGTGTTGTGATCGGCGGGAACGCCGCCGACGCCGAAGGAGGGGTGATGCGCCGGTCATACCGGGCGGTCACGCCGACGCTCTGAACACAGGGGACGGCGCCGACGCCAGTGAGCGCGGGATGACACCTACCGCTGGCGGCTGAGGAGGCTCGGCTGACAGTGACCGGGACAATCCATCCAAACCCGGTCGAGGTACGGATCCGGCGGCTGAGAGACGCCCCGGTGAAGCAGGAAGCGGAAGTAATCGCCGACCCCTGAGGAGGGGGAACGGGCGGTGAACCGGTCCATCGCCCGCGTCAAGCCTGGGAGCTCGCCGAACGCCGAGCGAGAACCCTGCCGCGGCATGATGCGCCCCGAACGTGCGGAGCATCGCGGCGGCAAGGGACTCGTGCTGGTCCACCGGTGCGTCGTCTGCGGTTTCGTGCGGCCCAACCGGGTCGCCGACGACCCCGTGCAGGGCGACGACATCGACGCGATCATCGCGCTGATGTCCGTCGCCGGGTAGCACGGCACCGCCCATGGCCGGACGTGTCACGCCCGATCGGCGTTGCGCAGGTGGCGCAAGGTGCCGATCTCGGCGGCGTTCTTCATGAGCTCGAGGTTGGCCCAGCCGAGCACGTGGCCGAGGGAGAGGGAGCCGTCGGCGAACCAGCCGGTTCGTTCGGTGGAGTCGAGGTCCGCCTCGGTCAGTGAGGTCAGGGCGGTGGTCCACCGGTCGTGGCAGTCGGTCAGCCAGGCGATCGCCGAGGCCACGTCGCCGGGCCACGGGGTCAGCGCGGCGGCCCGCGACCAGTCGAGCGCCGCATCGGGCCGGCCGAAGCACTGGGTGTGGGCGTGGGTCCACCAGAAGCCGATGTGCCACATCACCCACCCGACGGACAACGCCGGGATCGGCTCGGGCTCGGGCACCGCCCAGTCCGCCGCCCAGGTGCCGTCCGGCTGCCGGCGAACGCTCCAGCAGTTGGCGGCCGGCTCCCACAGGGCCTCTTCGTCGGTGACCTGCTTCAGGTGCAACGACAGCAGTGACCAGGACACGTCCAGCTGCCAGCGCAGGCGTTCCGGTTCAGTCATGGCAGAACCCTAGAGCAGGTCGAGGACGGCGGTGAGGGCGTCCGGGCGGGCATCGGCGGCGAGCGGTTCGACCAGACGCACCGGGCAGCCGAGCGCGGCGGCGCCGGTGTCGGCCTCGGGGTCGTCGCCGACCATGAGGACGCTGTCAGGGGGCAGCCCCAGCGAGTCGCACGCGAGCTGGAAGATCCGCGGGTCGGGCTTCTTCGCTCCGGTCTCGTACGAGAGCACGAACACGTCGACGTACTGGGTGAGGTCGTGAAAGTCGAAGACCGGGCGCAGGTCCCAGCCGATGTTGCTGACGACCGCCGTGGGCACTCCCCGCCGGCGCAGCGCCGCGAGCACGTCGCGCGTGTCCGGATAGGGGTGCCAGGCCTCCGGGCGGAACGTGCGCTCGTAGAGGGCGTCGGCCAGGGCCGGGTCGGGGAGCCGGGCCTCGCGGGCCAGGGCGGTGAAGCAGGCGCGATGGCAGTCGTCGGTCAGGTCGCGATCACGCCAGAGATCGGCCAGATGCGCGGGCACCTCGTGCGGCGTGGGGCCGCCGGGCTGTGCGCCCATGCGTGCCAGACGATCGGCGCACGCGGCGATCTCCGAGTCCTTGAGGACGAGCCGGCCGTGAGCCTCCAGGCCGCCCCGCAGCCATCGCTCCACGGGCTCGATCCGCAGCAGCGTCCCGGAGAAGTCGAACATCACACCTTTGATGGACAACACGCGCCTTTCTTCAGCCAACGATCTTTCATGACCCTATGTCCTCGACGTTTCATAGCGTCGTCCTCACAGAACGGGGCTTCACGGGACGATGGAAGACGGTCGCCCCGTCCGTACGGTCGGACGGCGGAGGTGAGGCCGCATGCGGCACGAGAACGAACCGGGCGGCCGGCGCGTCAGCGCGTGCATCCTCTGCGAGTGCAACTGCGGAGTCGAGGTGCTGGTGGGCGCCGACGGCAGGACGTTCGACCGGATCCGCGGTGACCGTCGGCATCCCACGTCGCGGGGCTACACCTGCAACAAGGCGCTCCGGCTCGACAGCTACCAGAACGGCGGCACCGGCCGGATCACCTCACCCCTGCGGCGCAGGCCGGACGGCACGTACGAGGAGATCGGCTGGGACACCGCGATCGCGCAGATCGCGGCCGGGCTGCGCCGGGTCCAGCGGCGGCACGGCGGAGAGTCGATCTTCTACTACGGCGGCGGCGGGCAGGGCAATCATCTCGGCGGCGCCTACGCGTCGGCGACCCGGGCGGCGTTCGGCTCCCGTTACTGCTCCAGCCCTCTCGCGCAGGAGAAGACGGGCGACTTCTGGGTGTGCGCCCGCATGCTCGGCGGCTACAACCGCGCCTGGCCGACATCCATCTCCAGGTCCGCCCGGGCACCGACGCGTACGCGCTCGCGGCGCTGACGGGTGTCCTGGTCCAGGAGGGGCTGCTCGCCGACGCGTGGCTGGCCGAGCACGCGGAGGGGCTCGCGGCCGTGCGCGCCGTACTGGAACAGGTCCCGGTCGGACGGTACTGCGAGCACGCGGGGGTGCCGGAGGAGCAGGTACGGAACGCGGCGCGGCGCATCGCCCGAGCCTCCTGCGTCGCGGTCGCCGAGGACCTCGGCGTGCAGATGAACCGCCACTCCACGCTCGTCAGCTATCTCGAGAAGCTGCTGTGGTCGCTGACCGGCAACTTCGGCAGGCCCGGCGCGCAGTACCTCCCGTCGACCCTGGCCGGCCTGGGCCGTGACCGCGGCCGCCCCATGGCGGAGGTGCGGCGCAGCCCCGTCGTGGGAGCGCCGATCATCAGCGGCCTGGTGCCGTGCAACGTGATCGCGGACGAGATCCTCACCGACCACCCCGCCCGCTACCGGGCGATGATCGTGGAGAGCAGCAACCCGGTCCACTCGCTCGCCGGGTCGGCCCGGATGCGGGCGGCGTTCGAGGCGCTCGACCTGGTGGTGGTGATCGACGTCGCCATGACGGAGACGGCGCGGCTGGCCCACTACGTCCTGCCGGCTCCCACGCAGTACGAGAAGTACGAGGCGAGCTTCTTCAACTTCGAGTTCCCCCGCAACGTGTTCCACCTGCGCCGCCCGGTGGTGACGGCCCCGGAGGGCGTGCTGCCGGAGCCGGAGATCCACGCCCGTCTGGTCGAGGCGGCCGGCGCCCTCGGCGAGGCGGACTACGCCCCGCTGCGCCAGGCCGCGGCCGAGGGCCGTGCGGCGTTCGCCGCCGCGTTCACGGCGGCCGTCGCGTCCGACCCGCGGATGAGCAAGCTCGCCCCGGTGCTGCTGTACCGGACCCTCGGCCCGACGCTGCCCGACGGCGCCGCCGCCGCGGCCGTCCTGTGGGGCATGGCGCACGGCCTCGCCGCGAGCAGCCCCGGCGGTGTCCGCCGCGCCGGGTACGGCGAGGGCCCGGAGGCCGGAGAACGGCTGTTCGCCGCGATCCTGTCCGGCGAACACGGCGTCGTCGTGACGGACGACGAGCAGGAGGCGTCCTTCGCCCGGCTCAAGGGCGGCAAGGTGCGCCTGGAGATCCCCGAGCTGCTGGCCGAGCTCGCGGCCCTTCCCGACGCCGAGCCGCCCGCACCCGATCCGCGCTGGCCGTACGTGCTCGCCGCGGGCCAGCGCCGCCCGTTCACCGCGAACACGATCATGCGCGACCCGGCCTGGCGCCTGCGCGACACCGCGGGCGCGCTCCGAATGAGCGAGGCGGACGCCGAGCGGCTGGGCGTGCGCACCGGCGACCGGGTCCGCGTCTCGACGAGGACCGGCAGCGCCGAGGTGACCGTCGAGACGACCGACCGGATGCGGAGCGGCCACCTGGCACTGCCGAACGGGTACGGGCTCTCGGTCCCCGGCCCCGACGGCACGCTGGTGACCACCGGCGTCGCCCCCAACGAGCTCACCTCGGCGGAGGACCGCGACCCGTGGACGGGCACCCCCTGGCACAAGTACGTGCCGGCCCGGGGCGACCCCGTTCCCGGCTGATCGTCAGGACAGCAGCAGGTGGGCGACGGCACGCCCCGACGCGCCGCTCACGCCCGGCCCCGGCCACGTGGCGCCGCCGATCAGGAAGAGGCCGGGCACGGCGGTGGCGTATCCGCCGCGATGAGCCACCACCGGGCGCTGGGTGAACCCCTGGGCCAGCCCGTTGTGGCCGGCGTTGCTGTCGCCGGGCCCGGCGTTCGGGTTCGCCGCCGCGAGGGCGGCGGGGCTGAGCACGTGCCGGGCCAGGATCATGCCGGCCAGGCCGGCCACGTGCCGGCTCGCCTCCGTGACCACCCGGTCGGCGAACCGTTCGGCCATCTCGTCCGTCCATCGGCCGTCGGCGGCGATGGTCCCGCCGGCGTCGCCCATCGGGCGCAGCGGCGCCTCCAGGACCTGGAGCCGCACGACGGCCGAGCCGGCCGGAGCCCGTCCGGGATCGACGGCGGTGGACTCGTGCCAGGAGATGGAGGGGTGGGCGGGCAGCAGACCGTCGTCGGCCTGGCGCACGGACCTGATCAGCTCGCCGACGCCGCGGCCCAGGGTGACGGCGCCGCCCTGGTCGAGGCGGGGATCGGCGAAACGCGGCTTGCGGGACAGCGCCAGGTTGACCTGGAAGCAGCCGCGCCGGTAGCGGAACCGCGCCGCCTGGCCGCGCACACCTGCCGGGACGCCGGGGGCGTAGCGCAGGAGCCTCCCGTACAGCTCGCCGGGGGCGGTCGTGGCGACCACGGCCTCGGCGGCGGTGTACACCGCGCCCTCCGTGGTGCGCACGCCCATGGCGCGCCCCCCGCCGACCAGCACCTCGTCCACCTCGGTGTCCGTGATCACCGTCCCGCCGTGCCTTTCGACGAGTGCGGTCAGTACGGTCACCAGCCGCCCGCTGCCGCCCTCCGGAACCGGGTTGCCCGCGGTCAGGGCGGCGGCGAACACCGAGGCCCACAGGGCGCCGGCCGCCTCGTGCGGGCCGAGACCCACGTGCAGCGGCCACGGCAGGAACGTCGAGCGCAGCTCCTCGGTGTGGAACCGGTCGGTGAGCAGGTCGAACGCGCTGCCGGTGACCAGCTCCTGGAAGGGCAGCGCGCTCGTGGCGCCCTCCTCGTACAGCCTGTCCAGCAACGCGCCCGCCTCGGGCGTGGTCAGGTCCATGCCCAGCAGGGGGAGAAGCGAGCCGAGGTGCGGGTCGAGGTCGGCGAACAGCCCGATCCATCCGTCGTACTCGCCCAGGCGGTCCAGCTCCACGGCCAGCTCGGCGGGGTCGGTCGGGATGACCGCGCTGCGGCCGTCGGCCAGCGACGCACCCGTGGATATCCCGCCCTGCAGATAGCGCAGTCCCAGGTCGCCGAGCTCGGCGCCGAGCTCGGCGAAGACCGGGCCGTGGGCCAGGATGGGGTGGAGCGCGGAGTAGGTGTCGTGCAGGAAACCCGGCAGCGTCAGCTCCTCGCTGCGGACGAACCCGCCCGGCGTCGCGGAACGTTCCAGCAGCGCCACGCTGCGGCCGGCCTTGGCGAGGTAGGCGGCGGCCACGAGCGCGTTGTGGCCGGCGCCGACGAACACCACGTCGAAGGACGCAGGCATGCCGTCACCTCCCGCGTCCGGCGAGGAGATGCGCTGCCAGGCCCCGGCACCCATCGGTCACCAGGGCGGACACGTGCTGCTTCATGCGACGGCCCTTCTCGGTTTCGAGGGTTCTCCCACGCACATTACGAGGCCGGGGGCTCTGCGGCGAAGGACGAGCCTGGGGTTCCCGACCCCAGTCAGACCTGCTTGAGGAAACCGGCGTCGACGGCGAAGTCCGCGCCGGTGGTGCTGGCCGAGCGGGGCGAGGCGAGCAGGGCGATGACGTCGGCGACCTCCTGGGGGTCGACCAGGCGGCCGGTCGTCAGCTTCATCAGGTCGGGCGCCACCTTGGTGAGGACGCTCTCGCGGTCGGTGCCGGCCTGGGCGGCGAGGATGTCGGCCGCGCCGCCGTCCTTCGTCCACCACGCCGTACGCACCGGGCCGGGGGAGACGGTGTTCACCCGGATCCCCTGAGGCGCGAACTCCTCCGACAACGCCTTGGTCAGGTTGTTCAGACCGGCCTTGGCCGCGTTGTAGTCGACGTTCATGGGGGCGGGCAGGCGGGCGTTGCCCGAGGAGACGTTGACGATCGAGCCGCCGCCGCGGGCGAGCATCGGCGCGATGGCCGCCCGGATGGTGCGTACCACGGCGAACAGGTTGAACTCGAACATCACCCGCCAGTCGTCGTCGGTGGGCGCCATGAACGAGAAGCGCGGCAGCGCGACGCCCGGCGGCGGGCCGCCGGCGTTGTTCACCAGGATGTCGAGCCCGCCGAACTCGCTCACCGCCCTGTCCACGATCCGGGCGGGGGCCTCGGGGTCCATCAGGTCGGCCGGGCCGTGGAGCAGATCGCCGCCGAGCGCCGCCAGCTCGGCGCTGCTGCTCCGCGAGACGGCCAGCACGCGGACGCCTTCGCCGAGGAGGGTACGGGTGACGGCCAGGCCGATGCCCTGGGAAGCGCCGGTGACGACGGCGATCCGGCCGGAAAGCTGCAGATCCATGATGTGTTCCCTCATTCGGATGAATCGTTCGAGGGAACGTTACGGACGGGCGTGTGCCGGAGGCTGGCGTGATCCAGACTGGCAATTGCCGCTGATATCGGACGTCGCATCCAGGAGGCAGCATGGACGGCAGAGCGCGGATGACGTTGGCGGCCACCGTGCTCGGAGCACCCGACGCCCGCGCGCTGGCGGCCTTCTACCAGCGGCTGCTCGGCTGGAAGGTCAGGGACGACGAACCCGACTGGGTGGCGCTGCGCGCGCCCGACGACAGCGCCGGGCTGTCGTTCCAGACGGAAGCGGACTACGCGCGCCCGAAGTGGCCGTCCGCCCCCGGGGAGCAGCAGATGATGATGCACCTGGACATCGAGGTGGACGACCTGGACGCGGCCGGAGCCCACGCGGTCGCGGCCGGGGCGGTGCTCGCGGACCACCAGCCCCAGGACGACGTACGGGTCTACCTCGACCCCGCCGGCCACCCCTTCTGCCTGTTCGTCAGGGAAGACTGAACGGGTTACGCCGGGTCGGCCGGCACGTAGGACAGGTTCAGCACGCCGGTCTCGAACGTCTCCGACTTGACCAGCTTCAGCGGGTGGGTCGGGGTGTCCTCGAACAGGCGCCGGCCGTGGCCGACGGCGATCGGGTGGACGAGCAGGTTGAGCCGGTCGAGCAGGCCGTTGGCCAGCAGCCAGCGGACGGTCGTGGCCGAGCCGGACATGTTGATGTCTCCGTCGATCCGCTCCTTGAGCTCGCGGACGCCGGCGGCGACGTCACCGGAGATGATCGTGGTGTTCTCCCAGTCGGCCTTCTGGAGGGAACTCGACAGGACGTACTTGGGCAGCCTGGCGAAGGTCTTGGCGATCTCCGGCTCCGCCTCCGCGCTCGTCCAGTAGGACGACCACTCGTCGTACAGCGTGCGGCCCATCAGCATCGCCGCCGCGCTCTGCATGCCGGCCTCGACCGCCGCGCCCATCTCATCGTTCCAGTACGGAAAGTGCCACTGGTCCGGCGATTCCACCACGCCATCAAGGGAGATGAAAAAGCTCGAAACGATGTCGCCCATGGCTTCTGTTCCTTCAGTGTCCGTTCGCGGGCGTCTCCCGCGCGCGACATGAGACTACGAGAGAGGCGTGCCGCCGGTCTTGTACAGAAACGACACCGGACGTCTTCCGTGGCATCGTGAGGGGATGGCGACCACGTGGGACGAGAGCTTCGCCGAACGGTACGCGGAATGGTCGGCGCACATGACGGCCGACGTCGCGTTCTACGTGGGGCTCGCGCGGCAGGCCGACGGGCCGGTGGCGGAGCTGGCGGTGGGGGACGGCCGGGTGGCGATCCCCGTCGCGCGGGCGACCGGGCGGCCCGTCACCGGGGTCGACGCCTCGCCCACGATGCTCGCCCGGGCGCGGGCCCGCGCTGCGGCGGCGGGGGTGGAGCTCGACCTGCGCGAGGGCGACATGCGCGAGTTCGCCCTCGATGTGCCGGCGGCGCTGGTCTACTGCCCGTTCCGGTCGTTGCAGCACCTGCCGACCTGGGCCGACCGTCGCCGTACGTTCGAGCGGGTCGCCGCCGCGCTCCTGCCGGGCGGGCGGTTCGCCTGGAACGCCCTCGCCTTCGATCACCACCTCGCCGCACGTGCCGACGGTGTGCGGCGGGAGACGCCCGTGCCGCACACGACCCGCTTCGCGGTGGGCGACAACCGCGTGGACCTCGTGCTGGACGACGGCTCGACCAGCTCGTCGTGGTGGGCGACGAAGAACGAGTGGCTCGGCCTGATCGACGTCGCCGGGCTGGAGCTGGAGGCGCTGTACGGCGGTTTCGCCGGCGAGCCCTTCACCGAGCACAGCCGCGAGTACGTCTTCGTGGCCCGCCGTCGCCGCACGAGCGGCTGATCCGGGTCACCGGATCACCTCGTGGTGCGGCCACTCCTCGGTGATCACCTGGGCCAGGAGGTCGTGGGAGCTCTCGACGATGTACGGCACGTGCTCAGGGTCCTTGACGACGGCGCGGGCCGGGGCGGCGAGGAGGTCCGCGCCCCAGGGCTCGATCGCGTTGGCCACGAAACCGGACAGTTCGAGATCGATGTACTCCGGTGCCGTCCACACGTCATAGGCCGCCTGCAGGTCCGCCGGGTGCACGCCCAGCCACAGGGCGAACGTCGCGGAGAACCCGTGGGAGAGCCTGACCGGCAGCAGGCACCTGACGAAGGCGCCGACGTTCTCCACTGCCATCATCACGTCATTGCCCCAGCGACCGGCTTCGAGCTCGGCGGGATCCAGGGCGAGCACCGGGTCGGGGAGGCGGAAGCGGATCTGGCGGTCGCGCTCGTCGAGCGGCGCCCCGCAGGCGCACAGGGCGCTGTCGGTCATGAGTACAGATCGTAGGGGCGTTCGCGGCGACCCGCCGCCGGTGGATACCGAACGGCATGGGCGAAAAACGTCTACCGTCCCGGTGCATGGCGGATTCCAGGGACATCATCCACGCCGTCCTCGACACAGCGCGTTTCTGGCCCACCTCGACTTGACCGGCAGGACCACGGTCTGAGGTCAGGGGCGTGTGCATGGTGACGGCCATCGCGGGACGCTCCATCGAAGAGCCACGGTACGCGTACGACGGAGAACAGGGCGATGGCCGCGCCACCAGTGTGGTGCGTGGCCGGGCACCACGGAAGAGACTTCACAACCGGTGACCCCGACTTGTCGGCCACCCCTGCCCTCCTTCGCCCGCGTCGCGCGGGGTGCCGGAACCGTACTTTCGGCCGGTATGGGAGATAGGTCGGCGGCTTCTAGCGTGGCGGGTGTGCGGGAGCGGTGGGTGGACGCGGTGGTCGGGGTGGCGGGCCTTTGGGTGCTCGCGTACACGGCGTACCGG
>NZ_POUD01000189.1 GCF_003236395.1 Nonomuraea aridisoli | reverse complement strand
CGGCGGGCCCGTTCAGGAAGTGCTCAGGGGGCTGCTCGTCACCCTCGCGGACGGCCCGTTCGGCGGGGGCATGAGCGGGGGCGTTCTTACTGGCCGAGCGGTCAGGCGTGGGCGACCTGGAGGCGTTGCAGGAGACGCTTGAAGGCGATGATCGAGAACGCGATCGCCGTGCCGCTGATGACGGCCACCGCTGAGGTGCGCTGCAGCACGTACGCGCCGAGTGAGCCGTCCAGGTACTGGTAGACGGCCAGGAAGATGCTCAGCGTGGAGTTCGCCAGCAGCACGAACGCCCACAGGAGGGTGATCCGGGCGAAGAACCGGCGCACCCGCTCGTGCTTGAGCACCGCGGACGGCAGGTGGATGTAGTCGAGCGTCAGCTTCTGCACGATCGGCCGGTTGAGCCGGACGGAGGCCAGGAACGCGATGCTGATGCAGATCGTGCCCATCTCCGGCTGGATGAAGAACCACATCCAGGTGCCGGTCCACAGGGCGACGACCGTCCTGACCGTGATCGCGAACACCGCCAGGTACATCGTGGCCGGCACCTTGATCCTCCTGGCCAGCCGCCAGGCCACGCCGAGGTAGACCCAGGCGGCGGTCACGACGAGCGCCCACCGGTCGCCGAGGACGGCCAGGGCGAGGTAGAACACCGCCAGCGGCGCCACGACGGCTTCGAGCAGCTTGGGGGCCGCCTGCCGGGCGAGAGCGGTCAGGCGTGGCAGGGTGACGGGTGGATGGTTCAAGGTTGCTCCGCATTTCGACCGACGATCGGCGACTACCCGGGGTTCGGAGGGCAAGGCTTTCCGGATGGTCCGCTCGGTGTCACCGATGCGCCATCACCGCCGTCCCGGGCCGGTGGCCTACCGTACTCGAGGCCCGGTGGTGCGCTTGCCGCGTCAGACACGTTCGGTCTGTGTTTGAACCTCAGCCGAGTGACGTGGTGGCGAGCTTCGCGCCGAAACCCACGAAGACCGCGCCGACGCCCGAGGTCAGTCCGGTGCTGAGCCTGCGGTGGCGGCGGAACTGGCCGGCCAGGAACGTCCCGCAGAAGATCAGCGTGGTCAGGTAGAGGAAGCTGAAGACGTGGATGACGGCGGCCAGGATGAGGAACGACAACGCCGGCGTGGCGTAGTCCGGGTCCACGAACTGCACGAAGAACGAGACGAAGAACAGGATCGCCTTCGGGTTGAGCAGGCTGATCGTCAGGGCCTTGCGGAACGGCCGCACGCTCTTCTCGGTGGGCTCGGCCGTCTCCACGGCGGCGGCGCGCCGGCTGCGCCAGGCGCCGCGGATCATCTGGAAGCCGATCCACGCCAGGTAGGCGGCGCCGGCGTACTTGACGATCGTGAACAGCACCGGATGGGTGCGCAGCAGCGACGCGGCGCCGGCGGCGGACAGGAACATGAGCACCGCGTCGCCGGCGAAGACGCCCGCCGCGGCGCGGTAGCCCTGGCGTACGCCGTTGCGGGCGGCGTGGGAGAGCACGAACAACGAGTTGGGCCCCGGCAGCAGGATGACCAGGAAGGCGCCGATCACGTAGGCCCAGAAATCCGTGATGCCGAAGAACATGCTTCTCCTCATGCCAAATTACGACATGTCACGGTATATCAGGGTGAAACAAGTGGAGGTCACTCCATATTACCTATTGACCGTGTAGGGAATTGGCCGGAGTGTGGAGAGATGACGTTCTGGACTCCGGACCCCACGTTCTATCCCTCCCCGAGGGACGCCGCGAGCGCCCCGGAGGAGAAGCTGGCCTACGTCGCCGCCTTCGACAGGGCCGCCGCCCGGCCGGACGCGCTGGCCGTCATCGACACCGACCCGTCCTCACCCGCCTACGGCACGGTCGCCGGCTGGACGGACCTGCCCGGCACCGGCGACGAGCTGCACCACTTCGGGTGGAACGCCTGCAGCAGCGCCCTGTGCCCGAACGCGCCGCACCCCCACGTCGAGCGCCGCTACCTCGTCGTGCCCGGCCTGCGTTCCTCGCGCATCCACATCTACGACACCAAGGACCGCCTCAGCCCCGAGCTGGTCAAGGTCGTCGAGGCGGAGGAGCTGGCCCGGCGCGCCGGCTACTCGCGCCCGCACACCGTCCACTGCGGCCCCGAGGGCCTGTACGTCTCCGCGCTCGGCGGCGCCGACGGCCGCGACGGGCCGGGCGGGATCGCGGTGCTCGACCACACGTCGTTCGAGGTGCTGGGGCAGTGGGAGCTGGACCGGGGGCCGCAGTATCTCGCCTACGACTTCTGGTGGCACATCAACCACGACGTCATGATCACTTCGGAGTGGGGCACGCCCTCCATGGTCGAGGACGGCGTCGTCGGCGAGCTGCTGCTCGGCCGCAAGTACGGCCACAAGCTGCACTTCTGGGACCTGCGCAAGCGCACCCACCTGCAGGAGGCCGACCTCGGCGACGCGCACCAGATGGCGCTGGAGCTGCGCCCCGCCCACGACCCCACCCGCCTGTACGGCTTCGCCGGCGTCGTGACCAGCGTCGAGGACCTGTCGGCCTCGGTCTGGGTCTGGTTCCACGAGGACGGCCGCTGGCGGGTGCGCAAGGTCATCTCCATCCCCGCGGAGCCGGCGGACGCCGATCTGCTGCCGCCGGTGCTCAAGCCGTTCGGCGCGGTGCCGCCGCTGGTGACCGACATCGCGCTGTCGGTGGACGACACCCGCCTGTACGTCTCCTGCTGGGGCACCGGCGAGCTCAAGCAGTACGACGTGACGGACCCGTTCCAGCCGGTCGAGCTGGGCTCGCTGCGGGCGGGCGGCATCGTCCGGCGGGCGCCGCACCCCGCCGAGCCCGGCCTGCCGCTGGCCGGCGGTCCGCAGATGGTCGAGGTCAGCCGTGACGGCCGCCGCGTCTACCTCACCAACTCCCTGTACGGCTCCTGGGACGACCAGTTCTACCCCGACGGCGTGAGCGCCTGGATGGCCAAGATCGACACGGAGTCGTTCACCTTCGACACCCGTTTCTTCCCGCACGGCGACGCCTTCCGCGGCCTGCGCCCCCACCAGGTGCGTCTGCAGGGCGGCGACGCCTCCTCCGACTCGTACTGCTTCCCGTGACCCTCGCGGCGGTGCTCCTGCTGGGCGCCTTCCACGGGCTCAACCCCGCCATGGGGTGGCTCTTCGCCGTGGCCCGCGGCCTGCAGGAGCGCAGCATCGACCGGCTGCTGCAGTCGATCCCGATGATCGCGCTGGGCCACCTCGCCTCGGTGGCCCTGGTCGCCCTCGTGGTCGCGGCCACCGGGTCCGTCGTGACCGGGACCGCGCTCGCGGTGGGCGGCGGGGTGGTGCTGGTGGCGTTCGGGCTGTGGCGGCTGCTGTCGAAGCGGCACTTCCGGTGGGTGGGCATGCGGCTGTCGCTGTGGCAGCTGACCTGCTGGTCGTTCCTGATGTCGTCGGCGCACGGGGCGGGCCTCATGCTGGTCCCGGTGTTCACCGGCCTGTAGGCGGAGGGGCACGCCGGGCACGCCGTGTCGGGCGGCCTCGGTGTGGCGCTCTACCACACGCTGGCCATGTTCGCCGTGGCCGGGACCGTCGCGGTGGTCGTGTACAAGGTGGCCGGGCTGACCGTGCTGCGGCGCGCGTGGTTCAACGTCGACCGCATGTGGGCGGCCGCCCTCGTGGCCGCCGGCGTGGTGACGTTGTTCTCCGCGGTGTGACCGAGGGAAGGCCGAGCCGGTGCCGGATCTGTCATGACAGACTGCCCGTACGCGACACCGCTCTGGGAGGAACCCCCCCATGACCGACCAGCCGCCCCCCGGTCTGGACGTCGGCGAGCCCACCATCGCCCGCGCCTACGACGCGCTGCTCGGCGGCGCCAACAACTTCCCGGCCGACCGCGAGCTGGCCCGCTACGCCACCGAGCACATCCCCGGCCTGCGCGAGTCGGCCGTGGAGAACCGCAAGGTCCTGATCAGAGGCGTGCGCCACCTCGCGGGCGAGGCCGGCCTCGCGCAGTTCCTCGACCTGGGCAGCGGCCTGCCCACCGCGCAGAACACCCACGAGGTCGCCCGGGCGCGGAACAAGGAGGCCCGCGTCGTCTACGTCGACATCGACCCCCTCGTCCGCGTGCAGGGCCGCCAGATCCTCGGCGGCGACGAGGCCGCCACGGTCGTCACCGCCGACGTCCGCGACCCCGAGAGCGTGCTGCGCCATCCGGACGTGACCCGGCTGATCGACTTCGACCGCCCGGTCGCGCTCATGCTCGTCGGCATGCTGCACTACCTGTCACCCGAGATCGCCGGCTCCGTGCTCGCCGCCTACCGGGACGCGCTGGCGCCGGGCAGCCACCTGTTCATCACGTCGCTCGTGGACACCGGCCTGCCCGCGCAGCGGGAGCTCGCCCGCATCACCCGCGAGAGCCTGGAGGAGGGGTGGGCGCGCACCCCCGACGAGATCGAGCGCTGCTTCGGCGACTTCGAGCTGCTGCCCCCGGGAGTCGTCCACACCGCGCTCTGGCGCCCGGACGAGCCGGTGGCCGCCGACGAGCTGACCCCCGGTGAGCAGCTGGGGATGGCGGGGATGGCCCGCAAGCGCTAGGCGGCGTTCCAACGCCAGTTGACGCGCTCGTACAGCGGGACGAGGCCCGCGCGCCGCATGTTGTGCAGCGACGTGTTGTGCTCGCCGGGCCCCTCGGCGCCGGTCTCGGCGAAGACGGCCCGGCACCCGGCCTCGGCGGCCGCGGCGATGCGCGCCCGCAGCAGCGCGCTCTGTCCGCCGCGCCCGCGGTACGCCTCCAGCGTGGCGCCGCCGAACAGATGCCCCGTCTCGCCGTTGACCTTCAGCCCGGCCACCGACACGATCCGGCCGTCCGCCCGGACGGCGAAGGCGTGCACGTCCGGCCGCAGGGCGAGGGCGGCCGACATCTCCATCAGCGGCCGGTCCGACCAGCCGAACGTGCCGACCAGCACCGAGGCCCACTCCTCGGCGGCCTCGGGGGTGGTGATCCGCTCGACCCGCGGGCCGGACGGCGCAGGCGGCTCGGACAGCTCACGGCCCAGCTTCACCCACGTCGACGCCCGCGACAGCCCGTACGCGGCGCAGATGTCGCCCCAGTCGGCGGGCAACACCGACGGGGCGAGCTGCAGCACCGCCGACGGCACCTGCCGGCTCCTGTAGAAGTCGCAGATCTCGCCGATCAGGTCGGCCGTCACCGGCTGGGCGAACCCGAACCCGAGCGCCTTGTTCCAGTAGTTCACCGGGTCGTGTCGCATCGCCAGCACCACGCCGCCGCCCAGCCGGACGCGGTCGATCCCCAAGGTGTCGCGGATCGCGGCGGGCGCGTCCGCCTCGAACCGGTACATCATCTCCGCCTCCGCCGATTCCGGCCAGGAGGGATTCGCCGCCAAGAACGACAACATGAAAGCCCCATCGTCAAAAAGTGTGGATTGTCCGCCCAAGCGCGGACGTCATGGAAGCGGCGCTCGGAGTCGGCCCCCGCCGAGTCGGCCACTGCCTCGGGACGATATCTCAAGGTTTGTCGTGTCATCCGATTGGGTCTTGTAAGGACGTTCAGTCAGGACTACGATCGCCACAACTCTTAAGAAACTTTACTAAGAGTAATCTTCGTCCAGACAGATCCTGACAACCCAAGCAAAGGGCCGCCGACCATCCTGGCGCGGGCCGAGAGCCCGTACGGCTTGCGCTCTCACCCCCCGGCGCAAGCCGTACGGCACGCCACACCCCCCGAAGGACGAACCGTGAGACTCCGTGCGATCCTCCTGGCTGTCCCGATCCTGGCGACGTCCCTCATCGCCGCGCCCGCCCAGGCCGCGACCCCCACTGCGACGTTCGTAAAGACCGCCGACTGGGGCTCCGGCTTCGAGGGCCGGGTCACCGTCACCAACGCCACCTCCACCACGATGAACGGCTGGAACGTGCAGTTCGACGTCCCGGCCGGCTTCTCGATCCCGTCCGCCTGGGACGCCGTCATGTCGAGGAGCGGCCAGCGCTACACGTTCACGAACCCGAGCTGGGCGCCCACCCTCGCGCCCGGCGCCGAGGCCACGTTCGGCTTCAACGGCAACCCGGGCAACTTCCCCGGCATCACCGGCTGCACCGTGAACGGGCAGCCCTGCGGCGGCGGCGAGCCCACCCCCGGCGTGCCGGGCAGGCCGGGCCCGGCCTCCGCCACCGCGACCGGCACCTCGATCACCCTCTCCTGGGCCGCGTCGGCGGGCACGGTGACCGGCTACCGCGTCTACGAGGGCACCGCTGTCAAGGCGACAGTCACGGGCACGACCGCCACGATCGGCGGGCTCGGCGTCTGCGAGACGCACACGTACACGGTCAGGGCGTACAACACGCAGGGCGAATCGGCCGCCGGTGACCCCGTGACGGCCACCACCACCGGCTGCACGGGCGGCGGCGGCACGCTGCCCGAGCGCGTCCTCACCGGTTACTGGCACAACTTCGTGAACCAGGCCGCCGAGCTCAGGCTGTCGGCCGTCCCCGACGAGTACGACCTCGTCGCCGTCGCGTTCGGCGAGGCCACCGCCGTCCCCGGCGAGGTCGCCTTCGCCCTCGACCCGGGGCTCGCCGCGGCGGTCGGCGGCTACACCGACGCCCAGTTCAGAGCCGACGTCCAGGCCCTGCGCGAGCGCGGCACGAAGGTCATCCTGTCGGTGGGCGGCGAGACCGGGCGCGTCCAGGTCGCGAGCGCCGCGGCGGCCACCCGCTTCGCCGACTCCGTCCACGCCCTGATGCGGACGTACGGCTTCGACGGCGTGGACATCGACCTGGAGAACGGCCTCAACGCCACCTACATGGCGCAGGCGCTCAGGTCGCTGCGCGCCCAGGCCGGCCCCGACTTCATCATCACGATGGCCCCGCAGACCATCGACATGCAGTCGACCGGAATGGAGTACTTCAAGCTCGCCCTGTCCATCAAGGACATCCTCACGATCGTCCACACGCAGTTCTACAACTCCGGCTCGATGCTCGGCTGCGACCAGAACCAGGCGTACGCGCAGGGCTCGGTCGACTTCATCACCGCCCTGGCCTGCATCCAGCTGGAGAACGGCCTGCGCCCCGACCAGGTGGCCCTCGGCCTGCCCGCCGGGCCCGGCGCCGCGGGCGGCGGGGTCGTCGCGCCCTCCGTCGTCAACCGCGCGTTCGACTGCCTGACCACGCGGACGAACTGCGGCGGCTTCGTGCCACCGCGCGCGTACCCGGGCCTGCGGGGCGTCATGACCTGGTCCATCAACTGGGACGCCAGCCACGACTGGTCCTTCTCCACGACCGTCAAGCCGCACCTCGAAGGAATGTCATGAGATTACGCAGCAGGCTCACCGCCCTCCTCACCGGAGCGGCGCTCGCCCTGACCGGCGCCGCGGCCGTCTCCGCACCCGTCGCCCACGCCGAGATCCAGCAGGTCGCCGCCGCCTGGGCCCCGTGGACGTCGTACGCCGCCGGCGCGGTCGTCACCTACAACGGCGTCGACTACGTCTGCCTCCAGCCGCACACCTCCCAGCCCGGCTGGGAGCCGCCGAACGTGCCCGCGCTCTGGCGGGCCGGAAGCGGCGGCGGCGGCGACACCGCGGCGCCCTCCGCGCCCGGCAACCTCCGCTCGACCGGCGTCACCTCCAGCAGCGTGTCGCTGGCCTGGAACGCCGCCACCGACAACGTCGGCGTCACCGGCTACCAGGTCTACCGCGGCGGCACCCAGGTCGCGACGGTGACCAGCACGACGTACACCGACACCGGCCGGGCCGCGGCCACGAGCTACACCTACACCGTCCGCGCCCGCGACGCGGCCGGCAACCTCTCCGCGCCCAGCAACGCCGTCACGGCCACCACCGCGACGGGCGGCGGCGGCCCCGGCCCGGCTCCGGCCAGGATGCCCGGCGCCCCCTACCTCTACATGGGCTGGGGCAGCCCGCCCAACCCGGGCACGGTCATGGACACGACCGGCGTGCGCTCGTTCACGATGGCGTTCATCCTGTCGGGCGGCGGCTGCAACCCCGCCTGGGACGGCCAGCGCCCGCTGACCGGCGGCGCCGACCAGCAGGCGATCAACACGATCAAGTCGAAGGGCGGCAGCGTCCAGGTCTCGTTCGGCGGCTGGTCGGGCAACAAGCTCGGCCCCAACTGCTCCTCGCCGGAGGCCTTCGCGGGCGCCGTGCAGCGGGTCATCGACGCCGTCGGCCCCGCCGTCGTGGACTTCGACATCGAGAACACCGACGAGTTCGCCAACTACACCGTCCAGGACCGCATCCTGAACGGCCTCAAGATCGTCAAGGCTGACAACCCGAACGTCAAGGTCGTCGTCACCTTCGGCACCACCAGGACCGGTCCGGACGCGCACGGCATCCGGCTCATCAACCGGTCGAGGGAGCTCGGCGTGCCCATCGACAACTACACGATCATGCCGTTCAACTTCGGCGGCTCGAACCTCTACCAGGACACCGTCAACGCGTCCGAGGGCCTGAAGAACGCGCTCAAGAACGCCTTCGGCTGGAGCGACGCCCAGGCGTACGCGCGCATGGGCATCTCGGGCATGAACGGCCTGTCCGACCAGCAGGAGCTGACCACACCCGCCACGTGGACGCAGATCCGCGACTGGGCCAGGGACCGGGGCCTCACCAGGCTCGCGTACTGGGCGGTCAACCGCGACCGGCCCTGCCCCGGCGGCGGCGTGGCCGCGCACTGCAGCGGCATCGCGCAGTCCGACTGGGAGTTCACCAGGATCACCGCAGGATTCTGAGCCGGCCGGGGCATCACCCGGGCCGGACGAGCTGGGTGGGCTTGAGCGGGATGCCCTGGCCCGGCGGCCGGTAGGTGGGCAGCGCCTCGCCGTACTCGTGCATCCAGGCGTGGTCCACCAGCAGCCGCATCCGCCCCGACTCCCGCGTGCCCCCCGGCTCGGCCGGGGCCGCCGGCCCGGACAACCGGGTCACGGCCCCGGCCACCAGCTCCGGGTCGGGCGGCGACAGGTCGCAGTGTTCGTCCGGCCCGATCAGCAGGTCCACCTCGGGCGGCAGCGGGTAGATCGGCCGCGGCAGGGCCAGCACCAGCGGCGGCGGCGCCATCGGCCAGCCGGACTCCACCGCCTCCAGCAGCACCGACCGCGACGTCCTGCGCTCGAACAGCCCCTCGGCCAGCGCCCAGCTCAGCGCCCCCACGTCGGCCCGGTCCTCACCGCAGGCGTGCAGGCACAGGTACGGCACCAGCGGGATGCCGGGAGCGCTCGCCTGCGCCCACCCGTTCCCGCACCCGGTGAGCACGAGCAGCGCCAGCATCGCCCGGTAGGCGGTGTCGGCGTGCGGCGTCTCCAGCCGGCCCGGCACGATCACGCATCGCCCGCCGGTCTTCTCCGCCGTCACGCCCAGCTCCCGCGCCGTCTTCAGCGCCCGCGAGGCGGCCACCCCCGTGTACGCCTCCTGCCAGGCCGGCGTGTACGGCTCCCGCCGGTCCTCGTAGCCGTCCGGCCACGACCCCGGCAGTCCAGGGCGGGACACCCCGTAGACGGCCAGCAGCAGGTCGAACACCGTCGTCACCGGCTCGCCGCCGTCGAGCCGCACCGGCACCCCGCGCCGCAGCACCCGCGGCCCGTCGTCGAAGCGCGGCAGCAGCACCTCCACCGACTCGCCGCCGTACAGGCTGAGCCGGTCGCAGGCTTCGCCGGTCAGCCCGCCCGGCACGTACGCCCCCTCACGCTCGCGCAGCCGCACCAGGAACGGCAGGTCCGTGTGCTCCATCGCGTGCCCGGCGAAGGGGGAGCGGTCGAGGAAGAACTCCTTGAGCAGCACGTGCCCCATGGCCATGGCGAGCGCGCCGTCGGTGCCCGGCCGGACGACCAGCGTCTCGTCCGACAGCCGCGTCGGGTGCGTGCCGATCGCGACGACCTTCTGCCCCTTGTACCGCCCGGCGATCACCGACGGCGTGTCCGCCGTACGGACCATCCGGTTGTTCTCGCCCCACAGCAGCACGTACGCCTGCCGCGCCCAGTCGTCGGCCTTCGGGCCGGCGAAGCACGGCCCCAGCACCTGCTCCGGCGCGCACGGATGCTCGGTCAGCACCGCGCCGCCGAGACCGCCGACGACCCGCGCCAGCGGCGCGGTCGCGAGCGCCGCCACCCGGTCGGCCCCGTGCTCGGCCGCGGTGTGCACGATCGCCGCCGCCGCGAGCTCGGCCGCCGTGCCGTCGTCCAGCGGCACCCGCCGCTCACCCCTGGCCCGGCGGTAGGAATCCGCGTTGCCGGTGAGTTTCGCCCAGGCGGCGACCGGGTCGCGCAGCCCATCCCTCACTTCGAAATAGAGCCTGATCAGTGCCTGGTTGACCTGCGATCCCCCCATGGAAAAAGTTCAGCACAGAGCGGCACCCCGTATCGGGATACGTGTCGGCATGTCGGGGATAAGAATGGCAAGCCCCGGTGGCAGGACTCCCCATGTTGCGGCAGGCTAGAGCCCGCCATGGATTACGCACTTCTCACTGGGATCGTCCTCGTCGCCGGTGTCGCCCTCGCCCTGGTCGCCCAGTGGCGCGACTGGCGTCCCCCGCTCATCGTCGCCATCCTCGTGGGCGCGGCCGTCCGTGTGCTCATCATGTGCACCTCCGCGGTCGACACCTGGCAGCCCGTCGACTTCGTGGAGAGCTTCAGGCCCGCGGGCGAGGCCGTGCTGCGCGGGCAGGACCCGGTGCTGGCCAGCGAGGGCGGCTGGCACTTCCTGCCGACCATCCCCTACGTCTACGGCATCCTGCTGTGGCTCGGCATCCCGTGGGAATACGCCGGGCGCCTGGTCACCGTGGTCTCCGACATCGTGCTGATCCCGCTGGTCGCCAAGCTGGCCGGCGGCCCGAAGGCGTCGCTGCGCGCCCTGCAGTACGCCCTCAACCCGCTCGCCGTGCTCATCGCCTGCGTCCACGGCCAGGTCGAGCCGGTCGCGCTCGTCTTCGGCGTGGCCGCGTTCGTGGTCGCCCGCGGCCCCGGCGGTCCCGAGCGGCCCGGCATGGTCACCGACGTGGTGGCCAGGGTGCGCGAAGGCGTGGCGGCGTACGGCGTGCGCGGCTCCGTCCCGCGGGTGCTCGGCCCCGGCGGCATGCTCCACCGCGCCCTGCTGCCCGGCCCCGGCGACCGCGCCCTGCTGCGGCGCGGCGCCCTGGCCGGCGTGCTGATGGGGCTCGCGCTGTGCGCCAAGAGCTGGCCCATCTGGCTGATCCCCGGCATGCTGCTGCTCCTGCCCAACCTGCGCGCCCGGATCGCCGCGCTGTTCACCACCGGGCTGGTGCCGCTGTTCTTCCTGGTCACGCTGCCGGTCTTCGCCGGCACGTCGCTCCAGCAGATCCCGGCGGTCATCGACACCATCCGCGACATCCGGCCCATCGTCGGCGAATACGGCTGGACACCCTGGTTCACCGGCGGCGACTGGGCGCTGCGCCCCGACCTGGCGTCGTTCGGCACCAACCTCATCTACGTCAGCGTCATCGTCGTGCTCGTCCTGTGGCGGCGCGCCGACCCGATCGACCTGACCACGGCCGTGCTGCTCGTGTTCATGGTGATGACGCCCCGGCTGGGCGCCCAGTACCTGCTGTGGTTCATGCCGTTCCTGGTGGCGCGGCCGACGAGGTTCGCCTGGCCGGCCATCCTCGCCGTCTGCCTCTGGTCCGGCTACGGCTACCTCTACATGACGCAGTTCGACGTCAACACCTGGTGGGAGCTGCACTCGTACTGGTCGCGGGCGTCGATCGTGCTGCTGCCGATCCTGGCGCTGGCGATGCCGTGGGGCCGCCGCGTCTCGGCGGCCCCGGGGCCGCCGCCCGCCGCTCCGGGCAGGCTCACGGCCACGTCATCGGCATAGGCGCCCCCACAGGGTGACCCACTGGTCGGGGTGGACGTGCCCGACGACGGCGTCGCGGGCCACGCCCGCGGCCTGCAGCGCCGCGTCCACCCCGTCGTAACGGGTCTTCAGCGAGGCTCGCACCGATCCGCCGACGCCGCCGAAGCCCAGCTCGACGAGCTCCTGGTACGAGCGCCGCCCCGACACGAGCGGCTCGGGCCTGCGTTCGATCCGCAGGATCGCCGAGTCGACCGACGGCACGGGACGGAACGCCTCCCTGCCGACCGTGTCGCCCAGCCGCCAGTGGAACCACGGCCACGTCTCCACCGTGACCAGGCTCCAGCGGCCGTAGTCGCCGGTGCGCTTGCGGGCGTACTCCCGCTGCGTGAGCAGCGTCGCCGAGGTCAGCGCGGGCGCCCGCAGGCACCAGTCGACGATCTTCGACGTGATCGCGTAGGGGATGTTCCCCACGACCGCGAACGGCTCGCGCGGCGCCCGCGCGGCCGTGAAGTCGCCCCTGACCACCGTGATGCGGGAGTCGTCACGCGTACGCGAGGCCAACCGGCCGGCCAGCCGGGGGTCGACCTCGTACGTGACGACCTGCGCGCCCGCCTCGGCCAGCGCGAAGGTCAGCACGCCCTCACCCGAGCCGGGCTCCAGCACGAGCCCCTCAGGCGCGGCGGCCTTGATCATCAGCTCGACGGCATGACCGTCGACCAGGAAATTCTGCGAGAGCGTACGCCGCGCCCGATCCACGGGCGTGCGGCCGCCACCGCTGTTCCTGGCCTTCTTCTGGGTGTGTGAATAGTTTCCGTGCGCGAAGTTCTGCGCCACAGCACTGCCCTTCCGGGTCCTCGAGATTTGCCGGGTCTCGAAGGGCCCTGGGCACGCCTGGCGGACGCGCGCCGGCCTTGGATCAGCCGGTGAGGAGCATCCGCCGGCGGGCCAGAGCCCGGCCGCGGCGGATGCGGATGAAAACGGGACAACAGAATCCGGATGCCATGCGCGTCACTGTACGCAGCGGCCGATCGGGCGGGCAAAGGATTTAATGTGATGCGCCCGGTGCGCCGGATTCGCCACTCTGGAGACCGTGCAGGCGACGATCACGGTGACCCCGGCCCAACTTCCCGAGCTGCTGCTGCACGTCGCCGTGGTCCGGCCGGTGTTCCTGTGGGGCGCGCCCGGCATCGGCAAGAGCTCGCTGGTGCGCGACTTCGCCGCCGCGCTCGGCCTGGAGTGCGTGACCCTGCTCGGCACCCAGCTCGCCCCCGAAGACCTCATCGGCGTGCCCGAGCTGGTCGACGGCCGCAGCCGGTTCGCACCGCCCGAGTCGATCGCCAGGGACGAGCCCTACTGCCTCTTCCTCGACGAGCTCAACGCCTCCGCGCCCGAGGTGCAGAAGGCGTTCTACTCCCTGATCCTCGACCGCAGGATCGGCACGTACGAGCTGCCGGCCGGGTCCGTGGTGATCGGCGCCGGCAACCGGGCCACCGACAACGCGCTGGCCCGCCCGATGGCCTCCGCGCTGATCAACCGCCTGATCCACGTCCACCTGCGGGCCTCGGCCGACGACTGGCTGAAGTGGGCGGCGGAGCACGGCGTGCACCCGTGGATCGTCGACTACCTCGTGCAGCGGCCCGACCACCTGTGGAGCCCGCCGCCGAAGACCGAGGAGCCGTTCTCCTCGCCGCGGGCCTGGCACATGCTGTCCGACGTGCTCGGCTCGTACGGCGACGACATCGCCGACGAGACCCTCGCCGCGCTCGCGTTCGGCACGCTCACCGCCGCGCACGCCTCCGCCTTCCGCGCCTACGTCAAGACCGTGCGGCACGCCTACGACCTGGAGGCCGTGCTGAAGGGGGAGGCGCCCTGGCCCCGGCGGCCCGAGGAGCGCGACCTGCTCTACTTCCTGGCCGAGGCGTTCCGCGCCCGTCTGGTCAAGGAGCTGCCCGCCGACAAGCGCGGCGCCTCCGGCAGCGGCCGCGACCTGGGCTTCCGCGCCAAGACGCTGCTGGTGGAGCTGGCCGAGATCTCCCTCGAATGCGCCCAGCTCGTCATCGCGAACGACGCCGACGGCGCGCCCGCGCTGCCCACCTGGTTCCTCGTCGAGGTCGCCAGGGACGTGCCCCGGCTGATGGCGGCCCGATCGTGAGCAGGCGCAAGGCCAAGCTCGACCCGTGGCGGGCGGAGGTGCTCAAGGGCTGGGGCGCCGTCGTCCGGCAGCCGCTGTTCAGGGTCTTCACCACCGACCTGTTCGCGGCCGACGACGACGAACTGGCGAACGACACCTGGGCGATCGTCACCGAGGGCGGGTTCGTCCACCACCACCCGAAACGCCGCGCGCCCGCCGAGGAGTGGTCGTGGGTCTTCGCTCACCTGCTGCTCCACCTCGGCTTCGGCCACGCCGACCCGCGAGCCTGCGCCCCGGGGGACGTCTCAGGCGACCGTCCCGACCCGGCCTACCACGCCGCCTGCTGCCTGGCCGTCGAGCGGTTCCAGCGTACGCTCAAGATCGGGCGCTGCCCCGAGCCGCTCCCCGGCGACCTGCCCGAGCATGACGAGGTGACGCTCTCCGAGCAGTGGCGCAGGACCGGCGTGCCCGAGCGGTTTCGTCCGCGCGGTGAGCCCGACTTCCGCATCGGCCCGGCCGACCTGGCCGCGCGGCGCGACTTTCCGCGGACGTTCGCGGCCGGCATCGCCCAGGCGGCCGCCGTCGCGCTCGCCCCGTCCGGCGCGCCGGCCGCGAAGAAGGGCCCGTGGGACGCGGCGCTGAGCTGGTTCATGTCGTCCTATCCGCTGCTCGGGGCGCTGGCCAGCGGCATGACGATCGTCTCCGACGCCGAGCTGGCCAGGGGCTGGGACATCTCGATCGCCGCGGTCAGCGCCGAGGCCGGCGAGATCTACGTCAACCCGCTCGCCCGGCACTCCGCGGCCGAATGGCGGTTCGTGCTGGCCCACGAGATGCTGCACGCCGCGCTGCGCCACGGTGAACGGGCCGGCCTGCGTGACCCGTACCTGTGGAACGTCGCCTGCGACTACGTGATCAACGGCTGGCTGGTCGAGATGGGCGTCGGCGAGATGCCGGAAGGGCTGCTGTTCGACCAGTCGCTGAGCGGCATGTCCGCCGAGGCCGTCTACGACCGGATCGCCGGCGACCTGCGACGCGTGCGCAAACTCGCCACCCTGCGCGGGCGCGGCCTCGGCGACGTGCTCGACCGCCCACCCCGCCGCGAGGGCGGCTACGTCGACCTCGACGAGTACTACCGCAACGCGCTCCGCAACGGCCTCGCCTACCACCACTCCAGCGGACGCGGGTCCGTGCCCGCCGGGCTGGAGCAGGAGATCCGCGCGCTCGACCAGCCGCCGCTGCCCTGGGACGCCCAGCTCGCCCGCTGGTTCGACGAGCACTTCCAGCCAGAGGAGCGGCGGCGCTCCTACGCCCGCGCCTCCCGCAGGCAGGCGTCCAGCCCCGACATCCCGCGGCCCGGCCGGATCCGGCCCGAGGAGGTCGTCCGCAGGCGGACGTTCGGCGTCGTCCTGGACACCTCGGGCTCCATGGACGTGAAGCTGCTCGGCAAGGCGCTCGGCGCGATCGCCTCCTACGCCGCCGCCCGCGACGTGCCCCGCGCCCGCGTCGTCTTCTGCGACGCGGCCGCGTACGACGCCGGATACCTGCCGGTCGAGGAGATCGCGGGCAAGGTGCGGGTGCGCGGCCGGGGCGGCACCGTGCTCCAGCCCGGCGTCCGGCTGCTCGAACGCGCCGACGACTTCCCGCCCGACGGGCCCATCCTGGTGATCACCGACGGTCGGTGCGACGTGCTGCGCATCCGCAGGGAGCACGCGTTCCTGCTGCCCCAGGGCGCCTCGTTGCCCTTCCGTGCCCGCGGACCGGTGTTCTTCCTGAAATAACGGCTTTGAGCTGGCATTGAGCTGACTCGGGTACACCTTTACCCATGGACCGACCCGCCCGGGTGCTCGTCGTCGACGACGAGCCGAACATCCGCGCCCTGCTGTCCCAGACCCTGCGCCTGGTCTCGTTCGAGGTCAGGACGGCGGAGACCGGCGCGGAGGCGGTGACGGCGGCCAGGGAGTTCCGGCCCGACATCGTGGTGCTCGACGTGATGCTGGAGGACATCGACGGGTTCGAGGTCGCCCGGCGGCTCGGCGAGCGCGTCCCCGTGCTGTTCCTCAGCGCCCGCGACCGCGTCGAGGACCGCGTCCAGGGGCTCACGGTGGGCGCCGACGACTACGTGGCCAAGCCGTTCAGCCTGGAGGAGGTCGTGCTGCGCATCCGCGCCATCCTGCGCCGCAGCCGCTCCCGCCCCGAGGACGACGTCCTGCGCTACGCCGACCTGGAGCTCGACCCGCAGGCCCACGAGGTGCGGCGGGCGGGCGTGCCGGTGGACCTGTCGCCCACCGAGTTCAACCTGCTCGAATACCTGCTGGCCAACGCCGGGCGCGTGGTGAGCAAGGCGCAGATCCTCGACAGCGTCTGGCGCTACGACTTCGACGGCGACTCCAGCATCGTCGAGTCGTACGTCTACTACCTGCGCAAGAAGATCGACAAGTTCGAGCCGCAGCTCATCCACACCGTGCGCGGCGTCGGCTACACGCTGAGGATCCCGCGGTGAGGCCCGCCTCCTGGAGCCTGCGCACCCGGCTGGTCATGGCCGTGCTCGGGCTCGCCACGCTCGGCCTGGTGCTGTCCAACGTGGTCGGCATCGCGTTGCTGCGCGACAACATGATGGGCCGGGTGGACCGGCAGATCGAGCAGCTGGCCAAGGTCGGCAAGACGAAGGGCGAGCTGGTGTTCCCGGCCAAGCCGGTCCGCTCCGACGCCGTCTCCGAGCTGCTGGCCAGGCGGCTCGCGTCCGCCCAGCTGGTCATGATCTTCACGCCCGACGGCAAGCTGAAGGCCGACACCGCCGTAGACGACCGCCCGGTCATCGACGACCTGCGGACCGGCGTCACGTACACCGTGCCCGGCACCGCCGACCACCCGTGGCGTCTCCACGCCGTCGAGCTGCCGAACGGCAACACCTGGGTGATCGCCCAGTCGCTGGCCGAGCTGGAGCAGACCGAGACCTCCGCCATCGCCATCGCCGTCGCCGTCAGCGCGGTCACGCTGCTCCTCATCGGCCTGGCCGCCAACGCCGTCGTACGCCTCGGCCTGCGTCCACTGACCCGGATGGAGGCCACCGCCGGGCAGATCGCCCGCGGCGACTTCGCCCGCCGGGTCCACGCCCGCGACCCGCACACCGAGCCGGGCCGCCTGGCCACGGCCATGAACGTGATGCTCGACCGCCTCCAGGCCGAGATCGCCGCGCGCACCGAGTCCGAGACCCGCATGCGGCGCTTCCTCGCCGACGCCTCCCACGAGCTGCGCACCCCGCTCACCTCCGTACGCGGCTTCGCCGAGCTGCACCGCAGGGGCGGCGACGCCGACGAGGCCATGCGCAGGATCGAGGACGAGGCCGCGCGGATGGGCGTGCTCGTCAACGACCTGCTCACGCTGGCCCAGCTCGACGAGGAACGCCCGCTCGACCGCGGGCCCGTGGACCTGCTGGAGGTGGCCGCCGACACGATCCGCGACGCCCGCGTCCGCGTGCCGGAGCGGCACGTCAGGCTGACCGGCCTCGGCGGAGCGCTCGCCCCCGTCTCCGTCGTCGGCGACGAGGCCCGCCTGCGCCAGGTCGCCGCCAACCTCGTCGGCAACGCCCTCTGCCACACCCCGCCCGACGCCGACGTCACCGTACGGGTGGGCCGTACGGACGGCGCGGCCGTGCTGGAGGTGGCCGACACAGGCCCCGGCATCCCGCCCGAGCACGTGCCGCGCCTGTTCGACCGCCTCTACCGGGTCGGCCAGGGCCGTTCGCGAGCCGACGGCGGCGCCGGGCTGGGCCTGGCCATCGTCGCCGCCATCGTCCGCTCCCACGGCGGGCGCGTCGAGGTCGACACCCGGCCCGGCGCGGGCGCCGCGTTCCGCGTGTTCCTACCTGACTCCGAGGCGGCTCCCAGCCCGCGTTGAAGCGCGCCCGGCACGTTGGCCGCATGAGAAGAACACTCATCGCCACCGCCCTGGCCCTCCTCGCCACCGGATGCGGCGGCGGGCAGAGCGGCACGGGCGTCGCCTCCGTGGCGGCGGCCTCCGCCGACCCCGCCGACCCCGCCGAGCCCGTCGTGCGCGCCGGCGCGACCGCCACCGCCGACCGCGCGGAGCAGGGCAGGAAGTTCGCCCAGTGCATGCGGGAGCACGGAATCCCCATGGAGGACCCGGGCGCCGACGGAGGCGGCGGCCTCAGCACGATCATCAAGGACGTCGACAAGAAGAAGCTCAGGGACGCCACCGAGGCGTGCCGCGCGCACGTGCCGGTCAAGGACCGCGCGAGGGTCGATCCGGAGCAGGTCGACAAACTGCGCGAGCTCGCCCGGTGCATGCGCGAGAACGGCGTGGACA
>NZ_POUD01000188.1 GCF_003236395.1 Nonomuraea aridisoli | reverse complement strand
CCGTAGGGGTGGGAGCGGTCGCGACGGACGCGTGGGGGCTGCTCGTCGCGGCGCGGGTCCCGCGCGGGCTCCGGATCCTCTGGAGGAGTACGGCGGTGCCTGGGCCCCGTCTGAGGGGGCCAGACACGATGATCACCCTCCATTGGCACCTCCTTGCCCGCTGTCCTATCACCCCGCGCGATCGCCATCAGGCGAACGGTGACCGCTGTGACAGGTGGGACGGAATTCAGCGCCCCCGTACGCTCACCCGGCGCTCCGTGTACGCCCCGCGAGCACCACGGCGCTCAGCGCGACCGCGGCCATCAGTCCCGAGATGATGACGAACCCGGTGTCGATCCGCGCGTGCCCGACCACGTTCACCAGCGCTCCCCCGATCCCGATCGCCAGGGCCGAGCCGAGCTGGTCGGACACCGACAGGGCGGCCGAGTTCGCCCCCTGCTCGTTCACCGGCGACTGGTGCATGGCGGTCACGCTGACGGTGGTCATGCCGAAGCCCATGCCGAGCCCGGCCACCATCCACGCGGGCGCGGCGACCCACCCGCTCACCCCCGGCAGCACGGACGGCACGCACAGCAGGATCGCCACCATGACACAGGCCGCGCCCATCCTGATCCGCCGGTCCGCCTCGCCGGTCCGCCTGCTCTGCAGGTACGACCCGGCCGACCAGCCGAGCGCCCCGGCGGTCAACGCGATGCCCGCGTCCGCGGTGCCGAAGGACTTCACCTCCTGCAGCGCCAGCGGGATGAAGGCGTTCACCCCGAAGAACGCCGCCGAGAACAGCCCCCGCATGAGCACGGTCGTCGGCAGCCCGCGCGCGAACCGCAACGCCCCCGGGGGCAGCAGCCGGTAGAGCCCGTAGATCAGGAGCGCCAGCCCGGCCGCCGTCTCGACGGACGCGGTGACGGGGTGCGTGTGCAGCCGGTCGACGCCGTGCAGCAGCAGCCCGGCCCCGCCGGCCGTGGACGTGGCGGCCAGCGTCATCGCCACCGGCTGCGAGCGCGGCCCGTCCCCCGGCTCCGCCTCGGCCCCTGATCCGATGCGCAGCGCGGGGACGAGCATCGCCAGCGCGGGCACCACCAGCGGGATGATGCCGAAGAACACGTACCGCCAGCCCCACTGGTCGCCGACGAATCCGGCCACCGCGGGCCCGACCATGGCCGGCACCACCCAGGCCGCGGAGACGGCGGCGAACGCCTTGGGCCGTACCTCCAGCGCGTAGACACGGGCGATCATCACGTACAGCGCCACGATGGTCGCGCCCGCGCCGAGCCCCTGGACGGCCCGCGACACCAGGAACAGCGCCGCGGAGGTCGAGGCCCCGGCCAGCGCCATGCCGGCGACGAACAGCACCACCCCGGCCAGGAACGGCACCGGGTAACCGCGCCGGTCGGACCAGAGCCCCGCCACCACGTTCATGAACAGGCTGGCGATGAGGAACGCGGAGAAGCTGATCCCGTACAGGTCGAGCGCGTCCAGCTCCTCGGCGACGGCCGGCATCACGACGCCCACCGACATGCCCTCGAAGGCGACCAGGGTGACGACCAGGAGGATGCCCAAGGTGGCGGTGCGGTACCGGGGGGACAGGATGCCGGCGGGCCGGTGGGGAGCGTCGAGTGCTTTTGGTGCTGTCACCCGCACATCGTAATTGCCGCAAATCCCCCTGCGGAGCCGCCGTCAGACCTCCGGTGCGGTGCGGTAGGCCATCCACATCTCGCGCATCCGCCGTGCCTGTCCCGCCGTGAACTCCTTCATGCAGCGGTCATGGGCGTAGTCCATGAAGTTGTGGATCGGGTCGGCTCCGTGGTGCTCGGCGCAGGTGTCCTTGTTCTCCGGGCACCCCTCGGTCGGCCGCGCCTCGGGCGAGGTGTCGTCGATGCCGTCGCCCGGCTCGCGGCAGGCGTTCTCGAACGTGTGGAAGAGCCCGAGCCAGTGACCGATCTCATGGACGCCGGTGAAGCCGCGGTTGTAGTTGGTCATCGGGCCGCCGGGCAGGGTGCGCCAGTCGATCACGACGCCGTCGAGCGCCGGGGCGCCGGCGTACCAGTAGGGGTAGGCGGCGAAGCCCAGCATGAGCCGGCTGAGCTGGGCGATGTAGAGGTTGAGCGTGCGCGCCCCGCCGTGGTGCAGCGCGTTCTTCATGGCGCTCTCGTGGCCGACGGGATCGGCGAACCAGGCGGCGTCGTCCACCACCGCGACGCGGTCGAGGCGGAAGCGCACACCCGTGTCGACGCCGCCGAACTCACCGGCGTACGCGGAGTTGAGCACGTCGATCTGGGCGCGCACGCTCTCGTCGGTGACCAGCCGCTCGCCGCGGGTCAGGAGGTGCACCCGGACGGGCACGGTGATCTCGGCGGGCACCGTGACGCCGGCGAGCAGCTCGCGCAGCTCGGCCTTGACCTTGGCGACGTCCTGCGGTTTGGGCGAGCGCGGCCCCGGTGTCCGCGGCGCGTGACGCGCGCAACCGGCCGCGAACGCGGCCTCGTGCCGGAGCGGCGGGGTGAACCCGACCGCGAGCAGGCATGCCAACGAGACGGCGGTCGCGCGCCGGACCATGCAATCCCCCCACTACGGTATGAGCTGATGTGGCTACAGACCGTAGTGGAGTATGTCGAGGTTAACGCTCAGCAACACTCACTGGTCGCCGTCACCGTCGCCGCCGCCCTGCGGCAGGCCCTCGTAGATCTCCTTGCACTCGGGGCACACCGGGTATTTCTTGGGGTCGCGGCTGGGCACCCAGACCTTGCCGCACAGGGCGCGGATGGGCGTGCCGGTCACCATGCTCTCGGTGATCTTGTGCTTGTCCGCGTAGTGGGCGAACCGCTCGTGATCGCCGTCGCCGTGCGACGTCCGCGGAGTGGTCTCCTGCTCTGGGAGGATCTTCGTGCTCACCCCATCGAGTTTATGCCCCCCGCGGCCGGGCCCCGACACGACGACGCGGCCCCCGCCGGTCAGGCGGGAGCCGCGTCGTGGTGACGGATGTCAGCCCATGTGGACCGGCACGCCCTCGGTCTTGCGTCCGACCTTGACGAAGAACGTCAGCAGGGCGGTGATCACCGCGATGCAGGTGCTGACCAGGAAGGCCACGTGCATGCCGGACATGAACGAGCTGTGCACGGCGTCGGTGATCTGCTGCGGCACGCCGGGAGGCGCGGCGCCGAACGCGGCCGCCTTCTCCAGCAGGGTCATCTGCTCGGGCGGGATCGCCTGGGCCGCGGGGCCGAGGTTGCCGGGCAGCGTGTCGGAGATCTCGGAGGCCATCACGGCGCCCAGGATCGCGGTGCCGAGCGCGCCGCCGACCTGCATGGCCGACTGCTGCACGCCGCCCGCGACGCCGCTGAGGTCGACCGGGGCGTTGCCCACGATGATCTCGGTGGCGCCGACGAAGACCGGCGACATGCCGAAGGCGAGCAGCACGAACGGGATGGCGGTCTCGACGAACGAGGCGTCGATGCTGAGCCGCGACATGAGGAACATCGCCAGCGCGGTGATCAGCAGACCGCCCGCCATCGACAACTTCGGCCCGATCCGGCCGATCGCCATGCCGGACAGCGGCGAGGCGATGATCATGCCGGCGCTCATCGGCAGCATGTAGAGGCCGGCCTCCAGCGGCGACAGCCCGTGCACGCCCTGGAAGAAGAAGCCCAGGAAGAACATCGCGCCGAACATCGCGAACGCGACCATCATCATCAGCAGGGTGCCGATGGAGATCGAGGCGTTCCTGAACAGCGACAGCGGCACCAGCGGCTGCTTCGCCGCGGCCTGCCAGAGGACGAACGCCAGCAGCAGCACCACGAACGCGCCCGTGAAGGTCAGCGTCGTGCTGTCGGTCCAGCCCCACTCGGGGGCCTTGATGATCGTCCAGACCAGCGAGAACATCGCGCCGGACAGCAGCACCACGCCGAGCCAGTCGATGCGGGCCATGGAGGGCGTGCGGTTCTCCTTGATCAGGGCGACGCCCATGACCAGGGCGATGATGCCGACGGGCGCGTTGATGAAGAAGACCGACTCCCAGTTGACCTTCTCGACCAGCACGCCGCCGACGATCGGGCCCGCGGCGCTCGACAGGCCGATGATGGCGCCCCAGGCGCCCATCGCCTGGTGCAGCTTCTCGCCGGGGAACGCGCTGCGCAGCAGGGCCAGGGCGGCGGGCTGCAGCAGCGCGCCGAACAGGCCCTGAAGGACGCGCAGGCCGATCAGCATGCCGATCGGGGTCACACCGGGAATGACGTCGGCCAGTTCGGCGCTGAGGCCGATGCCCACCGAGGACACCGCGAAGCCGGCCACACCGATGAGAAAGACGCGCTTGTGCCCGAACAGGTCGCCCAGCTTGCCCGCCGTGATCAGGAAGACCGCCAGCGCGAGCAGGTAGCCGCTCGTCACCCACTGGAGGTCTGACAGCGAGGCCTTCAGGTCGGCCTGGATCACCGGGTTGGCGATGCCGACGACCGTGCCGTCGAGCATCACCATGATGACGCCCAGGCTGACCGCCAGCAGCACCAGCCACGGATTTCCGCTGGTCCCCCCCTTGGCGGCCTCGGGCGATGACGGCGCGCCGACCGCCTCCGCGTGAGCCATGTAAGTCCCCCTCGTTACCCGTAGCACCCCACACCGGGGCACAGCTCTCGTAAGCCCCGGTAATCTATGGCAGCAGATGACATAAGACAACCGATTTTCAATCGGCATCCTATGACTTATGGCACACTATGACAGAATAGTTTCACAGAGGTGACGGCTGTGGGTCTTCGGGAACGCAAGAAGGAGAAGACGCGTCTGGCGATCATCGACGCCGCGCTGGATCTTTTCCTCGAACAAGGATACGACTCGACCACGGTCGAGCAGATAGCGGGGGCGGTCGACGTCTCCCCCCGCACGTTCTTCCGTTACTTCACCAGCAAGGATCACCTGGCGCTGTGGTTCCACGACCACGGCGAGGAGATCATCCTGGAGACCCTGGCGGACCGCCCGCGGGACGAGCCGCCGTTCACCGCGCTCATGCACGCGCTGCGCGCGGTCCTCACCGACGTCGAGTGCTCAACGGGCGAGGACGCCGAACGGTTCCTGAAGCTGCGCCGGCTCCTCGACGCCAACCCCCACCTCATCGGCCGGTCGGTGGCGAGGGGTGCGCAGACCGAGCGCCGCCTGGCCGAGGTGATCGCCGCACGCCGGGGCGTCGACCCCGACAAGGACCAGCTCACCCACCTGATCGTGGCGTTCGCGATGTCCACCATGCGCGTCGGCTTCGAGTGTCCGCGCCGCGACGGCACCGTGGCCGAGATCGTCACCCGCATGGCCGAGAGCATCGACCTGGCCGAGCGTTCGCTGCGGCCGGGCTGGGACCTCTAGTTCAGCGTCGGGTCGTCCGGACAGGTCGCCACGAACGCCAGCTCGCCGCGCTGACGGCGCAGCACGTGCCGCCACAGTGAGGCGGGGTCGGCGTGGAAGGTGTCGCCGACCTCGGAGTCGACGATGTACCAGGCGCCCTCGGCGATCTCGCTCTCCAGCTGCCCCGACGTCCACCCGGCATAGCCGGCGAAGATGCGCATCTGCGCGATCTCCCCCTGCAGGATCTCGGGTGGCGCGTCGAGGTCGACCGTGCCGAGCCGCGAGACCGCGTCGGTGCCGGCGTGCAGCCGGCGCCAGCCGAGCGGCTCCTCCCCGCTCGGGACCGCCGCGAGCGCGAGCGCACTGTCGGTCTGCACGGGCCCGCCCTCGAAGAGCACGGGAGGCCCCGTCACCAGCGGATCCCACACCGGGAGCACCTGTGTCACCGAGATGTCGCTCGGCCTGTTGAGCACGACGCCCAGAGTGCCGCCGTCGCGGTCGTGTTCGAGAATCAGCACGACGCTACGCCGGAAATTGGGGTCGTCGAGAAGCGGCGTCGCCACCAACAAACCGCCGACGTAGATCGCTTCCGCCATACATCCATCATGAAGGGTAATGGGGGGCGCGCGCTCCCCCGGTGGGTCGATGTTACTTTTCGTAGCCACTTGGGCACCTTAGGTAGCAAAGATCACATCCGGGGGGAGTTCATGCGCATCGGTACCCGCCTCGTCCTGGCCGCACTGCCGCTGGGCGGCGCGCTCTTCCTGCCGGCCGCCGCGTGGGCGTGGCCGCGGCCCGACTCCGGTGACCCGTTCACGATGACGGTGGACGACGTGGCGTGCCGTACGGGCCGGGCGACCGCCCGGCTGCACAACCAGACCCGCCGGCCAGTCCGGTTCGACCTGCAGGCCGACGGCGAGAACGTGGCCAGCGGGTCGATCCCGGCCCGCGAGTCGATCGTCCGGCACATCGCCGTCAGGAAGGGCAGCGCCGCCGAGGTGGAGGCGTACTCGGTGCCGGAGGGCGAGCCCGACGCGCTGATCGACTCCACTCGCGTCGACAACGACTGCTCCTGGGGCCGCGGCCGGGACCGCCGCCTGCCCTACACGGGCCTGCCCACCGACCTCGCCGCCAAGCTCGCCACCGCGGGCGGCCTGGTCATCACGGGCGGCATCCTGTGGTGGTACGGCTCCATCTGGCCCCGCTCGACCCCCTGACGCTCAACCCGGCGACACGAACGCCCCGGCCCGGGCGGCGGCCAGGGTGCGCGCCACCGACCGTTCGGCGTCCTCTCGCGTCACCGGCTCCCTGCTGACCACCAGGCGGTAGTAGAGCGGGGCCGAGATCGCCCTGATCACCTCCGCGCCGTCGGTCCCCTCGGGCAACTCCCCCCGCTTGACGGCCAGGTCGACGGCGCCGGCCCACTCCTGGATCCGGCGGGAGTAGAACGCCCGCAGCCCCTGGGCGGCCTGCTCGTCGCAGGTCGCGGCGGCGATCATCGCCTGCAACGTGGGGCCGAGCCGCCCGTCGTGCAGCGCCTCCAGCACGGACAGCGCGTTGGCCAGCAGGTCGCCCTCGAGGGCGCCGGTGTCGGCGTGCGGGACGGACTGGTCGGCCAGCTCGGTCATCAGGTCGACCACCAGTCCGGCCGGGCTCCCCCAGCGCCGGTAGACCGTGGTCTTCCCGACGCCCGCGCGGACCGCCACCTGGTCCATGGTCAGGCCGTGGAAGCCGCGCTCGACCAGCTCGTCCTGGGTCGCCTCCAGCACGGCCGCGCGCACCCGCGCGGTGCGGCCTCCCGGCCGCACGGTTCCCGCCAAACGGGAAGGTTGTTCCATTAAGTCTCCTCATCGTGCTACCGTCATGCTCATCTTAACGGAACTTCAGTCCCATTAGGGGGATGACATGACCGTACTAGCCGCACGGGCCGAATCCGATCGGATGACGGGCAGGCAACGCCTCGTCCTGACGCTGCTGCTCGGCTCTCAGTTCATGCTGGCCGTGGACTTCTCCATCCTGAACGTGGCCCTGCCCGTGATCGGGCAGGGCCTCGGTTTCGCCCTGGCCGACCTGCAATGGGTGGCCACGGCGTTCGCGCTGGCGGCGGCGGGTTTCACGCTGCTGTTCGGCCGGATCGCCGACCTCTGGGGGCGGCGCAGGCTCTTCCTGGTCGGGATGGCGCTGCTGGGGCTCTCCTCGCTCGTGGGAGGGCTCGCGACCTCCCCGGGGGTGTTGCTGGGGGCGAGGGTGGCCCAGGGCCTCGCCACCGCCGTCGTCACGCCTGCCGGGCTCTCGCTGCTGACCACGTCGTTCGCCGAGGGGCCGCTGCGAGCTCGGGCACTGGGATTGAACGGGGCGCTGATGTCGGCCGGGTTCACCTCGGGCGCCATTCTAGGGGGACTCCTCACACAGGTGCTGAGCTGGCGGTGGGCGTTCCTGATCAACGTGCCCGTGGCGCTGGCCGTGCTGGTCGCGGCGCCCATGCTGCTGAAGGAGAGCCGTCCGGCCGAGCGGCCGCGGATCGACCTGCCGGGCGCGGCCACGGTGACCGCCGGCCTGCTGGCCCTGGTGTTCGGCCTGACCCGGGTCGGTGAGCACCCGGTCCAGGGCGGCGTCGCTCTCGTGGCGGGCGCGGCGCTGCTGGTGGTGTTCTGGTTCGTGGAACGGCGGTCGGCGGCGCCGCTGGTGCCGGTGGCCATCATGGCCCGGCCGAACGTGAAGTGGGGCAACCTCGCGGGGCTGCTCGCGTTCGCCACCGAGACCTCCCTGGTCTTCGTCCTGACGCTCTACCTCCAGGAGGTGCTCGGCTACTCGGCGCTGGCCACCGGGCTCGCCTTCGGCGTGCTGGGGCTCGGCACCGTGGCGGGCGGCGTCGCCGGCCCGCGCGTGCTGGCCGCGCTCGGCACCGGCAGGGCGCTGGCGGCCGGGTTCGCGGTGCAGGCCGTCGCGACGGCCTCGCTGGCCCTCCTCGGCGCCTCGGCCGGATGGATCTGGCTGCTGCTCGCGGCCACGTTCGTCGGCGGCGTGGGCAACATGGTGGCCATCGTCGCCTTCATGGTGACGGCCACGTCCGGGCTGCCCGACTCCGAGCAGGGGCTGGCCACCGGCCTGGCCACGATGACCCAGCAGGTCGGCATCACCATGGGCATCCCGATCATGAGCGCGATCGCCACGGCCGCCATGGGGTCGGTGCTCCAGGGCGTCATCGTGGCGGTGCTGGCGAACGCCGCGCTCGCGTTCGCCGGGATGCTGCGACCTCGTTCGGCAATACCGAACTGACCTGCGCTAGGGTGCGGGGCGTGGGAGAGACGATTCAGTCGGTCGAGCGGGCGGCCGCCATCCTGCGGCTGCTCGCCTCCGGCCCCCGCCAGCTGGGCGTCGCCGAGCTGGCCAGGGGGCTGGGCCTGCCCAAGGGCACGCTGCACGGCATCCTGCGCACGCTCGTCCACGTCGGCTTCGTCGAGCAGGACCCGGCCACGGGGAAGTACCGCCTCGGCGCCACGCTGCTCCACCTGGGCAGCAGCTACCTCGACGTCAACGAGCTGCGCACCCGTTCGATCAACTGGGCCGACGCGCTGGCCGGGCGCAGCAGGGAGAGCGCCTGGATCGGCACCCTGCACGAGGGCCACGTCCTGGTGATCCACCACGTCTTCCGCCCGGACGACAGCATGCAGACGCTGCAGGTGGGCACGTATCTGCCAACGCACGCCAGCGCGCTGGGCAAGGTCCTGCTGGCCCACGACCCGTACGCCGAGCCGGCCGCGCCGCCCCTGCGACCGCACACGAAACACACCGTCATCGACCCCGGGGCGCTGGAGGAGGAGCTCGAACGGGTCAGGACGCGCGGCTGGGCGGCCGAGATGGAGGAGCTCGTGGACGGAGAGGTGGCCATCGCGGCCCCGATCAAAGACCGGCGCGGCGTCGTCGTGGGCGCCATCGGCATCCGCGGCGCCGTCGAGCGCCTGGCCACCGACGGGGCCCTGCACATGGAGTACGTCTCCTACGTCCGTGACGCCGCCCGCGCCATCACCCGTGACCTGGCGAGATGACCCCTTGATGACCCTACGGCGCACCGAATACGATTCGTTCGGCATTGTCGAACCATGAGCCTTGCGAGGAACCCAGTGCCCCGACCGCACTACGTCGCAGCCATCGACCAGGGCACCACGTCCAGCCGGTGCATCCTCTTCGACGAGGGCGGCAACATCATCTCCGTCGCCCAGCGCGAGCACCGCCAGATCTTCCCCAAGCCCGGCTGGGTCGAGCACGACGCCGAGGAGATCTGGCAGAACGTGCGGGCCGTCATGAGCGAGGCCGTGACCGGCGCCGGCATCGAGGTCGGCCAGGTCGCCGCACTGGGCATCACCAACCAGCGCGAGACCACGGTGTTGTGGGACCGCGCCACCGGCCGCCCGGTCTGCCCCGCGGTCGTCTGGCAGGACACCCGCACCGACGCGCTCACCAAGGCGCTGGGCGAGCACGAGAGCCTGTTCAGGGAGAAGGCCGGGCTGCCGCTGACGACGTACTTCTCCGGCCCCAAGATCCGCTGGCTGCTCGACGCGTACGGGCTGCGGGAGCGGGCCGAGCGCGGCGAGGTGCTGTTCGGCACGATGGACAGCTGGCTGCTGTGGAACCTCACCGGCCGCCACGTCACCGACGTGACCAACGCCAGCCGCACGATGCTCATGAACATCCACACCCTGGCCTGGGACGACGAGCTGCTCGACGTGCTCGGCGTGCCGCGCGCGATGCTGCCGGAGATCCGCCCGTCCGCCGAGGTCTACGGCCACACCGCCGAGGGCGTCCCGGTGGCCTCGGCCCTCGGCGACCAGCAGGCGGCGCTGTTCGGGCAGACCTGCTTCGAGCCCGGCGAGACCAAGAGCACGTACGGCTCGGGCAGCTTCCTGGTCATGAACACCGGGCACGAGCCGGTCGCCTCCAAGCACGGCCTGCTGACCACGGTCGGCTACCAGATCGGCGACGGCCCGGCCACGTACGCGCTGGAGGGCGCCATCGCGGTCGCCGGCTCGCTGGTGCAGTGGCTGCGCGACAACATGGGCCTGATCTCCAGCGCGGCCGAGATCGAGACGCTGGCCAAGACGGTCGACGACAACGGCGGCTGCTACTTCGTCCCGGCCTTCTCCGGGCTGTTCGCGCCGCACTGGCGCTCCGACGCGCGCGGCGTGATCGCGGGGCTGACCGGGTTCGTCACCAAGGGGCACGTGGCGCGGGCCGTGCTGGAGGCCACCGCCTGGCAGACCCGCGAGGTCGTGGACGCCATGAACGCCGACTCCGGCCTCGACCTGACCAACCTGCGCGCCGACGGCGGCATGACCGCCAACAACCTGCTCATGCAGACGCTCTCCGACGTGCTGGCCGTGCCGGTGATCCGGCCGATGGTCTCCGAGACCACCGCGCTCGGCGCCGCGTACGCCGCGGGCCTGTCCACCGGCTACTGGCCCGACCTCGACAGCCTGCGCGCCAACTGGCACAAGGCGGCCGAGTGGCAGCCGGCCATCGACGAGGCCGCGCGTGAGCACGAATACCGTAACTGGAAGAAGGCCGTGGCCCGCACCCTTGACTGGGTCGAGCAGTAGGAGCAGCGCAATGACGATAGCGATCGGCTCCTCCAGGGCCGAAATCCGGGATGAGCTCTCCACCACCGCCTTCGACCTGCTGGTCATCGGCGGCGGCATCCTCGGTACCTCGGTGACGTGGATGGCCGCGCAGGCCGGGCTGCGGGTGGCCATGGTCGACGCGGGCGACTTCGCCGGCGCCACCTCCAGCGCCTCCTCCAAGCTGGTCCACGGCGGCCTGCGCTACCTGCAGACCGGCAACGTCAAGCTGGTGGCCGAGAACCATCGCGAGCGGCGTGCCCTGGCCGCCGACATCGCGCCCCACCTGGTCAAGCCGCTGACCTTCCTGGTGCCGATCTACAAGGGCGGGCCGCACGGCGCCGCCAAGCTGGGCGCGGGCGTGTTCCTCTACTCCGCGCTGTCGGTCTTCGGCGACGGCATGGGCAAGGTCATCACGCCGCACCAGGCGCTGGCCAAGGTGCCGGCGCTGCGCACCGAGGGGCTGCGTGCCGCCGCCGTCTACGGCGACCACCAGATGAACGACAGCCGCGTCGCCGTCATGACCGTGCGCGCGGCCGTGGACGCCGGCGCGACCGTGCTCAACCACGCCGAGGTCGTCGGGCTGCGCAAGACGTCCGGCACCGTGACCGGCGCCGAGCTGCGCGACCGGCTCGACGGCACCGAGTTCGGCGTCTCGGCCCGCCTGGTGCTGAACGCCACCGGCCCCTGGGTCGACCACCTGCGCCGCATGGAGGACCCGAACGCCGCGCCGAGCATCCGGCTGTCCAAGGGCGCCCACCTGGTGCTGCGCCGGCACGAGCCGTGGAAGGCGGCCCTGACCACGCCGATCGACAAGTACCGCGTGTCCTTCGCCATCCCGTGGGAGGACCACCTGCTGCTCGGCACCACCGACGAGGCGTACGAGGGCGATCCGGGCGCGGTGAGCCCCACCGAGGCCGACATCGCCCAGATCCTCGACGAGGCCGGCCACGCCGTGCGCGACGAGCAGCTGCGGCGTGAGGACATCACCTACGCCTTCGCCGGCCTGCGGGTGCTGCCCGGCGGTCCCGGGGACGTCGCGGCGGCCAAGCGCGAGACGGTGGTGACGCGCGGCTCGGGCGGCATGCTGTCGGTCGCCGGCGGGAAGTGGACGACCTACCGCCACATCGGCAAGCACGTCTTCGACACCCTCGCCCGCCTGCCCGGCCGGCCGCTCGGCGACGAGATCGCCGACATCCTGCCCGCCGTGCCGCTGCCCGGCCTGGCCAGCCCCGAGGCGGTCGCCATGCGGCTGTGGACCGACCGTGAGCGCAGCGCCCGCATGGACCCGCTGGTGGCCCGCCACCTCGCCACCCACTACGGGTCGATCGCGTTCGACCTGGCCCGGCTCATCCGCGAGGACCCGGCGCTCGGCGAACGCATCCACCCCGACGGCCCCGACATCTGGGCGCAGGCCGTCTACGCCCGCGACCACGAGTGGGCCGCGACCGTCGACGACGTCGTACGCCGCCGCACGACCCTCACCGTACGGGGGCTCGACACCCCGGAGGTGCGGGCGCGCATCGCGGCGCTGCTCGGCACCGGCTGACAGGTGCCCCCTCCCCCTTCGCGGGGCAGGGGGCACACATGCGCACTCCCATCAACGAAGCCCTGATCCGGCACTTCACCGACCTGCGCGACGGCAACCACGGCCCGGCCGTCACCCGCGAGGACAAGGAACGCCTGTTCGAACGGGCTGTCGAGCTGATCGACCCCGTGGCGCGCAGGGCGCTCGACGAGGCCAACGCCGACCTGCTGCTCGGCACCGGGGAGGTGGTGGCCAGCGGGGTCACCCGCTCGCAGGAGGGCGGGCTGAACGCGATGTGGTCGCTGACCTGGCCGCAGCAGCGCGACAGCGGCGAGCAGCCGATCGCGGTGGTCGCCCACTTCGGCCGCGACTTCCACCACCCGCATCTGCGCGGCAACACGGTGGGCGACTGGCCGCTGAACGTCTTCGACGAATCGGACGCCGCCGGCCAGCTCGACACCATGCGGGTGATCGCCGCCGCCGACGCCCACAACCTGGTCTTCCAGGAGAGCTACCGCCTCATGCCCGCCATCACCACCACCGCACCCCACTGACCCGTGCCGCCGGCCGGGGCGGCGGATGGTGCCCCACTCGCGATGGCCCCCGCACCCGGCCTGCGCGAGAGGCCGGCGTTGGACCACCCAGGTGGTGCACGTCGCGGCGTTGCGGTGGCCCGCCGCGTGCGGGTCAGCGGGCGTCTTCCTGGAGGCCCTCAGCCACGTGCGGCGGGTGGTGTGACGTCGGCTCCGCCGTAACGGAGGAAAAGGCTTTTTACTCCCAGGCGAGCCGCACGCTCCCCGGAACGCGGGTTCACGCCTCGGTGAAGCCGCGCGCCCGCCCGCCCGCGCACTCGCGGACGGCGGCGGCGACGGCGGTCGCCACGTCGGGGTGGAAGACGCTCGGGATGATGTAGTTGGGCCCGAGCTCCTCCGGCGTGACGACGGCGGCCAGGGCCTCGGCGGCGGCCAGCAACATCTGCTCGGTCACCTCGCCCGCCTGCGCGTCGAGCAGCCCCCGGAACACCCCCGGGAACGCCAGCACGTTGTTGATCTGGTTGGGGAAGTCGGAGCGGCCGGTCGCCACCACCGCGGCGTGCTCGCGGGCGTCGTCGGGCGACACCTCGGGCTCCGGGTTGGCCAGCGCGAACACCACCGGGTCCTTGGCCATCGTGGCGATGTCGTCGCCGGTCAGGATGCCGGGCGCGGAGACCCCCACGAAGACGTCGGCGTCCTTGACCGCCCCGCGCAGGTCGCCGGAGTAGCCCTCTTCGTTGGTGTGCTCGGCGATCCAGCGCAGCGAGTCGTCGAGGTCGTCGCGGCCCTTGTGGACGGCGCCGAGGTAGTCGCAGACGATCACGTTACGGGCCCCGGCGGCCAGCAGCAGCCGCAGCACGGCGTTGCCCGCGGCGCCCGCGCCCGCCATGGTGATCTTGACCGTCTCCATCTTCTTGTTCACCACGCGCAGCGCGTTGGCGAGCGCGGCGAGCACGCAGATCGCGGTGCCGTGCTGGTCGTCGTGGAAGACCGGGATGTCGAGCAGCTCGCGCAGCCGCCGCTCCACCTCGAAGCAGCGCGGCGCGCCGATGTCCTCCAGGTTGATGCCGCCGAAGCCGGGCGCGATCACCTGCACGGTGCGGACGATCTCGTCGACGTCCTGCGTGTCGAGGCAGATCGGCCAGGCGTCGATGCCGGCGAAGCGTTTGAACAACGCCGCCTTGCCCTCCATGACCGGCAGCGCCGCCTCCGGGCCGATGTTGCCCAGCCCCAGCACGGCCGAGCCGTCGGTGACGACCGCGACGGTGTTGCGCTTGATGGTCAGGCGCCGCGCGTCCTCCTTGTTGCGGGCGATCGCCATGGACACCCGCGCGACGCCGGGGGTGTAGGCCATGGACAGCTCGTCGCGGTTGCGCAGCGGCACCTTCGACTTCATCTCGATCTTGCCGCCGAGGTGCATGAGGAACGTGCGGTCGGAGACCTTGTGGATGATGACGCCCTCGACGGCCTCGAGCTGGTCGACGATGGCCTGGGCGTGGTCGGTGTCGCGCGCGGCGCAGGTCACGTCGATGCGGAGCTTCTCATGGCCCGCGTTGGTGACGTCGAGGGCGGTTACGACGCCCCCGGCCGACTCTACGGCGTGGGTGAGCTGGCTGACGGCCTTGCCGCCGGCCGGCACCTCGAGACGCACGGTGATGGAGTACGACACACTCGGGACGGTCGCCACGTCAATCGCTCCTTCGGGACTGACCAAGAAGTCCTCCCATCGTAGGGGGCTTTTGGTCAATCGAGTGCAGCGGAGGCGAGGACGATGAGCTCCACACACGCAGGAACGGGAATCGTGGTGCTGTCGATGACGAGATGGTATTGGCGGGGATCGGCCGGGTCGGTCTTGTAGAAGGTGCGCACGTACGCGACGCGGGCCTGGTCGTTCTCGTTGATGATCTTGCGGGCCTCGCGTTCGCCGATCCCGCCCAGCGTGGCCGTCTGCCGGACGCGGCGCTCGATCGGCGCGTCGAGCCTGACGTGCAGCGCACCGGGGAGGCCGGCCAGCACCACCGCCCCCGCCCGGCCGAGGAACACGCCGCCCCGCTCCTGGGCGGTCTCCAGGAGGATGCGCTCGGTACGGCGCACGAACTCCTCGGGCGGCAGCGGCATCGCGCCGGGGACGTACATGTCGACGCCCCCGAACGTGACCGTCGGCAGCCGCATCGTCCCCGACAACAGCCGGCCGAGACCGCGCTCGGCGCGGTCGTCGTGGGCCAGGGCCTCCTCCAGCGTGCAGCCGAGCTCGCGGGCCACGGCGCTGGGGATGGCGCGGTCGACGAACGGCACGCCGAGCCGCTCGGCGACGGCCGGGCCTATCTGGCTGCCGGCCGTGCCGTATGTCGCCGATATCGTGACGACCCGCACACCTTCAGGCTAGAACAGCGCGCTCGCCAAGGCTCTGCGCGCTTTGGCCAAGGATGGGTCTTCTGCCGGCAATGTGTCGAAAAGGCCGAGCAGGTGACGCCTGGCGCGGTCGCGGTCGTCGCCGGAGGTGCGCTTGACCACCGCGATGACCCGGTTGAACGCCTCGTCGACCGAGCCGGACAACATCTCCAGGTCGGCGGCGAGCAGCTGGGCGTCGAGATCGGCCGGATCCTGCGCCCGCCGCTGCACCTCGGCCGGGTCGGCCTCGGCCGTGCGGCGCATCAGGTTGACGCCGGCCAGGCCCATCTTCGCGTCCTCGTTGCCGGGGGCGCGGGCCAGCAGCCGCTCGTAGGCCTCGGCCGCCGCGTCGAGGTCTCCGTTGTCGATGGCCTGCTCGGCGGCCACCATGTCGGGGTCGGCGGGCGGCCCCGCGGGGGCCTCCTGCTCCTCGCCGGCCGCGGGCGGCCGGGCGTCGGGGTTGGCCTGGTAGAACTGCTCGACCGCGGCCAGCAGCTCGTCGAGCCAGCGGCGCACCTCCTGCTCGGGCAGCACCTGCTGGAAGCCGGTGACGGCCTGGCCCTGGAAGATCGCCAGCACGGTCGGCACGGCCTGCACGCGCAGCGCCTGGGCGATCTGCGGGCTGCCGTCGACGTTGACCTTGGCCAGCACGACCCGGCCGCCGAGGTCGCCGACCACCTTCTCCAGCACCGGGCTGAGCTGGGCGCTGCCCGGCGCCCGGGGCGACCAGAGGTCGAGCACGACCGGCACGGTCATGGACCGGTCGATGACGTCGGTCGTGAACGTCTCCTCGGTCACGTCGACGATCGAGGCCGACGAGGCCGCCTGGGGACCTGCCGCCTCCCGCCGGGCCTGCGCCTCCAGTGCCTGCTTGCGCGCGCCCAGATCTATCGCTCCGTAGAGCGACCCGGGCCTAGAGAAGTCCGCCATGCTCTTCATCTTGCCGCATGGCCGGGGTGGAGAAGTCACCCGCCGCCACCCGCAACGTGCGCAGCTGGTCGAACATCCGGTGGAGTTCGTCCTCGGCGTACATCCCCAGGCCGAAGTCGGCCGCCATCAGGTCGGCGGTGGCGCGTCGCACCACGTCGCGGCCCGCCTCGGTGATCTCCGCGAGCACCCCGCGGCCGTCGCGCGGATTGGGCAGCCGGCGGACGAACCCGGACTTCTCCAGCCTGTCCACCGTGTTCGTGACGCTGGTGGGGTGGACCATGAGCCTTTCGCCGATCTTCGACAGCGGCAGCGCGCCCTTTTTGCTGAACGTCAACAGCACCAGCGCCTCATAACGGGCGAAGGTCAAGTCGTATGGCTTCAGGAGCGAGTCAAGTTGCGACAGCAGGATCTGATGCGCTCTCATGATCGAGGTAACGGCGGCCATGGCGGACGACGGCCCGAAGTGGGCGCGCCAGCTCTCCGCGGCGCGGTCGATCGGGTCGAACGGCAGGTTGAGCGGCTTGGGCTGCGACACAGCGCTACGGTAGCGCGCCGGTCGTCCCGGTTCGTCTGGTTACTCTGAGCAACAGACTTCTTCTGCTGACCAAGAATACGGACATCAATCATCACGCTCAGTTATGGTTCTCGTACGCATGGTGACGCGGACGCCAAGTCCTCCGGCCGCGGGGACCCGGCCCAGGACTGATCGCTTCCGCCTTGCCGAGGGGCACGGGGGTGCTTGATGAACTTCAACGGGAAAAAGAGTGCGTGAGCACGCGGGCGTTTCACGAGAGGAGCTGAAGCACAGCGCGGCCGTGACAGTGGCCGTGCTGCTCGCTGTCGGCCTGGTCGCGGCGTGGAACGTCCTGATACCGGGCGTGGACGCCTGGGAGAACATCGTGGCCGCGGTCATCGGTTCGCTCCGGCTGACCGGGCCCGTGGCCGCCGCCTTCGCCGCCTGGGTGGCGCTGCGCAAGCGCCGGGCGTTGCGCGGCCGGTCGCTGACGACCTGGCGGGCGCTCAAGGCGCCGCTGGCGATCGTCGTCGTGGTGCTGGGGTCGTTCGGGGCCACGGTGCTGGTGCTCGCGGTCAAGACGGTGCTGACCGACCAGGCGGGCCGGCTGAGCCTGTCTGCGCTCGGCATGGGCATGGCCGGGCTGGCGCTCTACTCGGTGATCGGGTGGGTGGCCGGCTGGGTGCTGCCGAGGCCGTACACACCGGCGGTCGCCGGGCTGGCCTGCTATGTGGTGTTCTCGTGGCTGGCCGACGACCGCGGGTGGGCCGACAAGCTGGCGCCCGGCACGGGTGAGCCGTACGACCTGTTCCAGGGGCTGGGCGGGGCGCCGTTCTTCGACCAGACGATCTGGCTGCTCGGCATCACGGCGGCGCTGCTGCTCGGCTGGGCGGCGCTCGTGACGCGGCAGGCCACGGTGCTGGCGTGCGCGCTGCTGGGCGTGTTGTGCGCCGGCATGGGCGTCACGCGGGTGCTGGCCGAGCCGAAGCCGGCCGCGGCCAAGGACATCTCCCACAGCTGCCACGAATGGCCGATCACGGTGTGCGTGCACCCCGGGATGCGTGCGGGGCTGACCGAGCTGGGGGCGGCGTTCACGCAGATCGCCTCCCGGCTGGCGGGCACGCCCGCCGCGTTCACGCTGGTGGAGCAGCGGCCGCTCGACGAGGAGCTGAAGCCGTCGTACGGCCTCGCGCCGGTGCACATTCCCGACCTCTCCGCCGGGTTCGCGGAGGAGGCGGCGTACGAGTACATCGAGGCGCTCGCCCCCCGCTGCGACAACGCGGTCGCCGAGGGCTACCGGGGCATCGTGGTGGCCTGGCTGCGCGGCGAGCCGCTGCCGGGGGCGCCGCTGCCGGAGCACCAGTACGCGACCGCGTGGTTCTCGTCCCTCAGCGAGCACCAGCGGCGCGAGTGGCTGCGCATGTTCTTCAGCGACTTCCAGGGCTGCCGGCTGTCGAGCACCCACTTCGGCGGCGGGCCGGCGCAGGCGCCGCAGGTGGCGCCGCCCGTCACGCGGCCGACCTCCGGGACGAGCCAGGTCTACCCGGTCTACCCGGAGCCGGCCCCCACGCCCTCGGCCGCTCCGGCCCCGGCCGTCCCGGCCACGC
>NZ_POUD01000187.1 GCF_003236395.1 Nonomuraea aridisoli | reverse complement strand
ACCCCGAACACCGCCCTCCAGCCCAGGTCCCGCAGCCCGGCGCGAGCGAGCGTGAGCCCCCACCGCCCAGTTCGCGCCAGGTGGAGCCCGCACCGGACCGAGCGGCCCCTGGCGATGCGCCATCGCCTGCCGTAGGGGCGAGCATGGGCTCGTCCGGCCGTCCAGGCCGGCGAGGACCAGGCGGGCGCGGCGGCCATCCCCTACCGCCCGGCTCACCGGGCGCCGCCGACGCACCGTAGCCCGGACACCTCACTGGATGCCCCAGCGCGCACACCTCACTCGATCCGCCAGCCGCACACCCTGTGGATAACCAGCGCGCCCTGCACGAAGCCACCGGCCCCGAGTGCCTCTCACCTGCGCGAAACGGCGAATGCCGTCCCACTGCCGCGGTGTGGCGGCAGAGACGGTTTCCCTCGACGTTGAGTGATGGCCTCAGAACCGACCGGGATGCGCTCCGCCGACAGGTCGACGAGCTGGAGGACGACCCGGCATGGGCACGCACGAACCTGCGTCGCATGAGTGAGGCTGATCTGCCCTGGCAGGAGCGGAACCGCCATCAAGCAGAGACGCCATCGCGCTGCGAGATCTCTTCAGGGCCTTCTCAGGATGAGCGTCATAGAGCGCCTGAGCGTGCTCGGGTCGACTGATCATCGGTCGACGATCAGGTGATCAAGAGGACAACCCGTCAACGAGGTCCGGGCCTCCTGGGGATCGAGACGCCATGTTCGCCGGCGAGCTGTGACGGGCCCGGCTCCTGTTCGGCGCGTGCACGCGGTCGTCCACCACGTCGAAGCACGTCCATGGCCTGCTGGACCTGTGGCTACAGCGCCAGGACCTTGATGCCTCGCCGCCGGGGACGAGCCCGTCGATCAGAATCCGGAGCGCCGGCCCCAGCAGGGCGGCCGCGCTCCGTTCGGACGATGGCGCCGCCATCTGGGCCTCCAGACAGACGGCAAGTGCCGGGCGGCGAGGGGCTCAGCGTTTGGGCAGGAGTTTGTCGAGGTTGCGTACGACCACCGGCTCGCGTGCGGCAAGCGCGAGGGCGACGTCGCGGAGTTGCCTGGCCCGGTGGAGCTGGGCGCGCCAGTCGGTGCCGGTCGCGCGATGGGCCATGTCGACCTCGACCTCCACCACGCGGAACCCCTTGCGCAGCAGGTCGATCGTCAGCGCCGTCTCCACCCCGAACCCGTGTGCCAGCGGCCGGGCCGCCTCGAAGGCCGCCCGGGTGAGGCAGCGCTGCCCGTTGAGCGGCTGGGCGGCCTCGAAGCCGGTCGCCCTGCGGATGCCCTCCTTCGACAGGCGGACGACTAACCCGTGGCCGCCGAGCTTCACCCGGGTGGCGAACATGGCGATCGTCATGTCGGCCGTGCCCGCGCGTACGGGCTCGATGAGCGGCGCGGCGGCCCGGGCGGTGTCGCCCAGGTCGGCGTCGAGGAAGAGCAGGTGACGGGAGACGCCGCCCTCGTCGAGGAGGCGTACGGCTTCGGCGCCCGTCTCCATCGCGGCGGCCTTGCCCCGGTTGCGGCTGTGGCGCACCACGCGGGCTCCGGCCGCGCGCGCCACCCTGCCGGTCTGGTCGGAGGAGCCGTCGTCGACGACCACGATGAGGCCGACGCCGGGAAGGGCCGCCGCCGCCGTCACCGTGGCCGCGATGCGGTCGGCCTCGTTGGCGGCCGGGATCACGACCGCCGTGTCGCCGTTGCCGCTCATCGTCGCCCTACCTCCGCCCGAAGACTCCTCGTCCATGATCCCGCAACTGTCACGACTTCTCGCTGATGAGGAACTCCTTCGGCACCTCGTCGTGCACGGTGAAGACCGAGTCGAGCCCCGTGACCTGCAGGATCTTGCGTACGGCCGGCCGTGGCGCGGCCACCTCGAGCGCGCCTCCCCGCTCCTTCATCCGTTTGAGCGCGGACAGCAGGACGTTCATCCCCGTGGAGTCGCAGAAATCCACGGAGGACATGTCGATGACCACCCGGCTGGGCCCGTCCTGCAGCAGCCGAGTGAACTCGGATTGCAGGTGGGGCGCCGTATAGAGGTCGATTTCTCCGGTGATGGCAACGAGTGCGCACCCGGCTTGTGATCGAGTCGAGACCTTGAGCTCCACATGGGCAGGCTAGCGGCGCGAGCGCTTCCGGTCACGTTGTCACGCCGATAGGGGAACGGCGGGTTTTTGTCCGGCGTTTGGGCTCCAAGAAAACGGAGAGTACGCGAAGCTTGACAGCGTGACACCGGAACCGGCACCGCTTCACGGCGAAGGAGGGGCTGGGGCACGCCCGGCAGGCCCCGGATCGATGAACGCAGACAGACCCGAAGATCCTCAGCGCCAGGGCCTCCGCGAACTGCTGGAGACCATCCTCGTCCACACAGAGAAGGCCACGTCATGGCATGACCAGGCGGCGCGGCTGCGCGGCCTGGTCAACCGCGACGGCTACGTCCCCATCCGCGCCCGACTCCAGATCGAGGACCTCGAGTTCCTGGCCGGGGCGCGCACCGAGCTGATCAGGTTCGCCGAGCTCGGGCTCAGGCTGCTCGACCTCCACCAGCCGCGCGACGCCGGGGGCATCACGAGCGACGCCGCTCACCCGATCCTGCGGTGCCGGAGCTGCATGTGGCGCTGGCCCTGCCCGACATTTCGTGCGATGTCGGAGTCGTTCGGCACGCCTCGCGACCTGCCCGACTCACTCCAGGAGAGCGCCTGACCCGCTCAGCGGCAGCCGGATCTCGAACCGGCACCCCGGCCCGTCGTTGACGACGGCGATCTCACCTTCGTGCGCCTCCACGATGCCCTGCGCGATGGCCAGGCCCAGCCCGGCCCCGCCGTCGGCGGTCGGCGTACGCGCGGTCTCCCCCCTGAACGCCACCTCGAACACCCGCGGCAGGTCCTCCTCCGGAATCCCCCCGCAGCAGTCGGTCACCGACAGGCAGGCCTTGCCGTCGTCCACCCCGGCCCGCAGCACGACGGTCCGGTCCGACGGCGTGTGCCTGATGGCGTTGACGACCAGGTTGCCGAGGGCCCGGCCGAGCGCCCCCGCGTCGGCCTCCACCGGCACCGCGTCGGACGCCTCGGCCGTCAGCATGACGCCCTTGGCCCGGGCGAGCGGCTCCGCGCCGGCCAGCGTGTCGGCGACCAGGTCGGCCAGCCCGATCCTGGCCCGCGACAACCGCAGCGCCCCGGCGTGGATCCGCGACAGCTCGAACAGGTCGTCCACCATCCCCGACAGCCGCTCCACCTCGAGCTTGATCTGCCGGTGGTAGCGCGCGACGGTCTCGGGGTCGGTCACCACGCCGTCCTCGAGCGCCTCGGCCATGGCCCGCATCCCGGCCAGCGGGGTGCGCAGGTCGTGGCTCACCCACGCCACGAGCTCCCGCCGCGCCCCTTCCAGGGCCTGTTCGCGCGCGTACGCCTCCTCCAGGGTGTTGGCGATGGTCTGCAGCTCGGCGGGCAGCCCCTGGGGCGCGGCGAACGGCAGGTGACGTACGGCGGCCACCAGCCGCCTGCTCTCCCCGACCACCCGTTTGGACAACACGAACGCCACCCCGAGCCCCACCAGCCCGCCCACGGCGACGACGCTCAGCACGAAGTCCTTGATCGGACCTTCGATGATCATCTTCATGATGATCGCCACGACCCCGGCCAGTGTGGCCGCCACCGCGACCACCACGACCACGGCCAGCATCACGCCGATCGACTTGGTCCGCAGCCGCCCCATCACCCAGATGCCGGCCAGCGCCACGACCAGCCCGAGCCCCGCCGTGACGGCCACCACCGTCGGCAGCTCCCCCGCGGCGACCGCCGGCGGCACGGCCATCAGGAAGCCCCTTCCAGGGGCTCGTACCGGTAGCCGACGCCCCACACCGTCACGATCCTGCGCGGCGCGGTCGGGTCGGGCTCGATCTTCTCCCGCAGCCGCCGCACGTGCACGGTCACCGTGGAGGAGTCGCCGAACGACCACCCCCACACCTGGTTGAGCAGCGCCGAGCGGCTGAACGCCTGGCGCGGGTTGCGCATGAGATAGGCCAGCAGGTCGAACTCCCTGGCCGTCAGCAGCACCTCGGCCTCACGCAGACGCACCTCGTGCGCGCCGACGTCCACCACCAGGTCGCCGTCGCGCAGCACGCCGGTGCCGCCGGTCACGGAGGCCCCGCGCGCCCGCCGCAGCACGGACTGCACGCGCAGCGCCAGCTCGCGCGGGCTGAACGGCTTGGTCACGTAGTCGTCGGCGCCGGTCTCCAGCCCGACCACCCGGTCGATCTCCTCGCCGAGCGCGGTCAGCATGATCACCGGTACGGGCCAGCGTTCCCGCAGCTTCCTGCACACCTGCAGGCCGTCGATCTTGGGCAGCATGAGGTCGAGCACCATGAGGTCGGGCGGGCTCGCCAGCGCCCTGCGCAACGCCTCCGCGCCGTCGCCCACGCACTCCACCTCGTGCCCGTCGCGTTCGAGATAGCGCGCCACGACCTCGGAGACGGTGGGATCGTCGTCGACGACCAGGATGCGGGTGTTCACCTCTTCACGGTACGGCCGGGTCAGTCGGAGCCGACGAAGACGTCATTGGTTCGTAAGCCTCGCGGCTCATGCCCCGAGGACGTACGGTGGCGTCATGGGTAGAGTCGTCATGCTCGTCATCGGGGCCGTGCTCGGCCTCTTCGTGCTGTTCACCTTCGTCATTCCGATGGTGATGTGGTTGATCAAGCTCGCCTTGATCGTCGGTGTGATCGCCCTGCTCGTCTTCGTCGCGGTCACCGTGATCAGCAGGTCGTCACGCTCTTGACGCACTTCCTGTTCGATCCGTGGCTGCTCGGGATCACCATGATGGCGGTCCTGTTGCTGGTCACGTGGGCGGCCGTGTCGCTGCCCGTCCCCGGCGGGGAGCTCGCGGGCTTCCCGTCGGCCTACGCGCGCCGCACGCCGTTCGTGCGGCGGCGCGATCCCGACGCGGCCGGTCGGCCGCGTCCACGAGCGCCCTAGCTCCGCCCCGCTTTCTGCCGATAAGCGGGGCTCCTCGCGTGAGCCCCTTCCCCACGAACCGAGGAACCAGGGCTCATGATCGATTCTCTTGTCACGCTCGTCTTCACCCTGTCCGGGGGCGATGCCGCGCTCGGCATCGTGCTGTTCACGCTGGCCGTACGGCTGGTGCTGCTGCCCTTGAGCGTCCGCCAGGCCCGCGCGGCGAAGATCCGCGAACGGCTCGCGCCGAAGCTGCGCAAGCTGCGCGAGCGCCACGGCCGGGATCCGCAGCGGATGTCGAAGGAGTTGTCGGCGCTCTACGCCGCAGAGGGGGCCTCGCCGTTCGCCGGGGTGCTGCCCGGGCTGGCGCAGGTGCCGTTCATGTGGCTGATGTACCGGGTGGCCACGCATCCGACGGCGCTGGCCGGACATGACCTGTTCGGGGCGCCGCTGGGGCAGCAGGTGGCGGGGCTGGTGGCGCATTACGGTCTGTTCAGCACCCCGGTTTTGGTCTTCGCCGCGATCGTGGCGCTGGTCGCCGCGGTGGCGTGGTCGTCGGAACGGCAGATCAAGGTGACCGAGGAGCAGCCGGAGCTGATGCGGCGGATCTCGAAGGTGCTGCCGTACGGGGCGGTGGTGGCGACGCTGGTGTTGCCGCTCGCGGCGGGGCTCTATCTGCTCGTCTCCACGGCGTGGGCCACGGGAGAGCGGGCCGTGCTCGCTAGCCGGCCTCTCTGAGTGCCGCCACCTGCCCGTTCATCGACTGCGCCGGGGCGGGCAGGACGGCCCAGACCGTGGTCGTCTCGCCGTCGTGCCTGACCCCCCAACTCTCCGCCACGTACTCCACGATGCCGAGCCCCCGGCCGCCGAGCGACGAGAGGGTCGGGCGGCCCGCCCGGGGCTCGGTCGCCGCGCCCCCGTCGCTGACCGCCACCTCGATGTGGTCGTCGCTGCGCAGCCAGGCCACGCGCACCATGCCCGACGGCAGCGGATGCGCGTGCCGCAGGGCGTTGCTCAGCAACTCGCTCACCACCAGCACCGCGTCGTCGATGGCGGTGGCGAAGACCCCGCATTCCTGCAGGTCAGTGCTCAGACGCTGGCGGGCAACGGCGACGCTGGACGGCGCGTACGGCAGCAGCACCACGCTTGACACACCCACCTCCCCGTTCACCCGTGCCCCCCGCGGGAACACTCCCCGGTACGACCGAAATGCCCCGTTACTCAATCCCAGAAACCGCATCTCGATCACAGCTTGTACACATTGGACGATAGGTCAGCTCAACTGTGACCACCTCGTTACCGCATCGGTGTGTCGGATCGGATAGGGGAAGCGCATCTGAGAACGAGCCGCATTCTCGTGCCACCCCCCGGTCGTGGATGAGCGCTGACATCTCCCCCCTGTGCTCTGGCCAGGCTACGGACGATGTAGAGACCGAGCCCAACTCCACCAAACCTTCTCCTGTCCCCGCTGTCCACCTGTACGAAACGCTCAAAGATACGCTCTCGGTCAGGTGGTGCGATACCAACCCCTTCGTCGTCCACCACGACGACGACTTTCTCGGCTTCGGGCCAGGCCGCCACACTGATCAGCCCGCCCTTCGGCGAGTACTTGAACGCGTTCTCCAGCAGCTGCCCGAGCACGATGTCGGTGGCCAGCGCGTCCCCCAGCACGTACGGCAGCCCGTCGGGCACCAGCACCTCGACGCGGTGCCGGTCGGACAGCTCGGGCAGCCCCAGCGTGGCCCCCTCGATCCGCTCGGCCAGGTCGAACGGCTCCATGCGCACCTTGAGCTCGTCGGCCCCCGCCCTGGCGCCCAGCAGCAGGTGGTCCATCAGCTCGCCCAGCGAACGCGACCGCTCGGCGATCGTGCGCACGGCCGAGCGGCGCTCGCCGTCGCTCATCTTGTCCCAGCGCGCGTCGAGGGTGCCGGCGAAGCCCCGCACGATCGTGATCGGCGTGCGCAACTCGTGGCTGGTGGTGGCGAGGAACAGGTCCTTGGCCTCCTCCAGCTCCTTGGCCGCGGTCACGTCGCGGAAGTCGACCACCAGCTCGCCCGTCTCCTCGATGCGGGCGCCCACGACGTCGAGCCAGCGCCCGCTGTCGAGCTGGTAGGTGACCTTCTCGCCGGCCTCGGGAAGCGGGAACGGCGGCGGGCCGCCGACGACCGTCTCGGCGGGCAGCCCGGTCAGCCCGGCGGCGGCCGGGTTCCAGCGGACCACGCGGCCGTCCTGGTCGAGCAGGGCGATGCCGTCGGCGCTGGCGTCGAACACGGCTCGCTCGTGCGCCCGCTGGCGTACCGCCTCCTGGTAGGCCACCGCGTTGCCGACGGCGATGCCCGCGTGGCCGGCGAGCAGCTCCAGCAGCTCCAGCTCCAGGTGTCCGGGGGTGCGCCGGGCGAACAGCGCGTACAGGGCGCCGTACGGACGGCCGCCGACGGCCGCGAGGCCCAGCGCGATGGTGTGCAGGCCGTCGAGCCGCGCCCACACCAGGTCCTCCAGCCCGTCGGACTCCAGCAGCACGGTCTTGCCGGTGCGTAACAGCTTGTCCACCAGGCTCGTGCGCAGGTCGGTGGTGATGCCCCTGAGCGCCTCCGGCAGCCGGTACGTGCTCACCAGCCGCAGGCGTTCGCCCTCGATGAGCACGAACCCGCCGGCGTCCGCCCCGGTCAGCTCGGTGAGGCTGGCCGAGATCCGGTCGAGCACGGCGGGCAGCTCCAACTCGGAGTTGATGTCGCCGACCACGTCGGTGAGCCGGCGCACCAGCCTGGCCCGGCGCGCCATGCGGTGCCGGGCGAGCTCGTCGGCCCGCGCCGGGTGGTGCACGCAGACGTAGCCGGCCACGGCACTGCCGAGGCGCAGGGCGCCGATGTCCACGCGGAGGTCGAGCACGGTGCCGTCGCGGCGCAGCCGCTTGGTGCGCAGCGACACGGGCTCGCCGGTGCGTACGCGCTCCAGCACGGCGTTGTGCTCGGCGGTCAGCTCGTCGGGCACGATCGGCGCCCGCCGCCCGAGCACCTCCTGCGCCGGATAGCCGAACATGCGCTCGGCCGCGTCGTTCCACACCAGAACGGTCTGGTCGCGGTCGAGCGCGACCACGGCGTTGGGTGAGCTGGCGAGCACCGCGCGGGCGATCTCCTCGTCACTACCGGCCCATTGGTCCCCCACACCTCCATAGTGCCCGTGGCGCGGTGGGTGCGTCGGGCGATCCGTCCGATACGCTGCGGTCACGGTGATTCTCGACGGGTGGGGAGGGTGAGGGGTATGTCGAGCTACGATCTCGATGCCCTGCTACGGGTGACCTCCAGCACCTATCGAGGGGTGAGGCCGCCCGACATCGCCTTCGGCACCTACGACGGCGCCGTGGGCCGGCTCGTGCTCGCGGTGACCGGCAAGGGCATCGCGGCCTGCAGCTTCGAGGCGGAAAACGATGTGTTCGAGCTGATCAGCAGGCATATGGGCGACTTCATCGGGCCCGATCCGCGCCGGCTCGACCCGGTGCGCCGGGAGCTCGACGCCTACTTCTCCGGCCGGCTGCGGGCGTTCGCCACGCCGGTCGACCTGACGCTCGCCACGCCGTTCGCGCGTACGGTGCTGCAGAAGACGATGGGCGTCCCGTACGGCACCACCACGACGCTGGAGGAGATCGGCGAGAGCATCGGCCGGCCGCGCGCACTGCGGGCGATCGGCAACGCGCTGGCCTCCAACCCCGTCTGCGTGATCGTCCCGTGTCACCGGGTGGTGCGCGCCGACGGCTCGCTCGGCGACTACGCCGGGGGCGCGGCCGCCAAGCAACACCTGCTCAACGTCGAGCGGCGCGCCTCAGCGGGCAACTGAGCGGCGCCGCCGCACCAGGCCGATCACGGCGGTCACCAGGGCCGCGACGACGGCGCCGCCGAGGGCGCCGTTCATCCACGGCTCGCGGGTGAAGCCGATGGCCTCGCGCAGGCCCGCCCAGATCCCGTCCCACCCGGCGACGGTCGGGGTGGAGGTGGTCAGCCAGTACGCGACGAAGCCGAGCGCCCACGGCACCAGCATCGACCAGCGCGAGGGCGCGTCCTCGGCGGTGTTCCAGGAGCGGGAGCCGCCGAAGAGGAAGTACTCGACCGCGAGCACCGCGAACATCGGCACGAACACCGCGCCGATCACGCCCAGGAACGCGCCGTAGGAGTTGACGTCCACCACCAGGGCGATCGCGACGGTCAGCACGCCGATGGCGACGGAGAAGACCCGCCGGTCCACGCGCGGCATGAGGTTCTGCAGCGACATGGTGGTGGAGTAGACGTTCGCGAACGACTGGTCGGTCTCGCGCAGCGTCAGGATCGCGAAGAACAGCACGCCCAGCGGCACCGCGACGAACGTGCCGAACACCGACGTCGAGTCGGCCGCCACCGCCTCGGCTCCCGCGATCGCGACCGCGTACACGCCGAGGCCGAGGCAGGCCACCTGGGCCAGCGTGTAGCCCCCGACCACGCCGGTGAACGCGGCCCTGCTGGAGCGGGAGTGGCGGGCGAAGTCGGCGGCCATCGGCACCCACGACACCGACAGCGCGATCACGTAGTCGACCGCCGGCGCGAACGCCTCCCACGAGCCCCCCGTGTACGGGGGCGCGTCCGAGATCATGTGCCAGGCGAACCAGAGCATCGCGATGATCACGCCGATGGTGACGTACCGGCGCAGCACGCGGATCGCGCCGAGCGGCCAGATCGTCAGCGCGGTGGTCAGCACGCCCGCCACGATCACCCACACCTCGTACGGGATCCCGCCGAACATCGCGGTGGCCGCCTTGGCGATCACCCACAGCTCGAAGGCGCCCCAGCCGAGCATCTGCACGATGTTCAGCACCGTGGGGACGTACGACATCCTGGCCCCGAACAGGCCGCGCAGCAGCACCATCGCGGGCTGTCCCGTCCGGGTGCCCGGGATGGCCGACAAGCCGACCATGGCCGTGCCGATCAGGCTGCCGATCACGGTGGCGAGCAGCGCCGCGCCCAGCGAGAGCGGGACGCCGCCGAGCGGGTCGATCAGGAACAGCGCCCCGGAGAAGCCGAGGAGGCTGACCCCCAGGTTGGCCCAGAGCGCACCCTGGTCGAGCACGCCCAGCGTCTTCGGCGGCCGGCCTTCGAGGGTCAGGGGGACTTCTTCGACGCCGTGCGTCATCGCACACTCCCTACGCCGGCATTATCCGGACAGGTTCGTGCGGTCGGCGACGGCGCTCAGTCGCCCTCTCAGCCTGGTAAGCCCCAAGCTCCCGCGTTGGATGTAAGGCAAAACCAGGATCAACCCGGCTTTACCGCCCCTATGATGCCCTAACCCATCATCAGACCGCCAGACCGGCTCTCCACGGGAGTCCGGTTTCAGGCGACGAACGGCGGCTGGCCGGTCTCGCTCACCATCGGGCGGCTCGCGGCCTCCCACGACTGCATGCCGCCCGCCACGTTGACGGCTTCGCGGCCGAGCTGGTTGAGCCACGCCGCCACCTGCATCGACCGGCCGCCCACCCGGCAGACGACGTAGACCGTGCGGTCGGCGGGAACCTCGTCGACGCGGCCCTGAATCTGCGTCATGGGGATGTGGACGGCCTGCGGCGCGTGCCCCGCCAGCCATTCCTCCTGCTCGCGGACGTCGAGCAGGTAGGCGTCGTCGGGAAGGGCGTTGGCCTCGATCTCGGGAACGGTCATGTCTCCATCATCTCGCGCCGCGCGTCGTAGTCGGCACGGGCCGCCGCGATCTCCTGCTGGTGCTCCTCCGTCCACGTGACCAGGGCCTTGATGGTCTGGTGCAGCGTACGGCCGAGGGGCGTCAGCGCGTAGTCGACCCGTGGCGGCACCACGGGGTGGACCGTGCGGCTGACCAGGCCGTCGCGTTCGAGCTGGCGCAGGGTGACGCTGAGCATGCGCTGGCTGACGCCGTCGATCTCGCGGCGGAGCTGGGTGAAGCGGAGGCTCTGGCAGTCGAGCAGGGCGATGACCAGCAGCGACCACTTGTCGGCGACGCGGTCGAGGATCTGGCGGACCTCGCAGCCCTCCCGGGTGTCCCACTGGCGCGCGTCGTAGTCGTCGTCCACGGTGCCTTCGCAGTAACTGAGTGACCTCAAAGTGCCGTCTTCCACGGCATTTCATACTGGCCCATGATGTGGACGGTTACAAGAGATAACCGACCTGCCGAAAGGTAACCGTGATGCCGGCTTCTGCCCGTTCCTGGGGCGTCCTCGCCGTTCTGTGCGGAGCCATCTTCCTGGAGGGCATCGACGTCGCCATGCTGAACGTCGCCCTCCCGTCCATCCGGGCCGACCTGGGGTTGTCCACCGGCATGCTGAGCGGCGTGGTGAGCGCGTACGTGCTCGGCTACGGCGGTTTCATGCTGCTCGGCGGCCGGGCGGCCGACCTGCTGGGCCGGCGGCGGATGTTCCTGCTCTGGCTGGTGGTCTTCCTCGTCTTCTCGGGGCTCGGCGGCTTCGCGGACGAGGGGTGGGTGCTGCTCGTGGCGCGGTTCGTCACGGGGGTGGCCGCCGCGTTCATGACGCCGGCCGGCCTGTCGCTGATCACCACGACCTTTCCCGAGGGCCGGGCGCGGAACCGGGCGCTGCTGATCTACGCGGGCACGGCCGCGGGCGGATTCGCGCTCGGCCTGGTCATCGGCGGGTTGCTGACGGCGTTCGGCTGGCGCTGGGTGTTCTTCGCGCCGGTGTTGATGTCCGCCGCGATCCTGGCCGCCGCCGTCCCGTTGCTGAAGGAGCCGGCCGGTGAACGTCCTGCCGCCACCGGGTTCGACCTGACCGGCGCCGTTCTCGTCACGACCGCGATGATGCTGCTGGTCTACGGCGTCGTACGCCTGGAGCACCCGCGGAGCGGGTGGCCGCTCACCGTCGCCGCCTTCGCGGGCGGGCTCGCGCTGCTGGCGGCGTTCGTCGCCGTGGAGCGTCGCGCCGCCCACCCGCTGGTGCGCCTGGGCATCTTCAGGTCGGCCGCGCTCGTCCGGGCCAACGTGACGGCCGCCCTGCTCACGGCCTCGTTCTTCGGCTTCCAGTTCCTGGTCACGCTCTACCTCCAGGAGCTGCGCGGCTGGTCGACCATCGAGACCGGACTGGCGCTGCTGGCCGCCGCCGCCGACGTGGTGCTCGCCCCCACCCTGACCCCGTGGCTGGTCAACCGGTACGGCAACGCCAAGGTCGTGTTCGCCGGCCTGCTCGCGGGCCTGCTGGCCTACGCCCTCTTCCTCGGGGTCGGCCTGGACTGGGCGTACGCGGCCATGCTGCCGTCGATGTTGCTGATCGGCCTGATGTTCGCCTTCGTCTACGGCCCGCTCACCATCGTGGCCACCGACGGCATCGCCGAGCACGAGCAGGGCCTGGCCGGCGGCCTGATCAACTCCTCCTTCCAGTTCGGCGCGGCGCTCGGCCTGTCGGCGGTGACGGCGGTGAACGTGGCCGCCCTGGGCACGGCGACGGGCGCCGAGGCGGGGCTCGCCGCGATGCGGGCCGCCCTGGTGGTGCCGGTGACGGCCACGCTGCTGGCCGCCGTCATCGCCGCGGCCGGCCTGCGCGCGCGGGCCCGCGACGCGGAGCGGGTGCCCGTACGGGCTACTTGAGCAGCCGGGACAGGCGGCGGTCGGCCAGCGGCTTGCCGCCCGTCTGGCAGGTGGGGCAGTACTGCAGCGAGGAGTCGGCGAAGGAGACCTCGCGGATCGTGTCGCCGCAGACGTCGCACGGCTGGCCCGTGCGGTTGTGGACGCGCAGGCCCGACTTCTTCTCGGCCTTGAGGTCCTTGGCCGCGAGGCCCTGGGCGCGTTCGACGGCGTCGCGCAGGGTGGTCACGATGGCCTCGTGCAGGTCGGCGATCTGCGCGTCGGTCAGCGTCGCGGCGATCTTGAACGGCGACATCTTCGCGGCGTGCAGGACCTCGTCGGAGTAGGCGTTGCCGATGCCGGCGATGATCTTCTGGTCGCGCAGCAGGCCCTTGATCTGGGTGCGGTTGCCGCCGACGATGCGCTTGAGGGCCTCGACGGTGAAGGACTCGTCGAGGGGGTCGGGGCCGAGGGCGGCGACACCGGGCACATCATCCGGATTTTTCGTGACATAGACGGCGAGGCGCTTCTGCGTCCCCGCCTCCGTCAGCTCGAACCCCGGTGCGAGCCCCTCCTCGTCGGGCGCCAGCCGTACGCGCACCGCCAGCGGCCCCTTGCCCGGCCGCACGGGCTTGGCGCCCGAGAGGTCGTCGCGCCAGCGCAGCCACCCCGCCCGGGCCAGGTGGATGACCAGGTGGAGGCCGTCGCAGTCGAGGTCGAGGAACTTGCCGTGCCGCCGCACCCCGGCGATCGTCAGCCCGCCGAGCGCGGTGACCGGCGGGTCGAACGTCTTGAGCGCCTGGATCGCGACCACGTCGACCCCCAGGACCGTGCGGCCCACGGCCCGCTCACGCAGGAAGTGGGTGAGCGATTCCACTTCGGGAAGTTCCGGCATGTCCCCAGAGTACGGTCCGTCACCGGGGCACGTCCCAGAACGCGAGCTCGTGCGCCATCCCCTCCTTGAACAGCGCTTCCGCCCGCCGCGGGTCGGGATCGGCCTCGTCGATCATCTCCCCGATCCGCGCGGCGAGCGCCGCGAACCCCGGGTCGGCGTACGTGTCCACCCAGGCGCGGTAGCGCGGCTCGGCGGGCGGGTTCTCCGCCAGGATCCGCCCCAGGTTCGAATATCCCCACATGCACGGATACAGCGCCGCGAGCCCCTCCCCGTACGACGCCGCCGACTCCAGCAGGAACCCCGTGTACGCCGCGCACGCCGGCCCCTTCACCGCCCCCTCCAGGTCAGCCCCGAACTCGGCCGACATGCTCCGGTGCAGGCTCAGCTCGTCGTGGTACGTGGAGTGCGCCAGGTCCACCAGGTCGCCCAGGTGCGCGTCCGGCGCCTGCCAGGCCAGCCGCGCGAACACCCGCACGTAGTCCAGCAGGAACAGGTAGTCCTGCTCCAGCCACGACCGGAACACCGGCTCGGGCAGGTCTCCGCGGGCGATCCCGGCGACCGTGGGGTGGTCGAGCTGGGCCTGCAGCAACGGGCGCCCGATCGCGTGCAACGTCTCCGAAATGGTCATGACTGGGAGGTTAGTGTCGAAGCATGATGGTGACGATCGCGGAAGAGCTCCTCCTGCTCGCCCTCAGCGAGGACAAGGGCAGGCCCCTCGTCAGCACGGCGCAACTCGACCCGGCCCTCGCCGGCGCGCTGCTCGCCGAGCTGGCCGTCGGTGACCGGGTGGAGCTGTCGGACAAGAAGGTGACGGTCAAGGACCCGTCCCCGCTGGGCGACGACGAGCTCGACGCCGTGCTGGCCCGTGTCGTCGCGCAGGAGAAGGTGAAGAGCCCGGTCTGGTGGGTGCAGAAGCTGCAGTCGGGCAAGCTACGCCAGCGCCTGCTGTCACGGCTGGCGGCCTTGGGCGTGCTGTCGGAGGAGCGCGGCAAGGTGCTCGGGGTCTTCCCCGTCACCCGCTGGCCGGAGGCGCACCCGGGTGTCGAGGCCGACGTCAGGGAGCGGGTCTCGGCCGTGCTGGCGGGCGCCGATCCCGACGCCCGCACGGCCGTGCTCATCTCCGTCGCCCACGCGGCGAGCGTCGTCCGCAAGGCGTTCCCCGACGCCGACAAGGCCCGCGTCAAGGAGATCGCCGAGGGCGCCTGGGCGGCGGACGCGGTCGCCAAGACCATCGCCGCCGCCACCGCGGCCGCCATGACCGCGGTCATGGCCGCCACGGTCACCACCGCGGCGAGCTGACCGGGGGATGGGTCGCGCGGCTCACCGCCGCGCGGCCCCGGTCAAGCTGCGCCGGTCAAGCGGCCCCGGTCAAGTGACGCCGGTCAGCCGCCGTCGAGAACGTCCTTCGGCACCGGCTTGTCCTCCTTCAGGGCGTTGAAGATCGCCAGCGCCTTCGTGCGGTCCCACTTGACCGCCGTGCCGCCACCCGGGATGAGCTCGTTGCCCCCGAACGGCACCACCGTGGTCACCGGGCTGTCGCCCATCGCCAGCCCCAGCGAGAGCATGTCGAACGCGCCCGTGCTGGAGTCGACCTCGACCGCGTCCGTGGCGCTCATGGCCAGCGGGATCGAGGTGAACGGGTTGAGCAGCACCCCCGGGCTGGCCGCCTTCTTCACGACCGCGCCGAGGAACTGCCGCTGCCGCTTGGTGCGCTCGAAGTCGGGCAGCGCGCCGCCCTTGCGGGTGCGGACGTAGCCGAGGGCCTGGGAGCCGTTGAGCACCTGCGTGCCCTTCTTGAGCTTCAGGCCGGCCTTGGGGTCGTTGACCGCGGCCCGCACGTTGATCTCGACGCCGCCGATGGCGTCCACGATGTCCACGAAACCGGCGAAGCCGATCTCCATGTAGTTGTCGACGTGCACCCCGGTGACGGTCTCGACGGTGCGGACCAGCAGCCGCGGGCCGCCGATGGCGTAGGCGGAGTTGAGCTTGTCGCGCCCGCGGCCCGGGATGGTGACGGCGGAGTCGCGCGGCAGGCTGACCAGCGTCGGCCGGTCGCCGCCGTCGGGGATGTGCAGCAGCATCATCGAGTCGGTGCGCTGGCCGGCGGCCCGGCCGGTGGCCAGCTTCCTGCGCTGCGTGGCCGTCAGGCCTTTGCGGCTGTCGGAGCCGACGAGCAGCCAGTTGGTGCCCGGTGTGTCGGCCGGACGGCCCTCGTAGTCGTCGAGCACGCCGTCGATGCCCGCCAGCCTGGAGTCAATCCAGAAGAACATGCCCACGGCCGCCACCAGGATCGCCACCAGCACCCCGGCGATGATCTTCAGGATCGTCCGGCCCGACACGCGCCTGCGCGGCCCCCTGGGCTCCCTCGGCTCGTCCCGTCGCCCCCTGAGCGGTTTGACGGGGCCGCTGCCCGAGCGTTCCCTGCCGTACACGCGTGATCGGCCGCCCGGCGGCGTCGGCGGCGGCTCGGGGATCTGGGAGGCGGCGGGAAGCTTGTGCGTGGGCGCTCCCGGCCCTCCCGACGGCATCCGGTGCGCGGGCGCGCCCCCCGAGCGCAGGCCGTCGCCGGGCCGCGGTGGCAGCGGGCGGCCGTCGCCCGGCGAGCGCATGGCCCGCGTCCGGTCGTCCTCAGACACTTCGCCTTCTCCCCTTCGCTTTGTCATAGACGCTACGTCCAAACCCCAGCAGTGAAGACGCTCCGCCAAGGTTTTGCCACGGAAAAGTACGCGGAACGGGCTGACTGTGACCCCGGAAACATAGAGGCCATCCACGTCGTTACGGTTATGGACGACCTCTATCGAAGGGATGATCGTGTCCGCTCCGGACCCGTGGAGTCTTTGCCCGTGCTCAGGCACGGGTTCCTCTGAGGGCTCACTGCGGTGAGCGCCTATCTCGGCCTCTTGGCCCTCATTCTCCTCACAGCGGCGACGGGCTACTTCGTCGCCCAGGAATTCGCCTTCGTCGCCGCCGACCGCGGCATCCTGCGCGAGCAGGCCGCCGCCGGTGACGCCGCCGCGGAGAAGGCCCTGCGGGTGACCTCCCGCCTGTCGTTCATGCTCTCCGGCGCGCAGCTCGGCATCACCGTCACGGCTCTGCTGGTCGGTTTCCTGGCCGAGCCCGCCATCGCCGTACTCGTACGCCCCTGGCTGACCGACCTGGGACTGCCCGACGCCATGATCACGGGAGTCTCCGTGGCCATCGGCGTGTTCGTGGCGACCGTGGTGCAGATGGTGCTCGGCGAGCTGGCCCCGAAGAACCTCGGCATCGCCAGGCCCGAGCCGGTCGCCAAGTTCCTGGCCGGCTCGACGCTCGTCTACCTCGCCGTCGCCGGCCCGATCATCCGGATGTTCGACTCCGCCGCCTCCGGGCTGCTGCGGCTCGTCGGCATCGAGCCGGTGGAGGAGGTCGAGCACGGCGCCACGCCCGAGGAGCTCTCGCGCATCATCGCGGAGTCCAGCCGGGCGGGCGAGCTGCCGCCGAAACTCTCCGAGCTGCTCGAACGCGCGCTGGAGTTCGGCGACCGCACGGCGGAGGAGATCATGGTCCCCCGCCCGCGCCTGGTGACCCTGCGCGACTCCCAGACCGTCTCCGACCTGCTCGACGCCATGCGCGAGTGCGGCCACTCCCGCTTCCCCGTGCTCCGGGACGACGGCGACGTGGCAGGCGTCACCGGCGTGCGCGAGCTGCTCGCCGCCGGCGTGGACCACGGCCCCATCAGCGCCGTCACCCGCCAGGCTCTCCTGGTGCCCGACTCGGTCCCGCTCCCGGCGGTCCTCGACCGCATGCGGGTCGCCAGGGACGACATCGCCTGCGTCATCGACGAGTACGGCGGCCTGGCCGGCGTCATCACCATCGAGGACCTGGCCGAGGAGCTGGTCGGCGAGCTGGTCGACGAGAACGACCCCGAGCCGGCCGGCGCGGTCGAGCACCCCGACGGCGTCTGGGAGGTCCCGGGCCGGCTCAGGCTGGACGAGGTCGAACGCGCGACAGGTGTGGCGTTGCCGGAGAGCGACGACTACGACACCCTCGCCGGTCTCGTCCTGGCCAGGCTCGGCCGCATGCCCAACCCGGGTGACACGGTGACCGTGCCGCTCGCCCCCGACTCCGACCCGTTCGCTGAGGACGCGAAGGAGCACCTGGCGCAGCTCACGGTCATGTCGCTCAACCGCCGCGTCCCCGAGTGGGTGCGCGTGGTCCCGGTCCAGCAGCACGCGGAGGCGAGCCGATGAGCCTGATCATCCTCAGCGTCGCGCTGCTGGTCTTCAACGCGTTGTTCGTGGCGGCCGAGTTCGCCTTCGTCTCCTCGCGGCGCCACCGCCTGGAGGAGATGGCCACCGGCGGCAACCGCATGGTCAGGCTGGCCGCCAAGTCGGCGGTGGGCGGCGGGCGCAAGCTGTCGCTCATGCTCGCCGGCGCCCAGCTGGGCATCACCCTGTGCACGCTCGGCCTGGGCCAGGTCACCGAGCCGGCAATCGAGCACTACCTGGAGCCCGTCTTCGCCGCGGCCGGCGTGCCCGAGGCCATGCGGCTGCCGATCGCGCTGACGTTCTCGCTGGCGCTGGTGACGTTCCTGCACATGGTGGTGGGCGAGATGGCCCCGAAGTCGTGGGCGCTCACCCACCCGGAGCGGGCGGCGCTGCTCCTGACGTTCCCGTTCCGCGCGTTCACCACGGTGATGAGCCCGCTGCTCACGTCGCTCAACACCCTGACGAACGTCATCCTGCGCCTCTTCGGCGTCCAGCCCAGAGACGAGCTGGCGACGACGCGCACGCCGCGCCAGCTCGCGATGCTGGTCGGCGAATCGGGCCGCATGGGCCTGCTGGACCGCGAGGAACACGACCTGCTGACCAGAGCCCTGCGCCTGGACGACGAGGGCATCGAACGCCTCATGGTCCCGATCGCGAAAGCGGTGAAGGTCCCGTCCACGGCCGGCGCGGCCCAGATCCGATCGACGGCGGCGACCAGCAAACACCTGAGGCTCCTGGTGGAGGGCCCACGAGGCGTCGAGGGAGTCCTGCACGCCCGCGAGGCCCTTCTCACACCCACGGGCAAGGCCCGCGACTTCGCCCGCCCCATCCCCAGCC
>NZ_POUD01000186.1 GCF_003236395.1 Nonomuraea aridisoli | reverse complement strand
CCCCCCACTACGAGCCCCTCGTCCCCCTGCTGCGCCTGGCGACCAGCGGGCTGAAGCCGGACGAGATCGCCGCCGTGGCGGGCGGCAACGCGAGGAGGCTGCTCGGATGATCATCGACGTGCACGCCCACTGGGGCCCGTGGTTCTTCACCATGGACGTGGCCGCGGCCAACCTGTCCGCGATGGACCGCTACGGCATCGACCTCGCGATCGTCTCGGCCACCGAGGCGGTGATCTACGACGCCCGTGCGGGCAACCGGGCCCTGGCCGGCTGGCTGGCCGGTCAGGACCGCCATCTCGGCTACGTCACCGTCAACCCCCGCCGCCTCGCCGACGCCGAGCGCGACCTGCGCGAGTACCTGCCCACGGGGCGGTTCGCCGGGGTCAAGATCCACACCGACTACACCGGCTCGCCGGTCTCCTCGCCGCAGACGCGCGAGGCGCTGGCCATGGTCGCCGAGGCCGGCGTGCCGGCGCTCGTCCACACCTGGGGCGCGACGGTGCTGGACCTCGCCGAGGTCTGCCGCGACACGCCCGGCCTGCGCGTCATCGCGGGCCACATGGGCGCCGACGGGTACGCGTACGCCATCGAGGCGGCGCGCGGCTGCGACCGTCTCTACCTGGAGCCGTGCTACTCCCACGCCCCGGCCGGGCGGGTGGCCCGGGTAGCGGCGGCGGTCGACCGCACCCGGCTGCTGTTCGGCACCGACTCGACCCTCATCGACCCGGCCTCGGCGTTCGGCGCGGTCGCGGCGGCGAACCTGGACGAGGAGACGGCCGAGCTCGTCGCCTGGCGCAACGCCGCCCGCCTGTTCGGCCTGGACGTCACGCCGTAGCCGCGAGGACGGACGCGCGCTCCGGCTCCGGCAGCCCGGGGCCGTACGGGTCGAAGGCGTGGCTCTCGGGGATCAGGCCCTCGGCGGCGGCCAGCCAGAGCATGCGCTGGACGTAGCCCTCCATGGGGGCGGTGAAGGTGGCGGCGGCCAGCCGGTCGAGGCGTGCGGAGGCCTTCTCGAAACCCCGCAGGTCGTCGCCCTCGAACGCGCGCAGCACCGCGGCCGTCGTCTCCACCGACGCCGCCGCGATGCCCACGAGCGCCGCCTGCGCGCCCCACAGGAGCGAAGGACCGAACATCCGGTCCTCCCCCGTGATGGCCAGCCGGCCGGCCTCGCGGGTGAGCGCGATCGTGCGCTGGCAGCCCATCGCGTCGGACAGCAGCGCGGTCTTGAGCCCGGCGACGCCCGGATGGCGCAGGATCTCGCCGAGCGCGGCGGGCGGGCAGGGGTCGGTGTACAGGTCGAAGGCGATCATCGGCAGCCCGGCGGCGGCCCACACCTGCTCGTGCAGCGCCGCCCGGTCCCCCTGCGACGGGAACACCAGCACGCCGTCGGCGCCCAGTTCGGCGGCCATCCGTGCCTCCTCGGGGGCCTCCTCGAGCGCGAGGGACCGGCCGCCGCCGACGCCCGCGATCACGGGCACGCCCGTGCGCACGGCGCGGGCGATCAGCCCGGCGCGGACGTCCGGGGCCAGGAAGGGGCCGCGGCCGGTGTGGGCGAGGACGGCCAGGGCGTCCGCGCCGCAGGCGGTCAGACGGCGGTAGTACGCCTCCGCGACGTCGAGGTCCACCTCTCCCGACCGGGTCATCGGCGTCGCCGCGGCGGCCACCAGGGCGCCGCGCAGGCGATCACGCAGCCGGGCGGCCCGCGGATCGATCGGCGTGCTCATGAGTTGCTCCCCTCACCGGACGTTCCGGGCGACCAGCGTAGGCCGTACGGACCCGGCGAAGGGAGCGCCTCACTTCAAACCGGTCATCGCGATGCTGTTGACGAGGTAGCGCTGCAGCAGGAAGAAGACCACCAGGCAGGGCACCGCCGAGACGGCCGCCGACGACATCAGTGTCGCCCACTGCAGCTCCTCGGTCTTCAGCACCGTCAGGCCGACGGTGAGGGTGCGGGTGGCGTCGCTCTGCGAGATCACCAGCGGCCACAGGAAGTCGTTCCAGTGCCACAGGAAGACGAACACGCCCAGCGTGGCCAGGATGGGCTTGGTGAGCGGCACCACGATCGTCCAGTAGACGCGCAGCTCCGAGGCGCCGTCCACCTTGGCGGCGTCGAAGAGCTCGTCGGGCAGCCCCATGATGAACTGCCGCATGAGGAAGACGGCCTGCGAGTTGGCGAGCGTCGGGACGATCAGCCCCCAGAACGTGTCGGCCCCGCCGAGGTCGGAGACGAGCACGTACAGCGGGATGAGCGTGGCCTGGAACGGCACCATCATCGTGGCGATGAACGTCCACAACATCGCGTCGCGGCCGGGGAAGCGCTTCTTGGCGAAGGCGTAGCCGGCCATCGACGCCGTCAGCAGGATGATCACCACGGAGACGACCGAGTAGACCAGCGAGTTGACGGTCCACTCGGCGAACCCGGACGCGCCCAGGATCTGCGCGATGTTGTCGAACGTGAGCGCGTCGGGCCACTGCACGGGCACGGTCGGCGCGCCGCGCGGCGAGAGCGCCACGATGATCATCGCGATGAACGGGCCCAGGGTCAGCAGCGACATGACCGACAGCAGCGCGTACAGCGCCCACCTGCGGGCCCGTCCGCGGGCGGGGCGCCGGGGCGCGGCGGCCCGCCCGGCGCGGGCGGCGGGGCGCGTGGCCGTCAGCGTCATGTGTCCTCCTTGCCGACGATGCGGCGCTGGATCAGGGAGACGACCAGCACGACGGCGAAGAGCACCATGCCCCACGTGGCCGCGTAGCCGAACTCCCAGAACCGGAAGCCGCGCTCGAAGATGCCGTAGATGAGGGTGTAGCTGGCCTTGGCCGGGCCGCCGCCGGTCATCACGTAGATGGTGTCGAAGACCTGGAACGACGAGATCGTCTCGATCACCAGGACGAAGAAGAGCGCGGGCTTGAGCAGCGGCAGCGTGATGCTGCGGAAGCGCTGCCAGGCGTTCGCGCCGTCGACCGTGGCCGCCTCCAGGTACGTGCCCGGGATGGCTTTGAGCCCGGCCAGCAGGATGAGCATCGAGTAGCCGAAGCCCTTCCAGCAGGAGACGACGGCGAGCGCGGGCAGCACCAGGTCCGCCCGCTCCATGAACGCCACCGGCCCGAGCTCGACCTTGGCCAGCAGGCCGTTGAGCAGGCCGTCGAACTCGTAGATCCAGCGCCAGATGATGCCGGCGAAGACGAAGCTGGTCACGTACGGCAGGAAGAGGATGCCGCGGAACAGGCCGCGCAGGAAGACGACGGCGTTGAGCAGCAGCGCGGTGCCGAGCGAGACCAGCACGACGAGCGGCACGTAGATGGCGGTGTACACCAGCGTGACCCGGAGACTGGACCAGAAGTTCGGATCGTTCACGAGCCGGACGTAGTTGTCGGCGCCGGTGAAGCTCCACTCGCCGCCGATGTTCCAGTTCGTCAGGCTCATGCCGGCCGCCGCGAGGGTGGGGAAGATCCTGAACATCAGGAACAGCACCAGCATGGGCAGGACGAACAGCAGTCCCGTGATCGGGTCACGCAGGCGGTGACGCACCTGGTTTCACACCTTTCGAAAGACGGGACCTCCGGGGGGAGGCCGGGTCAGCTGCCGCTCGCCAGCAGCTCGTTGGCCTCGGCGGCGGCGGCGTCGAGGGCGGTCTTGGCGTCCTCCTTGCCGATCAGGGCCGCCTGCACGTGCGCCCCGATCATCGCCATCACCTGGCGGGCCTTGGGGTGCGTGTCGCCGGGGAAGGCGTACTCCAGCGCCCTGGCGAACTGCTTGGAGGTCTCCGACTGGTCGGGGATGGTCACGTCGGTGCGCGCGGAGTAGAAGCCCGACTCCTTGGCCAGCGCCGCCGCCACCTCGGGCGAGGCGAGGTAGCCGGCGAACTTCTTGGCCGCGTCCTTGACCTCGGAGTGCTTGGCCAGCACGAGGCCGCCCGGGATGCCGAAGGCGACCCGCTTCGTGCCCTCCAGGGGCAGGCCGATGCCGACGTTCTCGGGGCCGATGGCGGCGCCGAGCTGGTCGGCCTGGAGCGCCGTGGCCGCGTGGTACATCGCGGTCTTGCCGGCGGCGAGCGGGCCGCCCTCGATGTCGTTGCCCTTGCTGGCGGTGTTCTCCGGCAGGCCGCCCGCGGCCTTCAGGTCGAGCAGCAGCTGCAGGCTGTCGATGCCCTGCTGGTTGTTGACCGTCACGCTCTTGCCGTCCGGGGCGAACACCGAGCCGCCGTTGGCCCACAGGATCGGGTAGAAGCTCTGGTTGAGCGAGTCGGGCTTGCCCGGGTAGTCGAGGATGGCGACGCCCTTGGCGGCCAGCTTGGGCGCGGCCTCCTTCAGCTCGGCGAGCGTCTCGGGCACCTTCTCGACGCCCGCCTCCTCGAAGAGCTTCTTGTTGTAGATCGGCGCGGTGATCGTCTGGTAGATCGGCACGCCGTAGAGCTTGCCGTCCACGGTCAGCCCGGTGAGCGAGTTGGGCAGGTACGCCGCCTTGTCGGGCGCGACGATGTCGTCCACGGGCTCGAGCGTGCCCTGCTGGGCGTACTGCGGGATCTGGTCGGGGCCGAGCACGACCAGGTCGAAGCCCTTCCTGGAGGCCAGGGCGGTGGTGACCTTCTCCTGGCGGCCGTCCCAGGGCTGCTGGTCGATGGTGACGTCGATCGTGGGGTTCGCGGCCTCGAAGTCCTTCTCGACCTTGTCCCAGAACGTCTTGTTCTTGGCCACGTCGCTGATGACGGGATACATCCAGAGGGTCACCGCGCTCTTGTCCGAGCCCGAGCCACCGGACCCGCATCCGGCGATCACGGCGCTCATTGCGGCCACGATTCCGGCTGCCGTTGCCTTCCTCATCGGTGGCGTCCTTTCATGAATACCGGTCCTGACCGAAACCTAGTTATTTTGAGCTGAACGGGTCAATGGGTGATACATGAACGTAACTAGGGCAGGTTCGGGTAGCTCGCGACCGCCTTGGCGACGGCGTCCACGTGCTCCCGCGTGTAGTGCTCGTTCCAGTCGATGACCACGAGGGTGGCCTCGACCAGCCGCTCGGCCTCCGGGCATGCGGCCGGGCGGTAGCCCTCCAGCGGGTAGGCGGAGCTGCCGTAGACCGGCCGGCCCCACAGCGGGGCCCGGTTGAGGGGCTCCTGCAGATAGCCCGCCCGCGCCGGGATCCCGGCCGCGCTCAGGTGCGCGGCGAGCTCGGGGGCGTCGCCGCCGGGCAGCACGAGCGGCAGGAGCCACCAGGCGTGGCCCTCGGGGCGCGGCAGCCGGATCACCGCCTCGCCGGGGGCGTCCGCCTCCGCGACGCCGTCCAGGGCGCGCAGGGCCTCGAGGAGGAGGGCGGCGGTGTGCCGGCGGGACGCCACGACGCCGGGCAGCTTGGCCAGCTGGGCCCGCGCCACGGCGGCCTGGAGCTCGGTCATCCGGTAGTTCAGGCCGAGGCTCTCGTGGGAGCGGCCCGCGGCCCGGTCCCAGCCCTTGTCGGCGAACAGCCGCATGCGGCGGGCGAGCTCGTCGTCGTCGGTGAGCGTCAGGCCGCCGTCGCCGCAGGTGATGTGCTTCCACTGCTGCAGGCTCAGGGTGCCGACGTGGCCCGCCGTGCCCGCGTACCGGCCGCCGGGCAGCTCGGTGAGCCACGCCTGGGCGCAGTCCTCGATGAGCGTCAGCCCGTGCTCGTCCGCCAGCGCGCGCAGCTCCCCGGCGCGGGCGGGGGCGCCGAACAGGTGGACGGCCATGATCGCCCGAGTGCGCGGCCCGATGAGCCGTTTCACGGCATCCGGGTCTAGGGTGCCGTCGGAGGGATCGACGTCGGCGAAGACAGGAACGGCGTTCTGCGCCAAGATGGGGGCCACGGTCCCGAAGTCCGTGATCGGGGTCGTGATGATCTCGTCTCCGGGGTCGGGCGCCGCCGCCACCACCGACAGGTGCAGTGCCGCGGTGCCCGAGCTGCACGCGACCACGTGGCGGGCGCCGTACAGATCGCCGATCTCGCGTTCAAGCGCCCGCGCCTCGGTCCCCCAGACGGAGCTCAGCATGCCGGAGCGGATCACCCGTTCCAGCGCCGCCGTCTCCTCGTCGCCGAGGGTACGGCCGGCGGGTTCGGCCATGTTGGGAAAATGCAGGGTCACCAGTTAACCTTTCGGTCTAGACCGTAATGAGAAGGAGGCGCGGGTGGGTATCGTCATCGGAGTCGTCGGCCCCCACGATCTGGTCGACGACGTCGCGGCCACCTGCGAGGAGCAGCCGGGCGTGAGCACGATCCGGCTCGACTACGACCACGAGTCGCAGGCCCCGGCGATCGTCGAGGGGCACGCCTCCTCCGTCGAGGGGTGGTTGTTCACCGGCATCGTCCCGTACATGCTGGCCCGCAACGCCGACGTGCTCTCGCGGCCGGCCGCGTTCGTCGACTACTCCGGCGCCACGCTGCTGAGCGCCCTGGTCCGGCTGCAGCACGAAGGCCACGACATCACCCGCCTGTCCATCGACACCATCTCCCCCGCCGACGTCACCACCACGTTCGTCGAGGCGGGGCTGCCCACCGACCGCCTGCGCACGCTCGGCTACCGGCCCGACGCGACCTCCAGGAAGGTCGTCGCCTTCCACCGGCGCGGCCCGGCCCACCCCGTGATCACCTGCATCAGCTCGGTGCACGAGGCGCTGCGCGACGAGATGCACGTGCTGCGGCTCGCGCCGTCGGTGCACTCCGTGCGCGTCGCGCTGCGCCAGCTCCTGCTGACCGCCGAGGGCCAGGCGCAGGAGGACGCGCAGATCGCGCTCGGGCTGGTGGAGGTGGACGGCGAGGAGGGCCTGCTGCGCGAGGCCGGCGCGCTGGGCGGCACGCTCGCCGCCTTCCGCGGCGGCACCCACCTGCTGGTGACCACGCGCGGCCCGCTCCACGACGCGACCGGCGGCTTCACCGGGCTGCCCATGCTGGCCCGGCTGGCCGCCCACAGCGCCGTGGCGCGGGTGGGTTTCGGCCTCGGCCGCAGCTCCGCCGAGGCCGAGAGCCTGGCCCGGCGGGCGCTGGCCCGCGCGCGGCGCATCGGCGACGTGGCCGCGGTGCTGTCATTGCGCGCCGACACCGACATCGTGCTGGAGTCGGTGGCCGGCGCGCCCACCGGCGCCCAGAACCTGTCGGTGCTCGCCCGCCGGGTGGGCCTGTCGGTGCCGACCCTGGAGAAGCTGCTGGAGGCCCGCGAGGCGGCCGGCGGCGCGGCGCTGACCACCCGCGAGATCGCCGAGCGGCTCGCCGTCCAGCAGCGCACCGCCCGGCGCATGCTGCACCGGCTGGAGCTGGCCGGGCTGGCCGAACGCACCGGCAACCTGACCAGCGGCTCCAGCGGCCGTCCGCTCACGCTCTACCGCCTCACCCTCTAGGCGAGCCATCGGTCCAGGCCCTCGGCGACGAAGTCGTCGTCGCGCAACCACGGGTACGCCGCCCAGATGCGGTCGATCTCCGCGAGCTGCCCCGGCGACAGCTCCTCCTCCGGGTCCAGGCACCAGCGGCCGGCCAGCAGCCCCTGGCGGCGCAGCACCTCGTGGATGCCCGGGATGCAGCCGCGGAAGCCGTTGGCGGAATCGAAGATGGCGGCGTTGGCGTCGGTGAGGTGGCCGTCGAGGCTGAGCAGCCGGCGCACCGCCGCGTCGTCGCCGGAGCGCGCCAGGGTGGCCTGCTCCAGCAGCTCCACCGCCCGCCGCACCCACACCGCCCACTGGCCGAGCAGACCGCCGACGAACTCCACCTCGACCTCCCGCCCGTCCACGATCACCCGGTGAGTGGTGATGAGGTCGGCCAGGATGTGGTCGTCGTTGCCGGTGTAGAGCGCCACCTCCCCGGCCCGGCCCGCGCGTACGACGCCGTGCAGCACGTCGAGGGTGCGGTAGCGGTCGAAGGGGGCGACCTTGACGCCCACCACCGACTCGATCGAGGCCAGCCGCGTCCAGAAGTCGCGCGACAGCGGCCGGCCGCCCACGGCGGGCTGCAGGTAGAAGCCGATCACCGGCAGCACCTCCCCCACGGCCCGCGCCCGCTCGACCAGCCCGTCCTCGTCCAGCTCCCGGTACGGGCTGAGCAGCACCATGTGGTAGCCGAGCGACCTGGCCAGCTCCGCCTCGGCCACGGCCCGCTCGGTGGGCCCGGTCACCCCGGCCACCAGCGCCACCGCGCGCGGGAACTCCGCCGCCGCGTCCGCGGCCAGCTCCAGCACCGGCCGCAGCAGGCCGGTGCCGTGGATCGCGAACTGCGTGGTGTGCACGCCGACCGCCAGCCCGCCCGCACCGGCCTCCACGTAGTAGCGGGTCAGGGCGCGCTGGCGGCGCTCGTCCAGCTTCCTGTCCTCGGTCAGGGCCAAGGGATGCGCCGGGATCACCAGACCGCGCCTGAACAGGTCCCGTACGGACGTGTGCGCTTCCGGAGCCGTGCTGAGCACGTGAGGTCCCCCTTTGTCGTCAGAAGTGAGCACGCGGGTCAGAACCGCCCGTCGCGGCGTTCGAATTTGGTGGGCTTGCCGAGCAGCGGCCCGCCCTCGGCGACCCAGCGCGCCGTGTGCTCGATGAGCTCGGCGGGGGTCAGCTCGGGGTAGCCGAACAGGCGGTGGCAGCGGGAGGCGTCGGACAGCAGCGCCGTGGGCGCCTCCTCGCCGGTGAAGACCGGCTCCTTGCCGAGGACGTCGCCGAGCGCCCGCGCCGCCTGCCGTACGGAGATCAGCTCGGGGCCCGTGACGTTGAGCACGTACGGCGGCGTGCTCGCCAGCAGCAGCGAGCGCAGCGCGACCTCGTTGGCGTAGCCCTGCCAGACCACGTTCACCTGGCCCGTGGTCACGTCGATCGGCTCGCCCGCCAGCACCTTCTGGGCCAGGTCGACGAGCACGCCGTAGCGCAGCTCCACCGCGTAGTTGAGGCGGATCAGCGACATGGGCGTGCCGCCCGCCTCGGCGAAGTGCGTCAGCACGCGCTCCCTGCCGAGGCAGCTCATCGCGTAGTCGCCCACCGGGCCCACGGGATGGTCCTCGGTGCAGCCGCCGCCGGCGACGGGGACCAGCGGGTAGACGTTCCCGGTGGACAGCGCGGCGATGCGGCTGCCGGCGAAGCGTTCGGCCACCCGGCCGGGCAGGTAGGTGTTGGTGAACCAGGCGGTGTGCTCGCGGCCGTGGGTGCCGAACTTGGCGCCCACCAGGAACACCACGTTGGGCGCGTCCGGCAGCTCCAGCAGCGCCCGGTCGTCGGCGACGTCGGCGGCGACCACGGTGGCGCCGGCGGCGCGGAGGTCGTCGGCGAGCCCCGGCTCGGAGAAGCGCGACACCGCGATGATCCGCCGGTCGCCGCGGGTGGCGTTCAGGGCCAGCCGCACCAGGCTCGGGCCCAGCTTGCCGCCGGCGCCCAGGATCATGATGTCGCCCTCGAGCCTGCCCAGATCGCCGACGAGCCCGGCACTGGGCCGTGCCAGCCGCTCCTCGAGTTCCGCTGTCGTCCGCACGCGGTCTCCTCCATCCGTTATTTACGGTCCAGACCGTAACTGGGAGAGAGTCCGGCTGTCAACGGGGTACGGGCTGCTCAGGCGCGTTCGCGCGCGGTGACGAGCACGTCGAGCACGGCCCGGGTCTGGCTCCACGGCACCGGGCTGGGCGCGCCGCCCACCATGGCGAGGAACGCCTCGATCGTCCCCTCGTAGCCGAGGCCCTTCACCGGGTCGTCGCCGGGCTCGATCACGATCGTCTCGGTGGAGTCGCGTTTGTGCAGGGTGACGGTGTAGGACTCCGAGGCGGAGACGCCGAGGATCTCGACCGTGCCGGTGACGCCGTCGTCCCAGCGCAGCGCGAGCACGCCGGTGTCCTCGGAGCGCAGCGTGGTGTAGTGCCGTGTGGCCCCGGCCGCGCCGGCCAGCCGCACGGCCGGGCCGAGCAGCGCCACCAGCAGCTCCACCCCGTGGATCCCCATGGTCACCATCGTGCCGCCGCCCTCGCCGGGCGTGTCCTGCCAGGCGTTGTAGCCGGTCGCCCAGATGCCCACGTCATGCCGTACGGTCGCCCGCACGGCCAGCAGCTCGTCACGGTCGACGCGCACGCCGGCGAAGGCGGGAGCGAAGCGCAGCACCGAGCCCGACAACACGCGGTCGTGGATCGGCAGCCGGTCGAGCTGCTCCAGCTGGGCGCGGGTGGCGGCGGCGGGCTTGTTCACGAAGCAGGGCGCGCCCGTCTCCAGCACCCTGGCCAGCGCCTGCGGCACCTGGGGGTTGGGCACGGTGAGCACCACGCCGTCGGGACCGCCGGCCAGCGCCTCCGCAAGGCTCGCCGCCACCTTCGCCCGGGGGTGCTCGTCGGTGAAGCGCCGCAGCCGCTCCGGGTCCGGCTCCCAGACGACGAGGTCGGCGTGGCGGGCGAGGGTGCGGGCGTCGGTGTAGGGGTGGCTGGTGGCGAGGCCGGCCAGAGCGATACGCACGGCTGTCTCCGTTTCATGCACATCTGCCAGAAGTGCCCATCATCATCCCAGCGCCGCGGCCGTCCCCGCCGGGCCCGGGTGTTGACAGTGTCGCAATCTGCTCATTACGGTCGGGTCCGTTACTGGTGCCATCCATGGTCGACCTTCACGCTTCTCGCATTTCAGGTGTGACCGTAATCCAGAAACCCGTCGGGAGCCCCATGTCCTGGTTACGCCGACTCCTCCTCCTGCCCGCCGCCGCGGCCCTGCTGCTGCCGCTGTCGCCGCCCGCCGCCCACGCCGGGACCGCGCCGTCGCGCTGCGGGCCCGCGGGCGGCCCGATCACCTCGTACGGACCCGCCAGCGTCACCAACGCGCTCGGCAACGCCGTCTTCGTCGGCGACACCCTCTACGCCGTCACCCGCGGCCTGTCGCCCAACGTGGTCGGCGCGTACGACACCGCCGCCGACGCGGTGACCGCCCACCACGACATCCCCACCGGCATCGGCGCCTGGGCGATGACCACGGTCGGCACCGACGTCTACGTCGGCACGCACGGCCCCGCCGACCTCTACAAGCTGGACACCCGCACCGGCCAGGTGAGCGAGGTCGCCTCCTTCGACGACGACTACGTCTGGAACATGGCCGCCTCCCCCGACGGCAAGGTCTACCTCGGGATGTCGCCGACGGGCCGGGTGATGGAGTACGACCCGGCGACCGGCGCCACCCGCGACCTCGGCGCCGCCGTCCAGGGCGAGGAGTACGTCCGCAGCATCGCCGCCGACGACACCACCGTCTACGCGGGCGTCGGCAGCCACGCCCACCTGGTCGCCATCGACCGCGCCACCGGCGCCAAACGCGAGATCGGCCCGCCCGAGCTGGCCTCCCGGGACTTCGTGGCCAGCATGGCGATGAACGACACCCACCTGGCGATGGGTATCTCCTCGCAGGGCGAGCTGCTCGTGCTGGACAAGGACGACCCGGGCGACTACCGCATCGCCGCCGCCCCCGGCGAGAAGTACGTCACCTCGGTGGCCTTCCTGGGCGAGCACGTCTACTTCACCGGCCGCCCCACCGGCACGCTCTACCGCTACCACCTGGCGACCGGCGAGGTCGAGGCACTCGGCGTGCCGTACCCGGAGGCGGGCACGCAGGTCCTGCACGCGCACGGCGGCAGGATCTGGGGCACGCAGGACGGCGCGGTCTTCGTCTACGACCCGGCCACCGGCGGGCTGGAGTACCGCAACCTGGTCGCCCGGGGCATGCGCGCCGGCCCCGAGCAGCCGATGACCGTCTTCTCCGACGGCACGTACGTCTACGTCTCCGGCAAGGGCGGGATGCAGGTCCACGGCCCCGGCGGCGAGTCGCACCGCGTCGGCATGCCCGGCGAGCCCAAGTCCATGGCGCTCGCGGACGGCCGGCTGTACCTCGGCGTCTACACCCAGGCGCTGATCTACGGCCACGAGCCGGGCAGCGGCGAGGCGCGCCTGCTGGCCGGGATCGGCAACCGGCAGGACCGGCCGCGGGACATGGCCTACGACGCGGACACCGGCCTGCTCGCGATCGGCACCCAGCCGGAGCCCGGCCAGGAGAACGGCGCCCTGTCGCTCTACGACCCGCGCACCGGCGAGCTGGACGTGCGCCGCCCCGTCGTGCCGGACCAGAGCGTCTATTCGGTGGCCGCCGCCGAGGGCGTCGCCTACCTCGGGACGTACGTCCAGGAGGGCTTCGGCCTGCCGCCCAAGACCACCACCGCCCGGCTGGCCGCCTACGACCTGCGCGAGCGGAAGCCGCTCTGGCAGATGGAGCCGGTGCCGGGCGCGGCCTTCGTCGCCGACGTCGTGCGCCACCGCGGCCATCTTTACGGGGTGACGGACACGGGCGTGCTCTTCGAGGTGGACCCGGCGCGCCGGCGGGTGACGAGGACCGCGAAGGTCGGCGCGTTCGGCGGCGACCTGGTGGTCCAGGGCGGCCGGCTGTACGGCGTCACGGGTGAGACGGTCAACAGGGGCGAGCGGGTCTACCGGGTGGACCTGCGCGCGTTCACCACCGGGACCGTCGCCGACGGGCTGGCCGGCGAATGGTTCGACGGCGCCAAGCTGGCCGCCGACCGCTGCGGCCTGTACACGCTGCGCGGGCGCGACCTGGTCCGGATCGACACCCCCCACGGAAGGAACTGAGCATGCGTCGCTTGACCACGATCCTGCTGGCGGCCCTGCTGGCCGGTACGGCCGCCCCCGCGGCGCTCGCGCAGGACGAGCCGCAACCCCCCGCCGGCACGGTCACCGACTTCGGCGTCCAGTCCACGGCGCTCACGGTGTTCGAGGGCTTCTTCGGCACGGACACGAGCGGGCGTCCCGCCGTCTACAGCGTCCAGATGGGCACGCCCGGCGTGCTCTCCGTGGTGGACCCCGTCACCCGCGAGCACCGGCACACGGCGACGATGGCCGACTCCTCGGGCGCCTGGGCCGTCACCCAGGCCGACGACGGCTCGGTGTACACCGGCAGCTACCCGAACGCCCACGTCTACCGCTACGACCCGCAGAGCGAGGAGATGACCGACCTGGGCGCGCCGGTGCCCGGGCAGACCGTGCTCTACGGGTTCCAGCCCGGCGAGGACGGCAGGATCTACGGCGGCACGTACCCGGGCGCGCACGCGTTCTCGTACTCGCCGTCGGAGGGCTTCCGCGACCTCGGCGTCATGTACGAGGGCCAGCAGTACGTCATCGACGTCGCCGTGGACACCGAGCGCGAGGTGTTGTGGGCCGCCATCGGCTCCGCCGGCCACCTGGTCAGGATGGACCTGCGCACGGGCGAGAAGCGCGACATCTGGCCGGAGGAGCTGCGCGGCGACCCGAACTACCCGGCCGACATCAACCTGGTCGGCGGCAAGCTCTTCGTCAAGCGCACCAAGCTCGACGGCATCGTGCTCGACCCCGACACCGGCGCGGTGCTCGCGCGCGACTTCACCATGAGCTCGCGCGGCACCACCCGCGTGGCGGACGGCTCGTACGTCTACTTCACCTCCGGCACGGCGCTGTGGCGCTACGACCTGACCACCGACACCCCGGAGCCGGTGCCCGGCCCCGTGACCGCGGGCGGCCCCGGCGTGGGCTGGGGCTTCGTGGACGGCCGGCTCTACGGCCTGATCGGCAACTACGCGCGCGACGCGCTGTCGTACGACCCGGCCACGGGCGCGTCCGAACGGTTCAAGCTGCCCTTCCCGGCCCAGCCGATCGACATCAACAACGTCAGCGCGGGCCAGGACGGCAAGATCTACACGAACCTCTACATCAACGGCACCGTCGCCACGCTGGACCCGGCCACCGGGAAGGTGACCGAGCTCGGCCGGGTCGCCCAGACCGACGGCTGGTTCTGGCACGAGGGCAAGATGTACCTCGGCACCTACCCCAACGGCGCGGTCCTCGAGTACGACCCGACACAGCCGTTCCGGAGCGGGAGCAACCCGCGTGAGCTGTTCCGCCTCATCGGCGACGGCCAGAACCGCCCGCACGCCTTCGCCGCCGCGGGCGGCAGGCTGTACGTCGGCACCACGCCCGACTACGGCCTGTGGGGCGGCGCCCTGACGGTCCACGACTTCGCCACGGGCGAGCACGAGGTGATCAGGGCGCCCGTCGCGGACCAGGGCGTGATCTCGCTGCTGGCACGCGGCGGCACCCTGTGGGGCGGCACGACGATCAACGGCGGGGGCGGCACCACCCCGAAGGCCGACGAAGCCAAGATCTTCACCTTCGACCTGGCCACCGGCACGAAGACGTCGGAGTTCGTGCCCGTGCCGGGGGCCGACTCGATCACCTCGATCGTGGAGGGCCCCGACGGCCTGCTGTGGGGCCTGGCCGACGGCGAGCTGTTCGTCCTCGACCCGGACACCTCCGAGGTCGAGCGCCGGGTGGACCTGCCGGGCGGGTACGGCGGCGTCCAGGACGAGCTGCACGTCAACCCGGACGAGCACGTCTACGCCTCGCTCGACGGCCACCTGCTGCGCATCGACCCCCTGTCCATGGAGGTCACCGAGCTGCGGGAGGACGGGACGTACCGCTCCAGCCAGGACGGCGCGGGCAACCTGTGGTTCCGCAGCGGCGCCAAGAGCGCCAACAACGCCGTGCAGGGCGGGGCGCGGCTGCTCCGCTACACCCCGCCCGCCGACGCCTGCCCCGGCTCCGACCTTTCGCAGAACGTGATGATCAAGGACGTGGACAGCGGCGTCGCCAACCGCTACCGCCCGGACGGCTGCACCGTCGAGGACCTGATCAAGGACGAGCAGCACACCGGCCCGGCCCTGGTCGGCCACGTGGCCAAGGTCACCGCCGCCCTCGTCACCGCGAAGACGATCACCCCCGCGGAGGCCACCAAGCTCATCACCGCCGCCCGCACCGCCCGCTACTGACCCCTCTCCCCGCCCCCGGCACGCACGGCAACGCGCGCCGGGGGCGCGGACGCGCATCCTCAGGCGCGACCGCAGAGCCCAGCTCGCGAACGCCCACGCCCACGGCACGAAGGCACGTGGCAGAGGGGTGAAAGCACGTGCAGAGGCGCGACCTCGCGCACTGGGATGCGAACACGCGCAACAGGCCCGGCCGCGCGTCTCCGGGCGGCCGGGCGCGAACTCGCATGCCGGAGACCCGCAGGCACTCGCGCGCATGCCGGAGACCCGCAGGCGCGCACCCGCGTGCCGGAGGCGCTACTCGTGTGGGTCGGGTGCCGGTTCGGCGCGGGTCATGATGTCCTGGACCACCGCGGCCTTGGCGTCCGCGTAGTACTGCACGTGCCGCCACACCCGCCGGGCCAGGTCGCGTTTGGTGTTCGCGTACAGCGCCCGGTCGGCGTCGTCGGCCCGCAGCCGGTCGCGGAAGCGCACCATCCGCTCGACCTCCGGCTCGCCTTCGCTGAAGACGTGCAGGTTGACGTCGGTGTCCGGCCCCTTGAGCAGCCGGTGCTCGTACCAGTCGGGCTCCCGTACCCGGAGCCGGTAACCGACCGCCTCCAGGGCCGGGACATAGGACGGCTCGTCCGCGGAGTCGGACACCACCAGCACCATGTCGATGACCGGCTTGGCGCAGAGCCCCGGCACCGACGTCGACCCCACGTGCTCCACCCGCAACGCCGTCACCCCCAGAGCCGACCGCACCCGCCCGGCCTCCCGCTCGAACAACGCGGGCCAGCGGGGGTCGTACTCGACGAGCGTGATCGGCGCGTCGTGGGGTTTCCGCTCCCCCACCGTGACCTTCCGCAGCTCCTCATCACTCCGGGGCGCGGAACCCGAGCCCCCCGGCGTCGACGACATGCGATCTCCCTCCACTCGCGCGGCACGTCCCCGGTCGAAGGCCCGCAGCCCACGGCCGGACCCGAGTCACGCGCAACGACATGCCCGACGTCCACGAGGCCGGCGACGCCGCTCCCCGGCAGCGTACAGACCGTCTCGGCGAGACCCGGCACCCCGCGTGGTTCCCGGCCGCCGGCCCGCGGCGACGTGCCGCGCCCTCGACGTCCGCCACACCCCCGGAGGCGCCTTTTCGCAGGTCAGGCAAGCCTTTCCTTCGTTGCGGATCTTGATTCCCATATGCCACATTTAAGTTAAACGATGGCAAAACGGAGGGGACTTACATGACCATCGAGCTCGACCGCCCCTACTCGCCCGAGCAGCACCACAGCCACCGGGACGTCACCGGCGGCTGGCTGCGTCCGGCGGTGTTCGGGGCGATGGACGGGCTCGTGTCGAACTTCGCGCTCATCGCCGGCGTGGTCGGCGCGGCCGGGGCCGGGCGGGGCGCGGTGCTGGCCGGGTTCGCCGGGCTGGTGGCCGGGGCCTGCTCCATGGCCGCCGGCGAGTACACGTGCGTGAAGTCGCAGACCGAGCTGATGCGCGCCGAGATCGCCGTCGAGCGGCGTGAGCTGGCCCGCAACCCCGTGGGCGAGCGGGCCGAGCTGGCGGCGCTCTACCGCTCGCGCGGCCTCGACCCCGAGCTGGCCGAGCGGGTGGCCGAGGGACTGTCGGCCGATCCGGAGCAGGCGTTGCGGGTGCACGTGCGCGAGGAACTCGGCGTCGACCCCGACGACCTGCCCTCGCCGCGGCTGGCCGCCGTGTCGTCGTTCTGCGCGTTCGCGACGGGCGCGCTCGTGCCGCTGGCGCCGTTCCTCTTCGGGGCCTCGGGCCTGCTGGTCGCACTGGTGGTCAGCGTGATCGCCCTGTTCGGCTTCGGAGCGACGGTAGCGGTGATGACCGCGCGCCCGTGGTGGCTCGGCGGCCTGCGCCAACTCGTCCTCGGCGTAGGCGCCGCCGCCGTGACCTTCGGCCTGGGCCACCTCCTCGGCGTCGCCGTCTCCTGACCCACCGCCCCACCACCAAGAAACGCCACCACAGCGGACGCGGCCAGAGACGCCGCGCCATCACCTGTGGCCTGAAGCCCCGCCCATACGGCGACGCTCCGCCGGGTGGCGGGCCAAGGGTAAGTGATCCGTTACGGGACGGTGAGGCGTTACAGCAGGGACGCGGCACCGGGGGACGGGCAAGGCATTACCGGCGGCTGCCGTGGCACCGGCGGGCGACCCCGATGTCCTCGCCGGCCTGCCGCAGCAGGCCGGCAGCGGCTTCGACAACCCCGAGCGGCCCCGCATGACGACCACATCCGGCCGGTGGACACCGGTACCGGCGGGCGGCCGGTACGGGCAGGCGTCCCGGTGCCGACGGGTGGCCAGGTACGGGCGGGTGGCCCCTTGCGGTGGTTGGTCATGGGCGGGTGGTGGTGGCTAGGCGGAGGCCGAGGGTGATGAGGGCGGTGCCCGTCAGTGCGTCGACGGTGCGGCGGACGGACGGGCGGGCGAACACCTTGCGGAGCGTCCCCACCATGCCCGCCACGAGCAGGAACCAGGCGACCGTGCCCGCCAGCGCGACCGCTGACAGCAGCAGCGTCTCCACCGCTCCGGCGCCCGTGCTGACGAACTGCGGCACCAGGGCGACGAAGAACAGCGCCGCCTTGGGGTTGAGCACGTTCGTCAGGAGTCCTTCGGCGAACGCCGCCCACGGCCCGCGCCTGACGGCGGCGGGGTCGTCGAGCTCCAGCGGGCCTCCGCCGCGCAGGGCGGCGCGCAACGACCTGACGCCGAGGTAGAGCAGGTAGGCCGCGCCGACGAACTTGACGACGGTGAACGCCGCCGCCGAGGCCGCCATCAGCGCCGCGATGCCGGTGGCCGCCGCCACCACCCAGGCGGACACGCCGACGGCGATCCCCACGGCCGCCGCCATGCCATGGCCGCGGCCCGAGACGGCCGAGCGGCGTACGACCACCGCGAAGTCGGGGCCGGGCGACATCGCCCCGAGCAGCACGATCCCACCGAAAGCCACAAAGTTCGCCATGGTCGTCATGACGGCCACCGTACAAGGACGCGTCCCTCGGGCACCACGGCCGAACGCTCCCACGTCCACGTCGGCACGGTGATCATCTCGGCCGGGCGGTCGAGCGGCACCGGTGTGTCGAGCAGCGCGGAGCACGGGCTGAGCGGCAGGCCGCCCCGCGGGACGACCACGGTCTCGAGCGGCGTGCGGCAGGTCGCCCCGTCGGGCTCGTCCAGCTCGCCGGGCACCCACGCGGCCTGCCCCGCGAACGCGATGTACGCCAGGGCCCCGCCCGGCGCGGCGCCGGAGTGGCGCAGCGTGCCGGCGGGCAGCCAGCCGTGCTGCCCGGGCATGAAGACGACGCCGGAGACGTGCAGCTCGCCGGCCAGCAGCACGAGCTCCTCCCCCGCCAGGTGGCGGCCGCGCTCGTGGCGCGCCCAGCCGGGCGGGAAGCGGACGAGCGCCGCCGAGCCGCCCAGCCGGGCCAGCCGCACCGGGAGGTTGGAGCCCGGGATGAGGAAGGGCCGGCCGGGCAGCTCCGCGTCGTCGAGCAGGTCGATCAGCACGGCCGTCGCGTCAGCGCCTGCGGCGCCGCTTCTTGAGGATGGTGCGCAGCGTCAGCAGCAGCACGACCGCCACGAACTGGCCGCCGAGCACGATGCGGTTGACGTCGATGGCGGGCCGCCAGATCGCGTCGCCGTCCTTGAGCACGAAGACCCCCGCCGGCGTGGCGCCGAACCCGTAACCGCCCCCGCTGCCGCTGCCCTGCTCCCCCTTGTCGCGC
>NZ_POUD01000185.1 GCF_003236395.1 Nonomuraea aridisoli | reverse complement strand
GTTCCCGGATGGTGGGCGGCGCGGCCGGGTGGGTGGTCAGGGCGTGGACGAGGGCGTCAGCGGTGAGGCGGCGGTCCGGGTTCTTGTCCAGGCAGGCCGCCACCAGAGGCCGCAGCGGCTCGGGCACCCCCGACACGTCGGGCTCGTCGTACAGGAGGGCGCGCAGCACCGCCGCCACCGAGTCCCCCGTGAACGGACGCCGTCCCGTCGCCGCGAACACCATCGTGGCGGCCCACCCGAACACGTCCGCAGCCGGCCCGATCGGCCCCATGTTCAGCTGCTCGGGCGCCATGAAGCCGGGTGTGCCGAACGCCCCGCTCTGAGTGACGACGTGGTCGAGCGCGTGGGAGATGCCGAAGTCGATCACGACGGGGCCCTCGGGCCCGAGGATGACGTTGCCGGGCTTGAAGTCGCGGTGCACTACCCCGGCGCGGTGGATGGCGGCCAGCGCCGTCGCGGTCGCCACGGCGAGCCGTTCGAGCCCGCCGCCGCTGCGCGGCCCCTGCGTGCGCACGACCCGGTCGAGGGGGTCGCCGGGGACGTATTCGCTGACGATGTACGGGCGGTCGTCGTGCATTCCGGTGTCGAGCACGCGCGCGGTGCAGAAGGGCGCGACCCGGCGGGCCAGCTCGACCTGGCGGAAGAATCTGCGGCGCCCCTCGGGGTCCTCCGACATGCGGGCGTTCAGCACCTTGATCGCCACTTCGCCGCCGGACGGGCTCAGCCCCAGGTAGACCGCCCCCTGCCCGCCCTCGCCGAGGAGCCCGGTGAGGCGGTAGCCGGCGACCTGACCGAGGTCGTCTCCCGAACGCGGACGAGACACTGCCCACTCTCCCCCATAAGCGGCAATAGCAGCATCGAATACTACGATTCAGCGCCATATCCGGATTACGCGGGTGGGGCGCATTAGCGGATTTAATCCGAAATTCACGAAAATGTTCATATAAAAGACATCGATCATTCCGCGTACGGAAACTAGTGCAGGCACTACCTCGCGAACGGGCCGCACCACCATGGAGACGCGCGCCCCGGCGCGCGAGCGTAGAAGCATGAATCTGATAGCGATCGGCGCGCTGCTCGGCGCGCTCACGGCGGTCCCCCAGGCGTCGGCGCAGCCCGCCTGGGGCCCCTGCGAAGGCGCCGAGCGGCCCAAGGACCTGCAGTGCTCGTCCGTCGAGGTGCCCGTGGACTGGGCGAAGCCGGACGGCCGTACGATCGACATCCGGATCGCCCGGCTGCCCGCCACCGGCGAAAGGATCGGGACGGTCTTCAGCATCCCCGGCGGGCCCGGCGGTTCGGGCATCGACGACCTCACCTACTACCGCGACAGCTTCACGGACCTGCGGAAACGGTTCGACGTGGTGAGCCTGGAGCCGCGCAACGCCGGCACGTTCGGGCGGCTGCCGCAGAAGTGCTTCACCACCGGCCCGTGGCTGACGCGGCCGGACACGCGCGGCGAGTACGCCCGGCTCGGGGTGAAGATCCGGCAGAACGCCCAGGAGTGCCGGAAGGTGGACCCCGAGTTCTTCGACCACCTCGACTCGGCGTCCGTGGCCCGCGACATCGACGCGATCCGCGCCTCGCTCGGGGAGACGCGGCTGAGCTTCATCGCCACCTCGTACGGCGGCGTCCCGGCGGTGGCGTACGCCCGGCTGTTCCCGGAGCGGATCAGGACCATGTACCTGGACGGCGCGGTCAACCAGCTGCGTGACGCGCCGGCCGACGCCCGGACGCGGTACCGCACGTACGAGGCGCAGTTCGAGCGGTTCGCGCGGTGGTGCGACACGTCGGACGTGTGCGGCGCGCCCGACGTGGCGGCGCACTGGCGGAAGCTGGTGGCCGCCGCCGACCGCAAGCCCATCCCCGTCAAGGGCGAGGACGCCACGTACAGCGGATTCGACCTGCAGGTGGCCGCGATGCCGCACCTGGTGGGCCCCGGACCGGCGCCCGAGTATCCGCGCTGGCGGCAGCTCGCCCAGGCCATCGCGACGGCCGAGCGCGGTGACGCCTCCGGGTTCGCCGGCTACGTCAAGGCCGGCACCGGCAGCCTCAAACCGCAGTCGTACGTCGGCATGAACGCCACGATGTGCGCCGACGGGCTGCGCTTCGACGGGTATCGCGAGTACCGGGCCGTGCGGGCGATGGGCGAGAAGGTCTCCCCGAACCTCGCCGGGATGGGGCTGTGGCACCGCCTCGGCTGCACCGGCTGGCCCGCCCCGGTCTCGAACCCGGCCGCGCCGCTGCCCTCCGGCCTGCCGCCGTTCCTCGGGGCCGGCACGTGGACCGACCACGACGACACGGCCGACATCGTCCGGCGCGTGCCGGGATCGGCGACGGTCCGCTTCGACGGACACGGCCACGGCCTCTACCTGACGGGCGACACCTGCACGATCGCCCACGCCAACGCGTACCTGACGGACCTACGCCTCCCCCCGTCCAACACCACCTGCCACCCCACCCCATCGAACTGACCCCAACACCCACCAGGGCCGGGAACGCACACCCCCCGGCCCACATCCATGCCCGGGCGAGGCGCGAGTTTGGTTACCCGTACCTCAGCCCCGGCGGAGCCGTGGCGAGGCCGGAGTGCCACCCCGACCGAGTCGGGGTGGCGGGATCCGGCAGGCGATCAGGCGAGCAGGGCCGCCAGGGCGGTGGCCGGTTCGGGGTGGTCGGCCAGGAGAGTGGTCACCTCCTGGGAGCCGGGCTCGCCGGTGAGCGGGAGCCACTCGCCCGTGCAGCCGAGCAGGGCCGCCACCGCGTCGCACGCCGCAGGGTGGCCCGCCAGCAGCTCGGCCGCGGGCCCGGCCGTCACCGGCGCGGCGCCGGTGACGGACGTTGCGGGCTTGGGGCGGGAGGTCCACGGCGGCACCCAGGCGTCCACGGCCGTCAGTGAGCCGGGGAACGTCCGCCCCGCCTCCCGGACGAGCGCCGGCATCAGCTCCCCCGCGCCGTCCCGCAGCGTGACGATCAGCTTGGGCAGCCACGGCAGCAGCACGGAGTCGGGCAGCCGCCCGAACGCCTTGGAGATCACCTCCACCACGAACCCGGACAGCGCCGGAGCCGGCTCCACCGCGTGCACGAACCCGACGACGTACTGCGGGAACGACGGGATCACCAGCGGGTTGCCCAGCAGCTCGTCGCAGCGGGCCCGCAGCTCGGCCAGCGGCAGCAGCCCGAGCTGGTGGCGGGCGGCCCACATCAGCGCCACCTTGGCCGGCGACTCCGGATGCGACTGTTGCACCGCGAGCTCCAGCTGGGCCCGGTCGCAGCCGAGCGCCAGCGCGAGGCTCTCCATCGTGAACAGGAACCCCAGCATGGCCGCGACCTGCCGCACACCGGTGTCGTCGTCGACGACGGCGGTCGGCAGCAGCGTGCAGTAGTGGGCGTAGCCGGCCGTGACGAACGCCTCGCACCAGGCCGGCAGCTCCGGCTCGCCCGCCCGGTAGTAGGCGAGCAGCCGCCGGATGCGGCGCAGCACCTCGGGCGCGTCGTCGACGCTGCGCTCGGACGCGAGCAGCTCCACCGCCCGCGCGCCCAGCTCGTCGGCGAAGCGGCGGCTGCCGAGGAACAGGATGGCGTCCTCGACCGCCGCCAGCGCGACGGCCGCGGTGGCCTTCGGGTCCCACACCGCGCGCCGCAGCCGCTGCTCCACCACCTGCTCGATGGTGACGCCCTCGTACCCCAGCTCGATGATCGAGCGCTGGTAGCGGCCGAGCGCGACGTCCCAGCTCTCCTGGATCGAGCGCTCGCCGAGCCGGCGCTCGCCCATGATGGGCCGCACCGCGTCGGACGGCAGCAGGTAGCGCAGCTTCCACAACACGTCGGAGCAGGGCGCGAGCTCTGGCTCGGCGTGCAGGTCGATCAGCGCCCGCTGGATCGTCCGTTTCTCCAGGTCGAGCCCGAGCGGGGCGAGCCGGTCGTAGACGTCCCTGGCCAGCGGCGGCATGGCGTCGTAGCCGACCTCGCCGAGCCGGTCGCCGCCGAGCAGGATCTCGCAGAGCCGCCGCACGTCGCGCCGCCCGGGGACGGCGTCCTTCTCGATGCACGTGACGGCGGCGTCCTGGAAGTCGTACGGGGTGGGTCTGGCCCGGTTGCGCATGCCCGCCAGCAGGATCGAGGTCTCGTAGACCGCGATCGCGTCGGCGGTGCTGGCCAGGTAGCCGTTGCGGCGGGCCAGCCGGACGATGTCGACGCACCACCCGAGCAGCTCCGCCTCGTCGAGCGCGTCCAGCGCGGGCGGCCTCGACAGGAAGCCGCTCAGCTTGTCGGCCGGCGGGCTCTGAGGCGCCGGCGCGGGCAGCTTGGCCGGACGCTTGCGGGCGCCCTTCTGCCCGGCCAGCTGGAACGGCTTCAGCCCGCCGCGCGTGAGCGCCTTGGACCAGGTGGCCGCCGCGATCGACACCGAGCCGGGCGCGAGGCCGAACTGCGCCTCGATGGCCGAGTGGCTGGACGGGATGAGGCCGTACAGCCAGGTCGTGCCCGTGCGCGGGCTGATCTCGTACGGGGCCGTGGACCTGAGGCCGAACTGCTCGACGCGGCTGGCGGCGTGGAAGGCGCCGCAGACGTACAGGCAGTCGGCCGGGTCGGTGCCGGAGGAGGCGAGGTGCTCGCGCATCCGCGTCCACATGTAGCGCTCACGGTCCTCGTCGACGGCCAGCCGGTCGCCGTCGGGGCGGAGCCGGCGGAACAGGCTGCCGATCAGCACCATGACCTGGCGGTAGGTGTCGTAGTCGGCCCCCGAGAGGGGCTGCTCGACGTATTGGTCCCACCACTCCGACCAGTGCCGCACCTTGCCGTGGTGCAGCAGGTGCTCCTCCAGCTCGGCGAAGCCGGGGCGCAGGTCGCCGATCTCGACGCCGACCGCGTCGCCGTGCAGGCCGGCGTCCTCACCGTGGTCACCGTGCTCGCCGTCGCGCTGGGGCTTCTCCTTGGGCAGCCACTGGTAGACGTGGTCGGTCGAGCGGTCGACCAGCACCAGCTCGACGCCCGGGGTGTCGAGCGCGTACGCGATGGCCTGGTATTCGGCGGACGCCTCGGTGATGGGCGCCACCACGCTGAGCGGCGCCCACTCCTTCGGGAACCCGTCGAGGTCGGTCGCGAACGCCTGCACGGCCACCGGCAGCCGGCAGTTGCGCAGCTCGGTGAGGAGCGGCTGCAGGTCTTCGCACAGCTCCAGGTAGATGACCTTCGGCTGCTTCTCGCGCAGCCTGCGCACCATCGCCAGCGCCGAGGCCGGCGAGTGGTGGCAGACCGGGAAGATCTCCAGCTCCTCGCGCAGCGCCCGGTCCACGTCGTCGACCAGCCCCGACAGGATGCCGGAGACCGCGACGGGGCCGCCCGCGAACTTCTCGGCGGCCTCGAGGAGCTGCCCGCGCAGCGCGCCGAAGGGGCTCGTCTCGTCGATCATGAGAGCGTGGAGATGGCCTCGCGGCCGCCCTCGAGGAACTCCGGCCAGAGCCCGCCGTCCTTCTTGCTGCGCGGCTCGACCACGCCGTGCCAGTACTTGTTGAGGATGGCGAGGTCTTCGGGGCTGCGCCGGGCCAGCGAGCCCACCAGGGAGCCGGCCAGCGTCTGGGCGCGCAGCACGCGGTCGCCGAAGAAGTGGCTGTGCAGGATGGCGTCCTCCAGCACGCCGATCTGCTCGGCCGTGGACAGCGCCGACTCCAGCTTCTCGTCGTCGCTGGTGGCCGAGGCCGCCGCCGAACGCAGGTCGGCGAAGCTCTGCAGCAGGATGTCGAGGAGCGTGGGCGGCAGGTCGAGCTCGATGCGGTGGCGGCGCAGCAGCTCTTCGGTGCGGAAGCGGACGATCTCCGCCTCGCTCTTCTTGTTGGTCACCACCGGGATGCGGACGAAGTTGAACCGCCGCTTCAGCGCCGACGACAGGTCGTTGACGCCGCGGTCGCGGCTGTTGGCGGTGGCGATGATGGAGAAGCCGGGCTGGGCGAAGACGATGTTGTCGTCGTCGAGCTCGGGGATGGAGACGTACTTCTCCGACAGGATCGAGATGAGGGCGTCCTGGACGTCGCTCGTCGAGCGGGTGAGCTCTTCGAAGCGGCCGATCACGCCGCGCTCCATCGCCGTCATGATCGGGGAGGGGATCATCGACTCGCGGGACTGCCCCTTGGCGATGACCATGGAGACGTTCCAGGAGTATTTGATGTGGTCCTCGGTGGTGCCGGCGGTGCCCTGCACGACGAGCGTGGAGTTGCGGGAGATGGCCGCGGCCAGCAGCTCGGCCAGCCAGCTCTTGCCGGTGCCGGGGTCGCCGATCAGCAGCAGGCCCCGGTCGGAGGCCAGGGTCACGATGCTGCGCTCGACGAAGCTGCGGTCGCCGAACCACTTCTGCGAAATCTCCCGGTCGAGCCCGTCGGAACGCTCGGAGCCGAGGATGAACAGCCGCACCATGCGCGGACTGAGCCGCCACGAGAACGGCTTGGGGCCGTCGTCGATCGACTCGAGCCAGTCGAGCTCTTCGGCGTACTTGACCTCTGCGGGGGCTCGCAGCATGTCACTCATGTCGAGGGGTCTCCTAGTCAGGCGAGGAAGTTCTTGAGCTCGAAGACGAGCTTCTTGATGTGGCCCGAGATCACCGGGGTGCCGAGGGCCTTGAATTTCTTGCGGAACCACGGGTCGACGCTCTCGACGCCGGAGCTGTTGACCGATCCGACCGGGATGAACTTCACCCCGGAGCGGTAGACGGCCTCGATGCCGTCGTACAGAGGCTGGGAGCGGTCGAACTCGTAGAAGTCGGAGATCCAGACCATCACGGTGTTGCGCGGGTCGCTGATCTTCGGACGGGCCATCGCCATCGCCACCGGCCCGTCGTTGCCGCCGCCCAGGTTGGTGCGCAGCAGCACCTCGAACGGGTCGTGCACCCACGGCGTCAGGTCGATCGCCCGGGTGTCGTAGGCGATGAGATGGACGTCGACCTTGGGCAGACCGGCGAAGATCGAGGCCAGGATGGTGCAGTTGACCATCGAGTCGACCATCGAGCCCGACTGGTCGACGACCACGATCAGCTTGGCCGGGGTGGTCCGGCGGGCGGTCTGCTTGTAGAAGAGCCGGTCGACGTAGAGGCGCTCGTCCTCCGGGCTCCAGTTGGGGAGGTTCTTCCAGATCGTGCGGTCGATGTCGAGGTTGCGGAAGACCCGCTTCGGCGGCACCGACCGGTCGATGACGCCGGCGCTGGTCTGCTCCACCTGAGTGCGCAGCACCTCGGCGACCTCGTCGACGTATCGGCGGATGAGCGCCTTGGCGTTGGCCAGCGCGACGCCCGACAGGTTGGACTTGTCGCGCAGGAGCTGCTCGATGAGCGACATGCTGGGCGTGAGCTGCCTGGCCAGAGCCGGGTCGGCGAGCACCTCGCGCAACCGCATCCGCTTGACCAGGTCGCCTTCGAGCGCCGCGAGGACCTTGGCCAGCTCGGCGTCGCCCGGGCCCCAGCCGAGGCCGCTGCCCCGCCCGCCGAACAGCCCGCCAGGATGCCCGGGCCGCCCGTCGTCGTGCCCGCCGGGCTGCCCGTCGCCCTGGCCGGGCCGGCCGCCGTCCAGCTCGCCGGACTGGCCGCTCTGGCCGCCGCTCTGGCCGGCGGGCTGCCCGCGGCGCAGCCCGCCGGCCTCGCAGCCCATCCCGCGCTCGAACCAGGCCACGTCCTTCTTCCAGCTCTCCAGCTGTGCGGCGGTGACGTTGCCCGAACCGGTCGAGAACACGTTGAGCAGCAGCTTGGAGACGAGGGCCGCGCGGCGCACCTCGCCGCTGCGCTCGTGATCGCTCCCGGTCATGAGGCCGTCGAACTCGGCCCCCAGCTCAGGGAAGCGCTGCACCAGGTTGTCGACCGACACTCCCGGGTCGAGCAGCGCCGGCGGCAAGCCGAGGTCGCCGACGATGCCGAGGCTGGCGTTCTCCAGCGTGGGCTGCTCGTCGGGCCCGAAGAGCCGCGACAGCAGCCGCCAGTAGAGCACCTGCCTCCTGCTCTCGTCGGCGCTCTGCCGCTCGCCGGCGGCCGTTGATCCGGACTGCCGGACGGTCGGGGTCTCGGTGGGCAGGCTGTTGTGGTCGGTCATTTCCGCAGCAGCCGTCCTGCGCGTTCCCGCAGCACGGCGACGACGTCGCCGGCCCTGGCCTCGGCCTTGACCACCTTGGGGTCGGTGGGGCCCAGCGCCCAGTCTCCGGTGTGCACGGCGACCGGCTTCTTCTTCACCGTCGCCTGCACGCCGAGCGGCTGCACGGACCACTGCCCGGCGTCCCAGCGCAGCAGCCCGACGCACGCCGTCGAGGCGGCCACCAGCTCGGGGGTGAGCGGCCCGCAGGACGGCAGCCGGTCGAGGTCGACGCGGACGGTGTTGCCGCCCAGGGCGAGCGTCCGGCCGTCGACCGTGTAGCCCTCCAGGAGGACGGGCTCGGCGATGCGTACGGGGTGGCGGTCGAGCGGCGTCACCGGCGTCGCGGTGGCCGCGGCGAGCTGGACCCGGGCGATGGCGAACGGGTCGGCCTCCTCCGCCGCGCTCGCGCGGTCGTCGTGCCAGACGAGGTCGCCGCCCGGCAGCAGCGGCATGCCGGTGATCTCGACGGCGAGGTGGCCGGCCAGCGCCCCCATCAGCACGGGATGCCCGGACAGCAGCCGCCACACGGTGGGGCCGACGATGGTGTCGACCTTGGCGGCGGCCACGCTCGCGCGGACCAGCCTGGACGGAGCGCCGCCCGCCGGTTCGAGCACGCCGTGGACCTGCACCCGGACGGCGGTGGCGTGCTCATGCACGTCGGAGCCCAGGATGAGCAGCCGGCCCGACACCGGCTCGGCCTCGCCCTGCCACGGGCCCTTCTGGGCGAGCAGCAGCGCGCGCGTCCACAGGTCGGCCCACCGGCGGGCCGGCAGGCGGTCCATCATGGCGACCGGGCTCGACGCGCGCAGCTCGGCGGCCAGGCCGTCGAGCAGCACCGCGAGCCCCCGCAGCTCGGGCACGCCGAGCAACGCCTCGATCGCCTGGTCGGCGGAGGACACCAGCTCGTGGTCGACACCCCGCCAGCCCACGATCGCCAGCTCCCGCAACCACCCCCGGCATCCGGCCAGCAGATTCGTCACCTGCCCATCGGCGGCAGGACCTGCCGCGCCGCTCACGTCCACGGGGGCGCGGGTGCGGCCGAGGGACGTGTCGAGGCGGGCGAGGAGGGCGTCGTGCACCGAGCCGAGCAGGGCGGCGCGCGCACCGGCCAGGGCGGCCAGATGGTCGTCGCCCACCGATCCTGCGGTCACCTTCTCGACGGCCTCGCCGACGCGCTCCCCCAGGGGGGTGCCTGCGAGCGCGCCCGCCAGGGCGGCCAGCGCCGCGGCGGGCTCCTCGCCGATGCGGGCCAGCCCGCGGGCGAGCGCGTCGTCGAAGCCCGTCACCAGGTCGAGCGCCTCGCCGGCCCCCGCGGGCACCTCGGCGAGTAACTGACCAAGCTGTACGTCAAGCATCAGCTCACCGCTCCTGTCGCCGGGAACCAGTGGAGCTCGGGCAGCGGGTCGGAGCTGCCGGGGACCTCCAGGTAGGCCAGATGGCGCAGGAAGCGGCTGAACACGACGGCCGCGGGTGTGCGCTCGGGCTGACCGTCGACGTGGGCCATCAGCCGATCGCCCTCGGGAACCTCGACCCGCAGGTAGCGGGCCACCCGGTCGAGGCCGTACTGCACGACCGCCTCATCGGCCAGTGCCTGGATGTGTTTGCAGGCGGAGCCGTAGAGCCCGCCGCACGGCCGGTTGTTGTTGGTGCTGCAGCTCAGCGCGTGCGTGCCGGCGGTGATCGAGGAGACGTAGACCCGCTCGATGTCGGATCCGCTCGACACGACCCCCTGCAGCCGGCCGTCGGCGAGCTCGACGAAGGGCACCTTCGCCAGCTTGCGCGGCCGTACGGGCGGCACCAGCCGCACCACGCTGCGCTGCTCCCACGCGGTTTCGTCCGCGTCCACGACCTCAGAACCTCCCGCCCCAGCCGCGTCATGAGCGCAGGCGGGATTGCCCGCGCCTTCGCGAACGGCTGATCAATGATCCGGGAACCTACCTGAGGCGGCCGACAAAATCTGATCAACGACGAGAGCCGACCGCGTCGACGATCGGCCCGCCCGCTCTTCGCGCCGGCGCGTGACTCCGGCACTACTTTCCGCACCCGTGGGGCGCCGCCCGTCACTCCGGCTTGACGTCGGCCACCGCCCAGGTGGGGTGCTCGCCGGGCGCCAGCTCGGCGAAGCCGGGCAGGTCGCGCAGCGCCTCCTCGGCCCCGCCGGGGGTGTACGTGGCGATGATCCGCATCGGCCGCCACCCGGTGTTGAACGTCGAGTGCATGGTGCCCATGGGGATCCAGATGGCGTCGCCGGCCCTGACCGCGAACTCGGGCCCGTCGCCGACCGTCTGCCGCCCCTCGCCCTCGATGACGTAGAGGACCTCGTCGGAGTGCGGGTGCTGGTGGCGGTCGTGCCCCTTGTTCGGGTTGATCACCACCTCGCCGAACGTGGAGGACGCGCCCGGCACGCCGGACGGCGACACGTGCCACTTGATCGAGCCCCAGTCGAAGACCATCGTCGGCACGGAGTCCGGTGGGCGGTGCATGGCGGTTCCCCTTTCACAGGCTCTTGAAGGCGCGGAGCTGGTCGGCGATGGCGCGTTCCGCGGGCAGCCGTTCCATCGAGGAGGCCCCGAAGAAGCCGGCGATCCCGGTGGTGCGTTCCTGGATGAAGCGGACGTCGTCCGGCTCGGCGATGGGCCCGCCGTGGCACAGGACGATGACGTCGGGGTTCACGGCCACGGCGGCGTCGTGCATCTCCTGGACGCGTACGGCCGACTCCTCGAGGGTGAGGGCGGTCTTGGCGCCGATGCTGCCCTTCGTCGTCAGCCCCATGTGCGGCACGAGGATGTCGGCCCCCGCCTGCGCCATGGCCGTGGCCTGCTCGGGGGTGAACACGTACGGGGCGGTCAGCAGGCCGCGCTCGGCGGCCAGCCGGATCATGTCGACCTCCAGGCCGAACCCCATGCCGGTCTCCTCCAGGTTCGCCCGGAAGACGCCGTCGATGAGGCCGACGGTGGGGAAGTTCTGGACGCCGGTGAAGCCCGTCCGGGCCAGCTCGTCCAGGAACTGCGGCATGAGCCGGAACGGGTCGGTGCCGCAGACCCCGGCCAGCACGGGGGTGTCCCTGACGACCGGCAGCACCTCGCCGGCCATCTCCACCACGATGGCGTTGGCGTCGCCGTACGGCAGCAGCCCGGCCAGGGAGCCGCGCCCGGCCATGCGGAAGCGGCCGGAGTTGTAGATGATGATCAGGTCCACGCCGCCGGCCTCGGCCGCCTTGGCGGACAGCCCCGTGCCGGCGCCGGCCCCGATGATCAGCCGGCCGGCCTTCCGCTCGGCGCGGAGCCTGCCGAGCGCCTCGTCGCGATTCATACGGCCCCTTTCTGGATCAGTTCGTGCAGGCGTTCCGCGGCGGCGACCGCGAACCCCTGGTCGTTGACGGCCTCCTCGCTCTCCACCACCTGCACGTCGCTGCCCGCCACGGCGCGCAGCACGGCCTCGAAGCAGGCGGCGTCGGCCTCCGGATCGTGGAACGGCCCGCCCGGGACGTCCACGGCGGACACCCCGCCGCGCGGGACGAACAGCGCGACCGGCCCGCGGGCGGCGGCCAGCTTCTCGCCGATGACGCGGCCGATCTCGGCGCACTCCTCCGGGGTGGTGCGCATCAGCGTCACGGTCGGGTTGTGCACGAGCAGCCGCCGGTCGCGGAAGTGCTCGGGGACGGTGTCCATCGGCCCGAAGTTCACCATGTCGACCGCGCCGAGGCTGACGACCTGCGGCACGCCGGCGGCGCCCGCGGCGGTCAGGCGGTCGGGGCCGGCCGACAACACGCCGCCGACCAGCTCGTCGGCCAGCTCGGTGGTGGTCAGGTCGAGCACCCCGGCGAAGTGTCCCCCGGCGGCGAGCGCCTCCATGGCCCGGCCGCCGGAGCCGGTGGCGTGGAAGACGAGCACCTCGTAGCCGAGCTCCTCCAGCCGGGCGCGGGCGGCGTCGACGGCGGGCGTGGTGACGCCGAACATCGTGGCGGCGACCAGCGGCCTGTCCTCGCCCGCGGGCCCGGCGGCCCGGCGCTGGTCGTGGGCGGCGGCCATCGCGGCGATCGCCGCGGCGGCGTTGCCGAGGATCTGGCGGGAGATCGAGTTGAGCCCGGCGATGTCGACGACGCTGTACATGAGCGTCACGTCGCTCTGCCCGACGTACGCCGAGACGTCGCCGCCCACCATGGTGGAGACGAGCAGCTTGGGCAGGCCGACGGGCAGCACCCGCATGGCGGCGGCCGCGATCGACGAGCCGCCGCTGCCGCCGAGCGCGAGCACGCCGCCGATCCGCCCGCGCTCGTACAGGTCGCGGGCGACGGCCGCGGCGCCGTCGGCCATCGCGCGCAGGGCGGCGCCGCGGTCTCCGGCCCGCCACAACCGTTCCAGGTCGGCCCCGCCGGCCGCGGCGACGGCTTCGGGGCCGATGTCGGCGGCGAGCGAGGCGCCGCCCATGACGCCGGCGTCGACCAGCACGACCTCCTGTCCCGCCGCCGTGACGAGGTCGCGTACGTAGGCGTACTCGCCGCCCTTGGTGTCGAAGGTCCCGAGCAACAACACGGCCATGCGTGACCACCTCTCAGAGCCCCGGTTCGCACATGGGTGCTTGCCCCGCGGTGAGCCCGGATACGCCTGATTCAGGGGGCGTGCGCCTTTGGTTCAGGGGGCGTGCGCCTTGATCGCCACGCTCGTGAGGGCCAGCAGCAGCTCGAGGTCGGGCTCCGCGTCGACCTCGACGGTCACCCAGGCGCCGTCGGCGCAGGCGTGCACCTGGTCGCAGGCGTCGAGGTAGGGGCCGAGGCGGCCGATCGCCGGGGCGGTCAGGCGGACCTGCACCTCGTCGGCGCCGCTCTGCCGGACGATCTCGGTGCCGCGTACGGCGAAGACCGCGCCGCGCCGGGTGTCGCTCACCACCAGCGCGGGCCACGAGCGAAGCTCCGCCACCGCCCTGGCCACGTAGGGGCCTCGGGGTGCGGTGGTCCGCCGCCAGGCGGCCATCCCTGCCACACCCCCATGCTGAGGCACGACGCCCGGTCACGTCACCAGCCGTTCCGCAACCGTTATCCGCGGGGTCGGCGGTGGACGATGAGCCAGGTGGCGACGGCCGGCACGGTGGCGGAGCGGTTGCCGATGATGTGCGGCCGGTCGCACGGGAACGTGAACGAGTCGCCCTCGGCCGGCGTGACGACCTCCGACTCGAACTCGATGGTGAGCTCCCCGGCCGTCACCGTGCCGATCTCGTACCCTTCGTGCCGCAGGAAGCGGCCGTGGGCGGCGGAGGACGCGCGCGGCGGGTACGTGGACTCGAAGAACTCCACGTCGGGCGAGGGCCCGGGCGACAGCCGGCGGAACGTCACCCCGCCGCCCAGCCGGATCGTCGCGACCTCCGCCGCCCGTCTGATCCCGAACGCCGGCGTCTCGCCCTGGACGGGCTCCTCGAACACGGCGGCGAGCGGCACCCCGATGGCCGACACGTACGCGATGAGGCGGCTCACCGAGGGCTGCATGGTGCCCCGCTCGATCTGCGACACCGCGCCTGCTTCGGCGACCCGGGCCTGGACGCCGCCCGCGAGCTCGCCACCGGCCCGGTGATCGGGACCGCGGAGGCCGCCGTGCACACCGCGACCCTGCTCGGGCGCGGGTTCAGCGTGGTGACGACGCTGTCCAGGACGGTCGGCCGGGCCTGGGACCTGGCCCACCGCTACGGTTTCGCCGCCGCCTGCCGGGGCGTGCACGCCTGCGACATCCCGGTGCTCGGCCCGGAGGACCCGGCGGCCCGCACGGCGGTCACCGAGCTGTGCGCCGCGGCCGTCGAACGCGACGGTAGCGACGCGGTCGTGCTGGGCTGCGCGGGCATGGCGGACTTCTGCGCCGAGGTGGCGCGCGACGGGCGTGCCGGTGATCGACGGGGTGACGGCGGCCACCCGACCGGCCGAGTCGATGGTGGCGCTCGGGCTGAGGACGAGCGCGCGCGGCGAGTACGCCCGGCCGCGCCCGAAGGCGTACACGGGTTTGCTGCGCGACTTCACCATCTGACGGATCCGTATTGACGGCCTCGTGGGCAGGGTTTACCGTCTCAATTTAAAGGAAACTTTCCTAATAGTTTCCTGACATCCCACCCCCCCGTCGACCGGATGTCGGAGCAGTCATGAGACGAACCATCCTGAGCAAGGTCATCGCCGGGCTGGCGGCCTTGGTGCTGCCGCTCACCGCGGCGGTCGCCGCCCCGGCCCCCGCCACCGCCGCCGCCGTCCAGGGAGTCTTCGCCGACTGGGCGCCGTGGACGTCGTACGCCGCGGGCACGCGCGTGACGTACGACGGCGTCGAGTACGAGTGCGTCCAGGCGCACACGTCCCAGCCCGGCTGGGAGCCGCCGAACGTCCCGGCCCTGTGGAAGGCCGCCACCGGCGGCGGCGACGACACCACCGCGCCCAGCGTGCCGGGCAACCTCCGCACGACCGGCGTCACCGGCACCACCGTCACGCTCGCGTGGAACGCCGCCACCGACAACGTCGCCGTCACCGGCTACGAGCTCTACCGCGGCACCACCCTCGTCACCACCGTCACCGGCACCACCCACACCGACACCGGCCTGACCGCCGGCACCGCCTACACCTACACCGTCCGAGCCCGCGACGCCGCCGGCAACCGCTCCGCGGCCAGCACCCCCGTCACCGCCACGACCACGGGCGGCGGCGACGACACCACCGCGCCCAGCGTGCCGGGCAACCTCCGCTCCACCGGCGCGACCGGCACCACCGTCACGCTCGCGTGGAACGCCGCCACCGACAACGTCGCCGTCACCGGCTACGAGCTCTACCGCGGCACCACCCTCGTCACCACCGTCACCGGCACCACCCACACCGACACCGGCCTGACCGCCGGCACCGCCTACACCTACACCGTCCGAGCCCGCGACGCCGCCGGCAACCGCTCCGCGGCCAGCACCCCCGTCACGGTCAGGACCACCGGCGGGAACGGCGGCGGTGGCGACAAGGTGCTGGGCTACTTCGTGCAGTGGGGCGTCTACCAGCGGGGCTACCACGTCAAGAACATTGACACCAGCGGCTCGGCGGCCAAGCTGACCCACATCAACTACGCCTTCGGCAACGTCCAGAACGGGCAGTGCACGATCGGCGACAGCTACGCCGACTACGACCGCTTCTACCAGGCGAACGAGAGCGTGGACGGCGTCGCCGACACCTGGGACGCCGGCGCGCTGCGCGGCAACTTCAACCAGCTGCGCAAGCTCAAGGCCAAGCACCCGCACCTGAAGGTGCTGTTCTCCTTCGGCGGCTGGACGTGGTCCGGCGGCTTCGCCCAGGCCGCCCAGAACCCGGCCGCGTTCGCCGAGTCCTGCTACCGGCTGGTCGAGGACCCGCGCTGGGCGGACGTCTTCGACGGCATCGACATCGACTGGGAGTACCCGAACGCCTGCGGTCTGACCTGTGACACCAGCGGGCCGGCCGCGTTCAGGAACCTCATGTCGGCGCTGCGCGCCCGCTTCGGCTCCGGCAACCTGGTCACCGCCGCCATCACCGCCGACGGCACGGAGGGCGGCAAGATCGACGCGGCCGACTACGCCGGCGCGGCGCAGTACGTCGACTGGTACAACGTCATGACGTACGACTTCTTCGGCGCCTGGGCGCCGCAGGGCCCGACGGCCCCGCACTCGCCGCTCACGTCCTACTCCGGCATCCCGACCGCGGGCTTCCACTCCGACAGCGCGATCCAGAAGCTCAAGAGCAAGGGCGTGCCGGCGAGCAAGCTGCTGCTCGGGATCGGCTTCTACGGCCGCGGCTGGACGGGCGTCACGCAGGCCGCGCCCGGCGGCACGGCCACGGGTGCCGCGCCGGGGACGTACGAGCAGGGCATCGAGGACTACAAGGTGCTCAAGACCCGCTGCCCGGCCACCGGCACGGTCGCGGGCACCGCGTACGCGCACTGCGGCAACCAGTGGTGGAGCTACGACACGCCGGCCACGATCGGCGGCAAGATGGGCTACGCGCAGGACCAGGGCCTCGGTGGCGCCTTCTTCTGGGAGCTCAGCGGCGACACCACCGACGCCGAACTCCTCACGGCCATGAAGAACGGCCTGAGCTGACCGATGCGGACGTCCGGCCCTCCGCGGAGGAGGGCCGGACGTCCCGTCAGAGGCCGCCGAGCTCGTCCAGCTGCTCGGGCGTCAGCGACACGGTGGAGGCGGCCAGGTTCTCCTCCAGGTGCGCGACGGACGAGGTGCCGGGGATCGGCATGGTCACCGGCGAGTGGGCCAGCAGCCAGGCCAGGCTGACCTGGGCGGGCGTGGCGCCGAGAGCCTTGGCGACGTGCTCGACCGGGCTGCCGGGCCCGGCCAGACTGCCCTTGCCGATCGGGCTGTACGGGATGAACGCGATGCCCTCCCGCTCACAGTGCCGCAGCACGCCCTCGGAGGCCCGGTTGGTGAGGTTGTAGCGGTTCTGCACGCTGACGATCTCGGCGACGCGCCGCGCCTGCTCCAGCTGTTCGACGCTCACCTCCGACAGGCCGATGGCGGCGATCTTGCCCTCGTCCTGGAGGGCCTTGAGCTCACCGACCTGGTCCTCCAGCGGCACCTCGGGGTCGACCCGGTGCAGCTGGAGCAGGTCGAGCCGCTCCACGCCGAGCCGGCGCAGGCTCATCTCGACCTCCTGCCGCAGGTACGCGGGCCGTCCCACCGCGTGCCACTCGCCCGGCCCGGTGCGCACGAACCCGGCCTTGGTCGCGATCAGCAACCCCTCCGGGTACGGGTGCAGCGCCTCGCGGATGATCTCCTCGCTGACGTAGGGCCCGTAGGAGTCGGCCGTGTCGATGAGGTCGACGCCGAGCTCGACGACCCGGCGCAGGACCCGCAGGGCCTCGTCGTGGTCGCGCGGCGGCCCCCACACGCCCGGCCCGGTGAGGCTCATCGCTCCGAACCCGAGCCGGTGCACGGTCTTTCCGCCGATGGTGAGCGTGCCCGTGGACGCCAGATCTATGGACATGGGGTTCCCCGTTTCGTACTCCGAGGTGGGCCGTTTCCGGTCCGTGATGTAACGGATATGCGGTTCAATCTTCCCTATTTCCCTATTCATCAATACGTTTCCGGCTACGCGCGTATTTATGACCTGGGTCACCCTTCACCTTCGAGGAGCAACCATGCGTTCCCGACTGCGCAAGGGCGTGCTCGGCGCGATCACCGCCGTGGCCGTGGCGGTGTCGCCGCTTGCCTTCACCGGCACGGCGAGCGCCGCACCCAACAACAATTCCGTCCGCAAGCTGGTCAAGGCCGTCAAGGGCGAGAACGTCAAGAAGCACCTGAAGGCGTTACAGGCGATCGCCACCGCCAACGACGGGACCCGCGTGTCCGGCACCCCGGGCTACGACGCCTCCCGCGACTACGTGGCCCGCAAACTGCGCGCCGCCGGATACAAGGTGACGATCCAGCCGTTCGAGTTCACCTTCAGCGGGTACGTCACCCCGCCGGTGCTGCGGCAGAGCAGCCCGGCGCAGAAGACGTACACCTACGGGTTCTTCGCCGACTACGTGGCGATGGCCGAATCGCCCGAGGGGTCGGTGACCGGCACCGTCCAGGCCGTGGACCTGACCCTGCCGCCGGGGCCGGAGAACACCTCGACCTCGGGCTGCGAGCCGAGCGACTTCGACGGCTTCGTGGCCGGGAACATCGCGCTCATGCAGCGCGGCGTCTGCAACTTCCGCGTCAAGGTGGACAACGCCATGGCCGCCGGCGCCTCGGCCGTCATCATCTTCAACGAGGGGCAGACCGGCCGTACCGAGGTGGACCTCAACCCGTCGCTCGGCGGGCCGGGCGTGACCGTTCCCTCGTTCTTCACCAGCTTCGCGGTCGGCCAGGAGCTCGCCGCCGCCCCCGGCACCACGGTCACGATGAACTGGGACCCGATCGTGGAGCAGCGGACCACCTACAACGTGATCGCCGACAGCAGGAAGGGCGACCCGGACAACGTGGTCATGCTCGGCGCGCACCTGGACAGCGTCCAGGAGGGGCCCGGCATCAACGACAACGGCTCCGGCAGCGCGGGCGTCCTCGAGGTCGCCCTGCAGCTCGCCAAGACCAAGCCGAAGAACCAGATGCGCTTCGCCTTCTGGGGCGCCGAGGAGTTCGGCCTGCTGGGCTCCGACCACTACGTGGCCAACCTGTCGGAGGAGGAGCGGGCCAAGATCGCGCTGTACCTGAACTTCGACATGATCGCCTCGCCGAACTACACGTTCGGGATCTACGACGGTGACGGCGACGCGTTCGGCACCGCCGGGCCCGCCGGGTCGGACGTGATCGAGGAGGACTTCGAGAAGTTCTTCGCCGGGCGCGGGCTGCCGTACACGGCGACGGCGTTCACCGGGCGCTCCGACTACGGTCCGTTCATCGCGGTCGGGATCCCGTCGGGCGGCCTGTTCACCGGGGCCGAGGTGCTCAAGACCGAGGAAGAGGCCGAGATCTTCGGCGGCACCGCCGGCATCCCGCTCGACCCGTGCTACCACAGCGTCTGCGACACCATCCAGAACGTCAACGACCACGCGCTGGACGTGAACTCCGACGCCATCGCCACCCTGGCGGCCACGTACGCGTTCGACACGGGCACCATCGGCGCCACCACCCCCGCCCCCGCGCCGCGTGCGGCCAAGACCACCGCCGACCACACCCACACCCACAAGC
>NZ_POUD01000184.1 GCF_003236395.1 Nonomuraea aridisoli | reverse complement strand
GGGGTGGGACGCCCGGGGCGAGGGCCGGATCAGTCCTTGTTGTCGGCGATGGCGGTGGCCGACCAGGCGGCGATGCCCAGGGTGGCGCCGGTCAGGGCCAGGACGCCGGAGGCGCCGCCGACCGTGGCGGCGGCGCCGGACAGGACCGGGATCAGCGACTGGCCGAGCCGGTTGCCCGCGATCCGCAACGACAGGACCGTCCCCCGGGTGCCCGGGGGCGCCAGCGCGGCGACCCAGCCCATCGTGATCGGCTGGCAGACGCCGGCCGCGAACCCGTACACGGAGGTCAGGACGATGAGCACGGCGGCGGGGAACGGCGGCGTCAGGCCGAGCAGCGCGAGCCCGGACACCCCGCAGGCCGCCACGGTGAGCCGCCTGCGGCCGAGCAGCCGGACGAGACCGGCGAGGTTGACGCGCGACAACATCTGGGCGGCCGCCCGCGCCGCGAGCATCGCCGTCACCCAGCCGGGCGCGATCCCGCGCTCGTGCGCCAGCACCGGCAGGTATGCCAGCGTCACGTCGATGGAGGCCAGGATGAGCGCCCCGACCAGCATCGCCCGGTACATCCCCGGAATGGCCAGCAGCCGCCGCGCCGGCCACCGGTGGCGGGCGTCCGGCGCCTGCGAGGCGCGGTGGCGGCTGCCGAACCCGAACGAGACCGCCAGGATCACCACGCTCGCCGCCCCGCACACCGCGGCGATCGGCACCAGCGGCGGCGCCTGACTCCCCGGCGCGGGCGGGACCAGCAGGAGCAGCGGTCCCACCCCCTGCCCGAGCGAGGTGATGAACGTGTAGCCGCCGAAGGCCGCGTCCAGGCCGCCGGGACGTGCCCGCCCGGCCACCGCCGACTGCTCGCCGACCATCGAGAAGACGATGCCGACACCGAGCAGCGCGGTCGCGATGACCAGCATCGCCAGGCTCCGCGAGCCGAGGCTCGCCACCACCGCCGACGCCGTCAGCGCGACCCCGCCGATCACCAGGCCGGGCCGTTCGCCCAGCCGGTCGACCAGCCGCCCGGTCATCACCGCGAGCACCAGCGGCGGGACCGCGAACATCGCCGCCACCACGGCCACCCACGCGGGCCCGTACCCGAGGTCCAGCACCGCGTACGACAACGAAGGCCGCAGGCCGTAGCTGACCGCCTGCACCAGGATGGCGTGGACCGCCAGCAGCGGCCAGAAGGCCCGCCCGCCCGTCACGCCTTCCCCTCCCGTCCGCGCCGGCCGTCCGCCGCGCGGAAGCCGTAGGCGATCGTACGGCAGTGCGCTCCGGCCGGATCAGGACGGGTCGCCGGTCACCTCGAACCCGGTGACGTGCTCGGGCCGGATGCGCAGCACGAGGGCCGTCTTCTCACCCGTCCAGCTCTGCGGGCCGCCGGCGTCGGGCACGAGCGCGGCCGTGCCGGTCACCATGACGTTCCAGCCGAGATGGGTGGCCGGATCGACCATGTCGGCCTGGTAGACGACCATGGACGTCCCCCGCGGCCGCAGCACGGCCTCGATCTCGGGCTCGTACCCGGTGCGGACCACGATGTGGCCGTCGGTCATGACGTGGCTGACGAGGCGGATCGCCGGCATGGCACGGCTGATGAACACGATGCGCCCCAGCCCGACGTTGCCGAGCAGCCGGAGGGATTCCTCCCTGGAGAGTTCCGTGAGCGCGCGGGGGCGCGCGTCGATGTCGTACGTCATGGCGGCGAGCCTTCCGCGGCGGACGTCCTCGCAGGTAGGGGCCAAAGTCCCAACCTGCGAGGACGTGCGGTCACGAACCGGCGTGCGCCCTGAACCGTTCGTGGGCGGACTGCTTGGAGACGCCCATCGCCTCACCGACCTCGGCCCAGGAGGCGCCGTTCCGCCGGGCGGCGGCGACGGCCTGGTCGAGCAGGGTGCGCTGCCAGTTCTCCACCTGGGACAGCAGGGTGAGGGCGGCGAGGGGACGCTCGGCGGTGAGGCCCACGATCTGCCGGCAGAGCAGCTCGGACTTCGTGACCAGCCAGCTCGGCGGCGCCGCCATGGACAGGGGGCCGGCGTGCCGGCTCCACCACCGGTACTCCGCCTCCTTCACCCCTTCCGGCGTGGCCGGGTAGCGCCGACGGTCGGTCCAGCCGCAGGAGCACGTGGCCTGGTAGCCGACGAAATCCTTGGTGAAGGAGCTGGAGGAGGGGGCGAGCTCGCCACCGGGGAGCACGGGCGCCACGAAGCCCTCGTGGCCGGGAATGTCTGGCGACTTCAACGTCATGTTCGTCAGGATATCCTGACGATTTCTCGAGCGCGCACAGATAATCGGTTGTGGGGCGGGTGCGGGGCGTCCTAGGGTCGCGGGGGATCACTCGTGACGGAGGAGTTGCTTTATGCGTGTCGATGACGTTCGCCGCCTGTTCAGCCCGTCATCCCACGTAAGGACTCACTTCCTTGGACCTGTCACGTAGTTTCACGATCCGCGAGAGCAGCCACCGGATCATCAACCCGCTCACTCCGGAGAAGCTCGCCACGCTGGGCGCGGCGATCCGGCTGCGTCCGGGCGTCTCCCTGCTCGACCTGTGCTGCGGCAAGGGCGAGATGCTGGCGACCTGGGCCCGCGACCACGGCGTCACCGGCACCGGCGTCGACATCAGCACGGTCTTCCTGGCCGCCGCCCGCGAACGGGTCGCCGAGCTGGGCGTCGTCGACCGGGTGACGTTCGTGCACGGCGACGCCGCCGCCCACGTCGCCGCCGAGCCCGTGGACGTCGCGGCGTGCGTCGGGGCCACCTGGATCGGCCAGGGCACCGCCGGTACCGTCGCGCTGCTCGAACGCAGCGTGCGCCCGGGCGGCATGCTGCTGGTCGGTGAGTGCTTCTGGCGCGCCGAGCCGCCCGGCCAGGAGGCCGTAGAAGCCTGTCACGCCCGCTCGCGTGACGACTTCGAGACCCTGCCGGGGCTCGTCCGGCTCTTCGACGATCTGGGCTACGACGTGGTCGAGATGGTCCTGGCCGACGAGGACAGCTGGGACCGTTACGTCGCCGCCCACTGGCTCAACCTCCGCACCTGGCTCGACGCCAACCCCGATGACGAGCTCGCCCCCGAGTTCCGCGCGGAGTTGTCACGTGAGCCGCTGCTCTACACCACGTACCAGCGGCACCTGCTCGGCTGGGGTGTGTTCGCGCTCATGAAGCGCTGAGCCACGCCGGGCCCGCGCGCGTGCGCGGGCCCGGCGACCTCCCAAAGCGGCCGTCAAAGCAGGACCCGTCAAAGCGGCGTCAGGATTTCCGGGGCGGGCGTCTCGATCGCGTACAGATGCCCCGGCGTGATCCGGAAACGGGTCTAGCGTCTGCTTTGTACCCCTTTTGGAGGAAGGAAGCAGATGTCCGAGCCTCGATTGTTCGTCCCCGTCCGCGCCGGCGGATGCGCCCTGACGCTGCGGTTGTTCCGCACCGCGTCGGGCAAGCGGGCGGCCGTGGCCTTCTCCTCGCCGCTCAAGCTCGCGAAGGTGCTCGGGCCGGACCAGCGGTGGGTGCTGCTCACCGCCCCCGCTCTGCGGGGGATGGTCGCCGACCTCGACGTCTCCATCACGATCATCGACCCCGCCGGCACGATGTCCCAGCCGGTGACACAGGTGGCGTGACGCACTCCCCGGCCGCCCTGAACCCGTACATACGCCTCCATACGCGTTCTTGACGCCCCTGCAGCCTCGAACACCGCATATCGGTCAGTAAGGTGCGATGCGTATTTACGGGCTCTTGACGGGGACGGGTGACCGGGATGGTGCTGGCGAAACGGCCGGCCGCTACGGAGGGGACGCTGCAGTCGTGGCTGCTGCAGGGTCTGCAGACCGACCGTAGCCAGATCGAGCACGGCCCCCACGTCAAGCACCCGTGGTGGCGGGTGATGTGCCTGACCGGCGTGGACTACTTCTCCACGCTCGGCTACCAGCCCGGCATCGCGGCCCTCGCCGCCGGCCTGCTCGCGCCGCTGGCCACCCTCTTCCTGGTCGCGCTCACGCTGCTCGGCGCGCTGCCGGTCTACCGCCGCGTCGCCGCCGAGAGCCCGTACGGGCAGGGCTCGATCGCGATGCTGGAGAAGCTCGCCCCGCAGTGGTGGGGCAAGTTCTTCGTGCTGGCGCTGCTCGGGTTCGCGGCCACCGACTTCGTCATCACGATGACGCTGTCGGCGGCGGACGCGACCGCGCACATCCTGGAGAACCCGTTCGTACCCGGGTTCCTGTCCGGGCAGCGGGTGCTCGTCACGCTGGTGCTGCTGGCGGCGCTCGGCGGGGTGTTCCTGATGGGCTTCACCGAGGCGATCGGCATCGCCGTCCTGCTCGTCTTCGTCTACCTCGGCCTGAACGCGATCGTCGTCGCCACCGCCTTCGTCCACGTGCTCCAGGCCCCGCAGGTCGTCGTGGACTGGCGGAACGCGCTCAGCCTCGACTTCGACAGCCCCATGGCCATGATCGGCCTGTCGCTGCTCGTCATGCCGAAGCTGGCGCTCGGCATGTCCGGGTTCGAGACGGGCGTGGCGGTGATGCCGGTGGTCAAGGGGGACGTGCGGCGGCGGATCGCGGGCACCAAGCGGTTGCTGACCGTCGCGGCGCTCATCATGAGCGTCTTCCTGATCTTCTCCAGCTTCGTCACGACCGTGCTCATCCCGCACGCCGAATTCGAGGAGGGCGGGAAGGCGAGCGGGCGGGCGCTGGCGTACCTGGCGCACGGCTACCTGGGGGACTGGTTCGGCACCGTCTACGACGTCTCCACGATCGCGATCCTCTGGTTCGCCGGGGCCTCGGCGATGGCCGGGCTGATCAACCTGGTGCCCCGCTACCTGCCCCGGTACGGCATGGCGCCGGAGTGGACGGGCGCCGTACGGCCGCTGGTGCTGGTGTTCTCGGCGATCGCGTTCGCCATCACGGTCATCTTCGACGCCGACGTGGACGCCCAGGGCGGCGCGTACGCCACCGGCGTGCTCGTCCTCATGCTCTCGGCCGCGGTCGCGGTGACCCTGTCGGCCAGGAAGAAGGGACAGCGCCGGGCGGCGGCCGGGTTCGCGCTGATCACGGCGGTGCTGGCGTACACGCTGGTGGACAACGTGATCGAGCGGCCGGACGGCGTGAAGATCGCCTCGTTCTTCATCGTGGCGATCGTCGTCACCTCGCTGCTGTCGCGCGCCACCCGCTCGACCGAGCTGCGGGTCACCGACGTGACCCTCGACCCGCTCGCCGAGCGGTTCGTCAACGACGCGTGCGGCGAGATCCACCTCATCGCCAACGAGCCCCACCAGCGCGACCAGGCCGAGTACACCGACAAGCTGCGCGAGCAGTGGATCAACCACCGGCTGCGCACCACCGAGCCGGTGCTGTTCGTCGAGGTGTCGGTGCCGGACGCCTCGGAGTTCGAGACGGAGCTGCAGGTCAAGGGGGAGGAGCGCTTCGGCCACCGGATCCTCACCATCGAGAGCTCGGCCGTGCCGAACTCGCTGGCCGCCCTGCTGCTCTTCCTGCGCGACCGCACCGGCTCGGTGCCGCACATCTACTTCCACTGGACCGAGGGCAACCCGGTCGTCGCGATGCTGCGCTACCTGGTCTTCGGCGGCGGCGACGTGCCGCCGCTGACCCGGGAGGTGCTGCGCCAGGCGGAGCCCGACCTGGAACGCCGGCCGCACGTCCACGTCGGCTGACGGCGTACGGATCGCGTCAAGAAACGGCGCGTGGCCGTAGGGATGCCGTCAAGAACGGAAAATGGCCCGTATTTCGGCGTTTTCCTTGGTCTGGTGCCGCTCGTTCCGGGGGGGCCGACCGAATCAGAGGAGTGGAGATGGCCGACGTCTTCGCCGCCCTGACCGTCGTACGACTCGACGGGGCCTGAGGTGCGGGGACGGCTGCGGGTGTACCTCGGCGCGGCGCCCGGGGTGGGCAAGACGTACAGGATGCTGGAGGAGGCCCGCCGCGCGTGCGAGCGCGGCCGGGACGTGGTCGTGGGCCTCGTCGAGACGCACGGCCGCCCGCGTACGGAAGCGCTGCTGGAGGGCATGGAGGTCGTCCCGCGCAGGACGCTCGTGCACCGCGGGGCCACGTTCACCGAGCTCGACGTCGAGGCGGTCATCGCGCGGCGGCCGGCGGTGGCGCTGGTCGACGAGCTGGCCCACACCAACGTGCCCGGCTCCGAGCACGTCAAGCGCTGGCAGGACATCGACGACCTCCTCGACGCGGGGATCGACGTGGTCTCCACCGTCAACATCCAGCACCTGGAGTCGGTGAACGACGTCGTCCAGGAGATCACCGGCGTGCCCCAGCGCGAGACGGTGCCGGACGAGGTCGTTCGCCGCGCCGACCAGGTGGAGCTGGTGGACATGTCGCCGGAGGCGCTGCGCCGCCGCCTCGCGCACGGCAACGTCTACGCGCCGGAGAAGGTGGACGCGGCGCTGGCGAACTACTTCCGGGTCGGCAACCTCACCGCGTTGCGGGAGCTGGCGCTGCTGTGGGTGGCCGGGAAGGTGGACGAGCAGCTCGACCGCTACCGCGCCGACCACGGCATCGTCACGACCTGGGAGACCCGTGAACGCGTCGTCGTCGCCCTCACCGGCGGCCCGGAGGGCGACACGCTCGTCCGCCGCGCGGCGCGGATCGCGGCCCGCACCAAGGGCGCCGACCTGCTGGCCGTCCACGTGACCAGCGCCGACGGCCTGGCCGGCGCCGACCCCGCCAGCCTGTCCCGCCAGCGGGCGCTGGTGGAGAGCATGGGCGGCACCTATCACCAGGTCGTCGGCGACGACGTCCCGCGCGCGCTGCTGGACTTCGCCCGCGGTGTGAACGCCACCCAGCTGGTGCTCGGCGCGTCGCGGCGGGGCCGGTTCGCGCAGCTCTTCTCGCGGGGCGTCGGCGTGGAGACCATCGCCCGTTCCGGCTCGATCGACGTCCACATGATCACGCACGACGAGGTCAGGAAGGGACGGCGGCGCCCGGCGCGTACCCGCGCCGCGCTGACCCGCAAGCGCCGGGCGGCCGGCTGGGTGCTGGCGGTGGCCGGGATGCCGCTGCTGACCGCCGTGCTGGCGCAGTTCCGCGAGGTGGTGTCGCTGCCCAGCGAGATCCTCTTCTTCCTCTGCCTGACCGTCGGCGTCGCGCTGGCGGGCGGGATGTGGCCGGCCATCACCGCCGCCATCGGCGGGTCGATGTTGCTGAACTGGTTCTTCACGCCGCCGGTCGGCCGGTTCACGATCAACGATCCGGAGAACCTGTTCGCGCTGGTCGTGTTCGTCCTGGTGGCGGCGGCGGTGAGCACGATCGTGGACCTCGCCGCCCGCCGCACCAGGGAGGCCGCCCGCGCCGGGGCCGACGCCGAGCTGCTGTCCACGCTGGCCGGGCACGTGCTGCGCGGCGAGGCCGCCATGCCGTCCCTGCTGGAGCGGACGCGCGAGACGTTCGGGCTGACCTCGGTCACCCTGCTCGAACGCCGGCCCGAGGCCGGGCGCGCCCTCGACGACCAGTCCGACCCCGACGCCTGGCGCATCGTCGCCACCTCCGGCGGCACGCCCTCCACGTGCCCGGCCCAGTCGGACACCGACGTGCAGATCGACGACACCCTCGTGCTCGCCGCCCGCGGCCGGCTGCTGGACGCCGCCGACCGCGCGGTGCTGGAGGCGTTCGCCGCCGAGGCCGCCGTCGCCCTGCGGCAGGAACGCCTGCAGCAGGAGGCGGCCCGCGCCCAGCCGCTCGCGGAGGCCGACAAGATGCGCACCGCGCTGCTCGCCGCCGTCAGCCATGACCTGCGCACGCCGCTCGCCTCCGCCAAGGCCGCCGTCGAGAGCCTGGCCGCCACCGGCGTCGACTGGAGCGACCACGACCGCGCCGAGCTGCTGGACACCGCGGCGGAGTCGCTGGACAAGCTGGACCGGCTGGTGGCGAACCTGCTCGACATGAGCCGGCTGCAGGCCGGCGTGCTCGGCGTGACCCCGCAGCCGATCGCCCTGGAGGAGATCGTTCCGCGAGCCGTGGACGACCTCGGCCCGCCGCGCGACCGGATCGAGGGTGACATCTCCGTCGAACTTCCCGAGATCGCCGCCGATCCGGCCCTGCTCGAACGCGTCCTGGTCAACCTCATGGCGAACGCCGTCCGCTACAGCCCGCCCGACCGGCCGGTGCTCGTCACCGCCAGCCGCCACGGCGACCAGGTGGAGATCCGCGTCATCGACCGCGGCCCCGGCATCCCGTCCGAGGCCCACGACCGGGTCTTCCAGCCGTTCCAGCGGCTCGGCGACCGCGACAACCATTCGGGAGTCGGCCTCGGCCTCGCGCTCTCGCGCGGGCTCACGGAGGCCATGGGCGGCACGCTCGTACCGGAAGACACACCAGGGGGAGGTCTCACCATGATCCTGACACTGCCCATCGCCCTGAGCGGGGTGACCCGGTGACCCGCATCCTCGTCGTGGACGACGAACCCCAGATCCTGCGCGCGCTGCGCATCAACCTGGCCGCCCGTCACTACGAGGTGACCGTGGCCGCCGACGGCGCCGCGGCGCTGCGCGCCGCCGTGGACCACACGCCCGACCTGGTCATCCTCGACCTGGGGCTGCCCGACCTGGACGGGGTGGACGTCATCCACGGGCTGCGCGGCTGGACCAGCGTCCCGATCATCGTGCTGTCCGGCCGGGCCGGGAACCAGGACAAGATCGAGGCTCTGGACGCCGGCGCCGACGACTACGTCACCAAGCCGTTCGGCATCGACGAGCTGCTGGCCAGGGTGCGGGCCGTGACGCGGCGCGTCTCCATCCACGAGGCCGAGCTGGCGAACATCAAGATCGGCGACCACGTCGTGGACCTGACCGACAAGACGATCAGCGGCGACGTACGGCTGACGCCGACCGAGTGGCACATCCTGGAGCTGCTGCTGCGCCACCCGGGCAAGCTGATCAGCCAGCGTCAGATCCTCACCGAGGTGTGGGGCGCCAAGTTCGTCAAGGAGACCCATTACCTGCGCCAGTACATGGCCCAGCTGCGCCGCAAACTCGAACGCGATCCCGCCCACCCCGTCCACCTGATCACGGAACCGGGCATGGGCTACCGTTTCCGTCCCTGACCAGGCACAACGTCGACGGGAAAGGCGCGCCGTATATTTCGCGTAGCAATTTCCGCTTTATCCGTCAGGGATTCATATGAAGCCACATTTCGGCGGGTGTGGCGAGTCACGATGAGTGCGGAAATTCTCTTCAGGAGTATGCGGACATGACCATCGTGAAAACCCCCGTCCCGACCGAGGAACCCCCCGATACCGGCGAACGCCACCGGCTCTCGGTCCCGGGCGGGCTCGCCGCGCTCTCCCTGGACGCCATGGCCTCCGTGGCGTACGGACCCGAGGCGATCGTGCTCGTGCTGGCCCTCGCCGGCGGCGCCGGGCTCGGCTTCACCATCCCGGTCACCCTGGCCATCGCCGGCCTGCTCGTGGTGCTGACCGTCTCCTACCGGCAGGTCATCGCCGCCTTCCCCGAGGGCGGCGGCGCGTACGGCGTGGCCACCAGGCACCTGGGGCGGCGGGCGGGCCTGGTCGCGGGCGCCTCGCTGGTCATCGACTACGTGTTCAACGTCGCCGTCTCCGTGGCCGCCGGAGTCGCGGCGCTCACCTCCGCCTTCCCCGAGCTGCTGCCGTACACGGTGTGGCTCTGCCTGGGCGTGCTCGCGCTCGTGACGGGCGTCAACCTCAAGGGCATCGCGCACAGCGCCCGCGCCTTCATCGCGCCCACCGTCGTCTACGTCGCCGCGATCCTGCTCGTCGTCGTGGCCGGGCTGTTCCGGTCCGAAGCTGCCGTCCACGTCCAGCATCAGGTGGCGAGTCTGGAGACGGTCGGCGTCCTGCTGCTGCTCAAGGCCTTCGCGAACGGCTGCGCCGCGCTGACCGGCGTGGAGGCGATCGCCAACGCGGTGCCGTCGTTCAGACGTCCCCGCGTCCGGCGGGCGCAGCGGGCCGAGGTGGCGCTGGGCGCGCTGCTGGCCGTCATGCTGCTGGGCATCGCCGCGCTGATCGAGAAGTTCGCCATCGCCCCGGCCGACGGGGTGACCGTGCTCGCCCAGGTCACGCTGGCCTCGCTGGGCGACGGGCCGCTGTTCTACGTGGTCCAGTTCGCCACCGTGGTGCTGCTGGGGCTGGCGGCCAACACCTCGTTCGGCGGCCTGCCGGTGCTGGCGCGGCTGCTGGCCCGCGACAACAACCTGCCGCACCTGTTCGCGCTGCGCGCCGACCGGCAGGTGCACCGCTACGGCATCGCGTTCCTCGCCATCACCAGCGGCCTGCTGCTCGTCGTGTCGCGGGGCGAGATGAACCTGCTGGTGCCGCTCTTCGCGATCGGCGTCTTCGTCGGCTTCACCCTGTCGCAGGCCGGCATGGTCCGGCACTGGCTGACGGACCGGCCCGCCGGCTGGCGGTGGCGGGCCGCGCTCAACGGCTTCGGCACGCTGCTCACGTTCACCGCCGCGATCGTGGTGACGGCGACGAAGTTCGGCGAGGGCGGCTGGCTGATCGTGGTGGCGCTGCCGCTGCTGGTGGCGGCCATGGAGTGGGTCAACCGCCAGTACGCCCGTATCGGCCGGCGGCTCGAGATCGGCAAGACACCCATGCCGCCCAGGCCGCGCCGCTCGCTGGTGGTGGTGCCCGTGCAGACGGTCACCCGGCTGACCCGCGAGGCCCTGTCGGCCGCCCTGTCGCTGGGCGACCGGGTGGTGGCCGTCAACGTGACCCACCCCGGCGAGGAACCGCAGGCGCGCGCGTTCGCCGAGGACTGGGACCGCTGGGACCCCGGCGTGGAGCTCGTGCAGCTCTTCGACGCCCACCGGCGGCTGGACCGGCCGCTGCTGACCTTCCTGCGCGAGGCGGGGGAGCCGCACGTCTTCGTGCTCATCGCCGAGGTGGAGCCGGAGCACGCCTGGCAGCGGATGTTGCAGAACCAGCGCGGCGCCGTGCTGGCCAGGGCGCTGCGCCGGCACGCCGACGCGGTGGTGTGCCGGATGAGGTTCCGGGTCTGAGGGCTTGACCTCATGTCGACGTGAAGTCGCATGCTGGCTCGCATGTCCCCGACACCATCACTCGCCCGGCTGCTCGACGCGGCCGACGCCACGCCCGAGGCCACCGCGCTTCGGGCCCGTACGTACGACCTGCTCGCCCTCCCGGACGGCGCGGCCGTCGTGGACGTCGGCTGCGGCGCGGGCCGCGCGGTCGGCGAGCTGGCCGCGCGCGGCGCCCGCGCGATCGGCGTCGACCTCAGCGCCGAGATGATCGCCCTCGCCCGCAGCCGCGGCCCCGAACGCGACCTGCGGATCGGCGACGCCCGCGCGCTGCCGCTCGCCGACGGCGAGGTCGCCGGCTACCGCGCCGACAAGGTCCTCCACGAGCTGCCCGACCCCGCCGAGGCCCTGGAGGAGGCCCGGCGGGTGCTCGCCCCCGGAGGCAGGATCGTCCTGCTCCGCCAGGACTGGGACGGCTTCCTCATCGACTCCGCCGACCCCGTGCTCACCCGGACGATCGTGCACGCGCGCGCGGACGCCGTCACCAACCCGTGGGCCGCGCGCCGCTTCCGCAACCTGCTGCTCGACACCGGCTTCGCGGACGTCACGGCGGAGGCGCACACCAGCGTGCTCACCGGCGACGTGCTGCTGCCGATGCTCACCGGCCTCGCGGCCGGCGCCCGCGCGGCCGGCGCGATCTCCCCCGAGCAGGAGGCCGCGTGGGCCGCCGAGCAGCGCGAACGCGTCCGCGCCGGCCGCGCGTTCCTGGCCCTGCCGATGTTCGTGGCCGCGGCCCGCCGCCCCTGAACGGTCAGGACACCAGGCGGCCGTCGGCAAGCCGCAGCCGGCGCTCCACCCCGATCTCCGTCAGGAACCGCTCGTCATGGCTGACCACCACGAAGGCCCCCCGGTACGCCACCAGGGCGCTCTCCAGCTGGCCGACGCTGACCAGGTCGAGGTTGTTGGTGGGCTCGTCCAGCAGCAGGAGCTGCGGGGCGGGCTCGGCGCACAGGACGCAGGCGAGCGTGGCCCGCAGCAGCTCGCCGCCGGACAGCACCCCCACCGGCAGGTGGGCGCGCGAGCCGCGGAACAGGAAGCGGGCGAGCAGGTTCATCCGGTCGGCCTGGAGCATCCCCGGGGCGAAGGCCGCGAAGTTCTCCGCCACCGTGCGGTCGGGGTCGAGCAGGTCGAGCCGCTGCGACAGGTACGCCACCCGGCCCTCGGCCCGCCTGACCTGCCCGCCGTCCGGCTCCAGGTCGCCGCTGACCAGGCGCAGCAGGGTGGACTTGCCGGCGCCGTTGGGGCCGGTCAGCGCGATCCGCTCGGGCCCGCGGATCGTCAGATCGAGGCCGGGCTCGGCGAACAGGCCGCGCGCCCGCAGGCCCTCGCCGTGGAAGAGCGTGCGCCCGGCCGGGACGTCGGTGCCGGGCAGCTCCAGCACGAGCTTCTGGTCGTCGCGGAGCGCGCGCCCGGCCTCGTCGAGACGCGCCTGCGCGTCGCCGACCCGGGAGGCGTGCAACTGCCCGGCCCGGCCCGCCGACTCCTGGGCGCTGCGCTTCAGGCCGCCGGCCACGATCCGGGCCAGCCCGGCGTTCTTGAGGTTGCGGGCGGCGTTGCCGGCCCGGCGCTCGGCGCGCTCGCGGGCCTGCTGCATCTCCCGCTTCTCCCGCTTGAGCTCCTGCTCGGCGCTGCGCACGTTGCGCTCGGCGGCCTCCTGCTCGGCGCGCACGGCCTCCTCGTAGGCGGTGAAGTTCCCGCCGTACCAGCGCAGCTCGCCGCGGTGCAGCTCGGCGATGCGGTCCATGCGGTCGAGCAGCTCCCGGTCGTGGCTGACCAGCAGCAGGCAGCCGTTCCAGTCGCCGAGCACGGCGTACAGCCTGCGGCGCGCGTCGAGGTCGAGGTTGTTGGTGGGCTCGTCGAGCAGCAGCACGTCGGGCCGCTTGAGCAGCTGCGCGGCCAGCCCGAGCGAGACGACCTGGCCGCCGCTCAGCGTGCCCAGACGGCGCTCGAACGCGAGGTCGCCGAGGCCGAGCCGGTCGAGCTGGGCCCTGGTGCGCTCCTCGACGTCCCAGTCGTTGCCGATGACGGCGAAGTGCTCCTCGCTCGCGTCGCCGGACTCGATGGCGTCCAGCGCGGCGATCACCGGGGCGATCCCGAGCACCTCGGCCACGGTGAGATCGCCGGTCAGCGGCAGGGTCTGCGGCAGGTAGCCGAGCACACCGCCGACGGTGACGCTCCCGCCGGTGGGGGTGAGCTCACCGGCGATGAGCCGGAGCAGCGTGCTCTTGCCCGTGCCGTTCGGGGCGACGAGCCCGGTACGGCCGGGGCCGGCGGTGAAGGACAGGTCGCCGAAGACGGGGGTGTCGTCGGGCCAGGAGAAGGACAGGGCGGAGCAGACGACGGACGCGTCGGACATGGGAGAGACCTCGTGCGGGAAAGCGCGGGCGCGCCACGGGCGCCCGGCGGGCGGACAGGCAGGAGAGAACGACGACGACACGGCCACAGGCGGCGGCGCTGCGATGCGCACGCCGACGGCCGGTCAGGCTCCGGTATCACCCGGAGATGTCGTCGTCACCTGCCATGTCTGGTCTCCCTTGAACGGGGTCGCGAATTGCGCGGCACACAATAGCACAGATCGGCCTACGCCTGTCCCGTCAGCACGGTCAGCGCCTCGTCCACGTAGTCGAGCACCGGGCGTGTTCGGCCGTCGAGGTGCCACTGCTCCAGCGACCCGAAGTAGACGCCGAACCAGTACGCCCGCGCGGTGACGCGGGCCTTCGCCGGGCCCGCGCCCCGCTCCCGCAGCAGCGCGGTCAGCCGGTCGGCCTCGCGGTCGAGCGAGGCGTAGACGGCGGCCCGCACGGACGGCTCCTCCATGACGTAGCGCATGCCGCGCCAGGCCGTGTGGTCCTCGCCCTCGGGCGCGCCGATGAGCGCGATCACCCGTCTGAGGCTGCCCGGCAGGTCGTCGAGGTCGAGCTGGTCGGTGTAGAGGTCGACGCCGACCGCGGCGTACGGGTCCGCGGTGAACAGGCCCTCCTTGGTGCCGAAATAGCGGTAGAAGGTGCGCGGTGACACGCCCGAGGCGGCGGCGATCTCCTCGATCGTGACGCCGGAGTAGCCGCGCTGGTCGAACAGGTCGATCGCGGTGTCCATGATCCGGTGGATCGCGGACAGCCGGTTGCGTTGGCGAAGGGTCAGGGCCACGTGAGCAGCGTACTGCTGACGGCCGGCTACTTGTGACATGTACTGCCTTATTGACAGTTGCTGCCAGTTTGCTGACGATGGGTGCATGAGACCCATCGAGATCGTGCTCGTGGCCGCGGACCTGGTGGCATTCCTCGTGCTCGTGGCGCCCGTGCCGCGGCCGGCGCGGCACGCCGCGGCGCTCGCCGCGTCCGCCGCGGTGGCGCAGGTGCTCGCCGAGGGGGCGCGCTGGCCGATGGCCCCGGCGTACGCGCTGGCCGCCGTGCTCACCGCCGCCTGGCTGTGGCGGGGCGCCTTACGGGGGAGATGGGCGATCGCGGCCGGGCTCGCGGTGGCCGTGGCGCTGCCGCTGGTGCTGCCGGTCTTCCGTTTCCCGCGGCCCTCCGGCCCGTACGGGATCGGCACGCTGACCTACCACTGGACCGACGACCGCCCGGAGCTGCTCGGCCCCGACCCGGCGGCGCGGCGCGAGCTGATGGTGCAGATCTGGTATCCGGCCCGGCCCGATCCGTCGGCCCCGCGCGTCCGCTACGTCGAGGACCCGGCGGTGCTCGCGGCCGTGGCCGGGCTGGGGGGCACGCCGGAGCTCACCTTCCAGCACCTGCGTCACGTGACCACCAACGCCGTCGCCGCGGCCCCCGCCGTCCCCGGGCGGCACCCGGTGCTGCTCTTCCTGGAGGGCGCCTTGGGCTTCCGCCAGATGAACACCTTCCAGGTCGAGGAGCTGGTCTCGCAGCTGCACGGCCGGGCGTTCCCCGACGGCATGATCCCGCACCTCGCGCGGGACGTCCCGTTCGTGCTGGACCGGCTGGCCGCGCTCGACCGCTCCGACCGTGTGCTCGCCGGCCGGCTCGACCTGGGACGGGCCGGGGCGTTCGGCGTCTCGCTCGGCGGCATCGTCACCGGCCAGGCGTGCCGGCTCGAACCCCGGCTGCGCGCGTGCCTCATCATGGACGCCGCCCTGACCGCCGACGTGGTGCGCTCCGGCCTCGACCGGCCCACGCTCTGGCTCACCCGCGACGCCGCCACCATGCGCCGCGAGGGCTGGGACGACGCCGAGGTCGCCCAGCACCAGGACACCATGCGCGCCGTCCACGACCGGCTGCCCTCGGCCGGATACCTGGTGTTCGTGCCGGACGCCTACCACGGCGACTTCACCGACGTGCCGGCCTGGTCGCCGCTGGTGCGGCTGCTCGGCTTCGCCGGGCCCGTCGGCGCCGACCGCGCGCGGGCCGTGGTGAACGCGTACACGCTGGGGTTCTTCGACCGTCACCTGAAGGGCGTGCCCGCGCCCGCGCTCGACACCCCGCCCGACCCCGGCGTGCGCGTCGAGAGCCGGTGACCCCTTACGCGCACCTGCCGGACAGCCAGGCGCGGTAGTCCTTTGTGTAGTTCGTCATGACGCTCGGCGGGGCCTGGCCGAGCACGGACTGCCACTGGGCCGTGTTGCCGGTCCACGACGGAGGCGGCTCCTCCCAGGCGACGCTGTCGGTCCAGCGGGCGGCCGACCCCTTCAGCAGCCCCGGGTGGCGCTTGGCCAGCTCCCCCTGGATCCACGCGTCCTTGGAGTAGACCAGGATCCGCTGCGAGCCCTGGCGTTCCTTGATCGGGTCGGAGATCTCCCGCCAGCCGCTCGCCGCGTGCGCCGAGGTCGACAGGACCTTCTTGGCCTCCGGTTTGATCTCCAGCAGGGCGACCAGCCCGCGCGAGCGCACGTGGTCGAGCCACTGCCGCAGCGTGTAGACCCGTTCGCCCTGGTACGGGCCCCGCGCGATGCTCCGGTCCTGCAGGTTGTCGGACCCGGCGGCCCACCACAGGTCGGTGATCGCGCGGTTCACCCCGGTCAGGCCGTTGGTGGTGGTGTTGTGCCACATCACCGCCTTGGTGCCCTCCCTGGTCAGCTGGACGTCGCCCTCCACGCCGTCGGCGCCCCACGCCTTCTGGTCGTTCACGCCGCGCGGATGGTTCGGCTGGCGGATCTGGTCCCTGGTCCAGGGGTTCGCGCCCGTCGGGTAGCCGCCGTGCCCGAAGACGAGGGGGCAGGCGGCCTGCTGGGCGGTCGTGCCGGCCGGTGCGAGCGCGACCGCCGTGGTCACCGACACGAGAAGCAGCTTGACGGTCAACGCGGGACCCCGTCCTGATCAGGCGACGATGCGTGATCAGCGTAGGCGGGCCCTCAGCGATGATCAACCGCTTCCCGTCACGGGCACTGGCTGCGCGGCCGGGACAGATGCGTGAGCAGACGGTCGAGCACCGCGCGGTCGGAGGGAAGGGCGAAATGGTCGACGCCCGGGTTGTCGGTGAGCGTGAAACGGTGGCACGGCATCGCGCGCCAGACCTGGACGGCGTCGTTGGTGAGGTCCTCCTGGTTGCCGTCGCCGTCGCGCGTGATGAACGCGCCCTTGCCGACGACCTGGCCGGTGGTCAGGTCGCGCAGCCGCGCCCCGACGGGCGTCGGCAGGCCGGAGCCCTTCTCGGCGTACACGTCCACGCCCGGGAACGACTCCTTGTCGGCGAACTTCACGAAGCCGACGTAGTGGGCGGCGATCTGCCGGGCCGCCGGCAGGTTCGCGTCGGACAGCAGGCGGCGGTGGTCGCGCGGCGTGTAGGCGCGGCCCGCCGAGGCGTCGCGGACGACCACCTCGCGGTCGCCGAAGACCGCCGGGTCGGCGGCGCTCATGTACGACGAGGGCGCGCTCTGGTACATCCGCGCGCTGCTCACGGCGTTCCGTCTCGTCGTGGGGTAGCCGAAGTCCTGGATGTTCAGGCCGGTGAACAGCACCGGGTAGAGCACGCCCTGGCCGGGGAAGTTGCCGGCGATCGGGGTGAAGCCGTGGATGTACTTCTCGCGCCAGGCCGGCTTGGAGTGGGTGAGCAGGTACTGCGCGTACAGCGGGCCGTTGGAGTGGCCGACCAGATGCACCGGGCGGTCGCCGTTCTCGCGGTAGGTGTCCTCGATGAGCTTGCGGGTGCGGCGCAGGAACCCGCCCATGTCGGGAGTGAGCCGGGAATCATAGCCGGCGACCCGGATGTCCTTGTCGCGGACGTATCCGGCGGCCTCCAGGCGGCGGTACATCGGCTCGTAGAACGGCGCGCTCGCGGTGCGGCCGTACGCCATGATCCGGACGTCGACACCCTCCTGCTCGGAGAAGCGGCCGCGCATGGGCAGCGACGAGCCGGCGTCGTAGCGCAGGGTCAGCAGCCGGTCCTGGCAGACCTGGCTGAAGACGGCGCTCGGGCGGTCGTTGCGGTACCAGTCCTCGAACGTGCCCGAGCGCGGGCACCTCGGGAACGCCGTCTGGTCGCGTACGGTCACCCGCAGCTTCGTCAGGTGGAAGGCCGGAAAGAGCACGACCGGGGTGCGGTGCCGTGCCGTCGGGCTCGGGGACGGCGGCGGTGACTGTGTCAGGGCCTGGGCCTGTTCCTCGGCCTGTTCCTGAGCCTGGGACGGTGGTGTCGGGGACAGGGTCATGGCCAGCGGCAGCGGCAGCAGCGCCGCGAGCGTGCGGCGGATCCGGCTGGGTGCAGGCATGAGAAAACCCCCTCAGACCTCGTCAACTACCCGGCGTGTCGCAGCTTGCGGCGAAATGTCACCAAAATCTATACAAACCGGACGAAAGCCTCTAATCTGGGCATCGCTCCAGTGGGGGCCACCTGGAGCACCAAAGACGTCGCGTCCTGGCCGCACGCCCCCGGCGGCCGGGGCGCGTCAATCTCCGGGGTCGCACAGGCAGCAACGATCGAAGCGGAACGGCCGGTCGTGCGCCTCCCGCCAGATCCGGGCGCCGTGCGCGTCGGCGAGGTCGACGAAACGGGCGATCACCAGCGCCACGACCGCCGCCGCGCCGCTCCCGTACAACGCCGAGGCCGCGCCGTGGACGCGTGCCCCCGACCCGAACAGGTCGTCCACCAGCAGCACCCGCGCGTCGTCCACCCGGCCGCGCACCCGGAAGGCGGCACGGGCGACGGGCTCCAGCAGCAGCGGCCGGTAACGCGGGACGAGCGCGCCCACCTTCCCGACCACCCGCTGCATCAGGTCGAACGCCTCGATCGGCCGTTCGGCGCGGGTGTCGGGGATCGTGGCCACCACGGTGAACGGGCCGCCGGCGCGATCCTCGAGACAGGGGATGTGCGCGCGGAGGAAGCGGGCGACGGTGGCGGCCAGGAACGCCGCCCTGTCGCGCCTGCCCCCGGCGCCGGACGGATCGCGCTCGCGCACCAGCACGTCGTACAGCTGGGTGTCGCGTGCCGTCAGCGAGATCGGCACGACGTGGCCGGTGGAGGCGTGCCCGCCCCGCGCGGCCCGCCGGCACCCCGCGCAGGTCTCCTGCGGCGGGTCGGCCGGGCCGGTGCGGCAGATCGTGCACATGCCCGGCCCTGCCGCCGGCACCCGGACGTACAGCGGCAGGAACTCGCGGGTGAACGCCTCGGCGTCACCCATGATCAGAACGTGTGAGCAGGAGGAGGCACATCTACGAGAGTGGCCGCCCGCTTGGCCAGGTCGTCAGTGTCCTCGACGGCAGTCATGCCTCCCCACGTCCCCGTCGCCGCGACCCACTCCGCCGCCCGCCCCGGCACGAACACCTGCTTCCCGGTCGCCACCGCCCGCGCCACGTA
>NZ_POUD01000183.1 GCF_003236395.1 Nonomuraea aridisoli | reverse complement strand
AGGTGTATAAGAGACAGGTTCTGGGGCCGGGTGGGGCTGCTGTTCGAGGAGCCGGCCTGGTATCCCGCGCTCACCACCCGCGAACACCTCGAGCTGGTGGGAGCCGTGCACGCCGAGGCCCGGATGACGGTGGAGGCGGCGCTGGAGGAGTTCGCGCTGGTGGAGCGGGCCGACGCGGTGCCGCTCAACCTGTCCACCGGCCAGCGCCAGCGCCTGTCGCTGGCCGCGACGCTGCTCAGGCCGAGCACGCTGCTGCTGCTCGACGAGCCGGAACGCGGCCTCGACGCCGCCTTCCGCGCCCGCCTGGGCGACCTGCTGGAGGAGTACGCGCGCGAGGGCGGCACCGTCCTCATGGCCACCCACGATCCCGGCCTCGCCGAGCGCGCCCGCCAGGTCTCGCCGACGGGGGTGACCGCATGACCCGCGTACGGGAGGTACGGGCGTTCCTGCGCTCGCGCGGGCGCGGATCCGCCGGTCTGGTCGACCGTTACGTCGCCGTCTTCGGGCTCATCATGATCGTCGCCGTGGCCGGTCAGCCGGTGTCCGGCGTGCTCGCCGGGCTGGCCGAGCCGGTCGATCCGGCACGCACGGGAGCGGGGGTGGCACTGCTGGCCGTCTTGGTGGCCGGTCTGCTGGCGGCCGCCCGCGCGGCGGGACCGGTCTTCGTGCCCCCGGCCGACGCCTCGTGGCTGCTGCTCACGCCGTTGCACCGGCGGAGCATGCTGGGCCGTTCCGCACGGGTGCTGGGCCTGGTCGCGCTCGTGGCGGGGCTGCTGCTGGGCGTGGCGCTGCCGGCGGTGCTGGGCGCGCCCGACCAGCTCGTGTGGCGGGTGCTCGGCGCTCTGGTCCTCGGCGTGTCGGCGACCGTCGGCGGGATGGCGCTGGCCGTGCTCGGGCAGTCGTCGCAGACGTGGCAGTTCTGGCTGACGGCGACGGTGGCCGCGCTGCTGGCGCTGGCCGTGGTGGCCGTGAGCGGTCAGCTCCGTGCGGTGCTCGCCGTCGCCGCGAGCGCTCCGCCGGCCGCGATCGCCGCCGCCGTCGCCGGGGCCGTGGCGGTCTCCGGGGTGCTGGCCAGGCGGGCGTGGGTGTCGCTCGACCGGATCCCGGCGCGCGAGCTCGTGACCGCCTCCACCCGGGCCGGCCACGTGGCGAACGCGACCGTGGGGCTCGACCCGAGCGTGCTCACATGGGTCGCCGAGGACAACCACTGGCGGTCGAGGACGCTCGCCTCCCGGCGCTGGCCGAAGCTGCCGGCGCCGCTCGCGCTGGCGTGGGCCGACTGGGCGCGGGTGGCCCGCAGGCCGGGCCGGCTCGCTCTGATCGCGGCGACGGCCGCGCTGCCGGCGGTGCTGGTGCAGGCGGGCGGCTCCCCGGCGGTGCTGGGCGTCGCCGTGCTGGGCGGCGCGCTGGGCGTGACCGCCACGGCCGTGTCGGGAGCCCGCCGCGACGCCGACAACCCGGGGCTGGCCAGGCTGACCGGCGTGGGATTGCGCCCCGCCCTGGCCGCCCGCGCGGTGCTGCCCGCCCTGCTGGGCGGCGTCTGGGCGACCGCGGCCCTGGTCGTGCTCGCCGCCATCCCCATGGCGGGCGCGGTACCGGATGCCGGGGGCTGGTGGGCGTTCGGGCCGCTGATGGCGCCGGCACTGGCCGCCGGGGCGTTGCGGCTGGCCAGGCGGCCGCCGATCGACCACTCGCTGCCGGTGCTGGAGACGGGTGCGGGCGCGGTCCCGACCGGTGCGGTGTTCTGGGCGTTCACCGGGCCCGACCTGGCGTTGCTGGGCTGCCTGCCCGCGCTCACCGCGATGACGTCGCCGGTCGCCGACCTGGGGCCGTACCTGCTGGCCCAGGGGGTGACGGGTGTGGCGGTGCTGTCGGCGTACCTGTGGCGGGCGCGTCCCGCGCGGAACTAGGCGACGTAGCTGAACTAGGCGACGTAGACGTCGCTCGGCACGCCGCCGTACGGGATCGTCCGGTCCCTGCGCATGCCCACCCGCTCGGCCACCCGATGGGACGGCTCGTTGACGTCGCGGATCACCGCCACGACGGGCCCGAGGGCCTTGCCGACGCGCAGGGCGGCGCGGGCGAGCTCGACCGCGTACCCGTGGCCCCAGGCCGACGGACGGAAGCGGTAGTACAGGTTGAGCACCTCTTGGCCGTCCACCATCGCCCGGCGCAGCCCGCCGAAGCCGAGCACGTCGTCCTGGCCCTTGAGCCGGGCCGCCCAGTAGCCGATGCCGCGCTGGGACCAGTCGGCCAGCCACAGGTCGAGCATGGCCCGGCTCGACTCCCGGTCGGTGACCGGGCCGCCGGGGTGGTACACGCTGGTCAAAGGGTCGGAGTGGATCTCGTGGACGGCGTCCAGATCGTCCATTGTGACCCTGGATAGGACCATGCGCGCCGTATACACCACTTCCATGCTTTTCAGATTAGTCCAGCGGTGACGCCTACTTCTTGGCCTTGTCGGCGCTGGAGTCGGTGGACAGCGCGGCGACGAAGGCCTCCTGCGGCACCTCGACCCGGCCGACCATCTTCATCCGCTTCTTGCCTTCCTTCTGCTTCTCCAGCAGCTTGCGCTTACGGGAGATGTCACCGCCGTAGCACTTGGCCAGGACGTCCTTGCGGATGGCGCGGATGTTCTCGCGGGCGATGACCCGGGCCCCGATGGCCGCCTGGATCGGCACCTCGAACTGCTGCCGCGGGATCAGCTCGCGCAGCTTCTTGGCCATGTCGACGCCGTAGGCGTACGCCTTGTCCTTGTGCACGATGGCGCTGAAGGCGTCGACCGGCTCGCCCTGCAGCAGGATGTCGACCTTGACCAGGTCGGACTCCTGCTCGCCGGCCGGCTCGTAGTCGAGCGAGGCGTAGCCGCGGGTGCGCGACTTGAGCTGGTCGAAGAAGTCGAAGATGATCTCGCCGAGCGGCAGCGTGTAGCGGATCTCGACGCGGTCCTCCGACAGGTAGTCCATGCCGAGGAGCTGGCCGCGCCGCCCCTGGCAGATCTCCATGATCGCCCCGATGAACTCGGACGGCGCCAGGATCGTGGACTTGGTGACCGGCTCGAAGACCTGCGCGATCTTGCCGCCCGTCGGGAACTCCGACGGGTTGGTGACCGTGAGCTCCTTGCCGTCCTCCATGACCACGCGATAGATCACGTTGGGCGCCGTGGAGATCAGCGACAGCCCGAACTCCCGCTCCAGCCGCTCGCGCACGATCTCCATGTGCAGCAGCCCGAGGAAGCCGACGCGGAAGCCGAAGCCGAGCGCGGCCGAGGTCTCCGGCTCGTAGACCAGCGCCGCGTCGTTGAGCTGCAGCTTGTCGAGGGCCTCGCGCAGCTCGGGGTATTCGTCGCCGTCGATCGGATACAGGCCGGAGAAGACCATCGGCTTCGGGTGCTCGTAGCCGGCCAGCATGTCGCCCGCGGGCTTGGCCGCAGAGGTGACGGTGTCACCGACGCGCGACTGGCGCACGTCCTTCACGCCGGTGATCAAGTAGCCCACCTCGCCGACACCGAGCCCCAGGTCGGCGGGCTTCGGCTCGGGCGAGATGACGCCGATCTCCAGCGTCTCGTGGGTGGCGTCGGTCGACATCATGAGGATGCGCTCGCGCTTGCCCAGATGGCCGTCGACCACCCGGACGTACGTCACCACGCCGCGGTAGGTGTCGTAGACGGAGTCGAAGATGAGCGCACGGGCGGCGGCGTCGGCGTCGCCCACCGGGGCGGGCACCGTCGCGACCACGTGGTCGAGCAGCTCGCGTACGCCCTCGCCGGTCTTGCCCGACACCTTCAGCACGTCTGACGGATCGCACCCGATCAGCCCCGCGAGCTCCTCGGCGAACTTCTCCGGCTGCGCCGCCGGCAGGTCGATCTTGTTGAGGACGGGGATGATGTGCAGGTCGGCGTTCATGGCCAGGTAGAGGTTGGCCAGCGTCTGCGCCTCGATGCCCTGGGCGGCGTCGACCAGCAGGATCGCGCCCTCGCACGCCTGCAGCGACCGCGACACCTCGTAGGTGAAGTCGACGTGGCCGGGCGTGTCGATCATGTTGAGGACGTGGTCGTCCCATGGCAGCCGCACGGCCTGCGACTTGATCGTGATGCCGCGTTCGCGCTCGATGTCCATCCTGTCGAGGTATTGGGCCCGCATGGCGCGGTCGTCCACGACGCCGGTGATCTGGAGCATCCGGTCGGCAAGGGTCGACTTGCCATGGTCGATGTGCGCGATGATGCAGAAGTTGCGGATCAACGCGGGGTCGGTCTGGCCAGGCTGAGTGCGCACCGAAGTCCGTTTCGACAGGGTTGAGGGCAAGCAGTCTTTCATGGTGACATGCCCGGGTGAATGCCCGAACCGTCATCCGACACGGCCTGCGCGCGCTGGTGCTCGCCTTGGCCGCCGTGGTCGCGCTGGGCGGCCTCCTCGCCGCGGCGCTCCGCCTCCAGTTTACCGGTGCCCCGGCTACCTGGGCGATGAGCACCGGCCACGACGCCTTGTGGATGGGCCACATGTGGGTCGACGGCCGCCGCACGGAGCGCGATGTTCAGGAGCTGGCCGTACGGCTGCGCGGCACGGGGGTCAAGGAGGTGTACGTCCATTCCGGCCCGTTCGAATGGGATGGACGATTAGATCCCGCCAAGTACCCCAACGCCCGAAATTTCGTCCAATGGATGCATAAGCACCTCCCCAACGTCCGCGTCTCCGCCTGGCTCGGACAGGCCGTCAAGAACGGCCTCGACCTCGACGACCCCGCCGCGCGCACGAACGTCCTGGCCGGCGTCGCCGCCATCATGGCCCAGGGCTACGACGGCATCCACTACAACTTCGAGCCGGTCGGCGACGGCGACGAGGAGTTCCTCGACCTGCTCGAACGCACCCGCCGCCACACGACCCTGCTGTCCACCTCGGTCCCGCAGATCGAGCCGTACGCCGGCATGCGCCTGGCGACGCGCGCGGTCCTCGGCCACGACAAATACTGGTCGAAGGGTTACTTCAGCCAGGTCGTCGCCCGCGTCGACCAGGTCGCCGTCATGACCTACGACTCCTTCCTGCCGGCCCAGGCGCTGTACGGCGGCCACGTCGCCCGCCAGGCCGCGCTGGGCCTGGATCTCGTCCCCGAGGACAAGCAGCTGCTCATCGGCGCGCCCGCCTACCACGACCACGGGGTGCCCTGGGCCGACGCCGCCGAGAGCGTGGCGACGGCGGCCGAAGGGGCGCGGCTGGCGCTGTCGGAGCACGGCCGCCGCGAGGGGTTCGGCCTGGCCCTGTACGTCGACTTCGCCGCCACCGAGGAGGACTGGCGGGAGTACACGACACGGTGGGTGACCTTGGGCTCCGGGGGACGTACACTGTCGTGAGCATCCATTCGCCCAGGCCGTTGATTTGAGCAGCCGCCTGGGTTATTGGTAACCTGTTCAACTGCGTGTGGCGCGCCCTCTCTCGAGCCCGCGCGCCCCATCCATCACCAGACTTTCACCGAGGCTTCTTCGTGGCGAACATCAAGTCCCAGATCAAGCGCAACAAGCAGAACGAGAAGGCTCGTCTGCGTAACAAGGCGGTCAAGTCCTCTCTGAAGACGGCCGTCCGCAAGTTCCGCGAGGCCGCCGAGCAGGGCGACGTCGAGCAGGCCGTCGCGCTGCAGCGCGTCGCGGCCCGCCAGCTCGACAAGGCCGCCAGCAAGGGCGTCATCCACAAGAACCAGGCCGCCAACCGCAAGTCCGCGATCGCTCGGCAGGCCGCGTCGCTGGCCGCCAAGTAGAGCCAAGTAGATCCGCGTCGGCGCAGGTCGGCATGACCGGCCGGCGGGTTCGACAGACGCCGCACTCTCCATGAGTGCGGCGTTTTCTGTATTTCCAGTGCCGTTTGTCACGTTTTTGATATCACGTCGGCATCGCCGCAGCGTCTCGGCTGCGTCACCGTTGTCCTGGCCTTCTTGCCCCTCACCTCACAGGTGCCCGAAAGTGCAGTGATCCGGGGGGAAGGGGACACATGCGGGCGCCGTTGGTCGTGAAAAGGGCCTTCAGCGAGCCGCTGTTGCTCTTGGCCGCCTTCGGCTCGATCCTGCTGGCCACCACCACGCTGGTGGCGCTGACGATGTACGCCTCCTCCATCGCCGACGCCGGCGTGCGCAGGACGATGGAGACGGCCTCGTACCGGCAGACCGCGGCCACCGTCAGCGCGCCCGTGACCGCAGAGACGTTCCCCCGCTTCGACGCGGCCGTACGCGCGGAGTTCGCCCGGGCCTACACCCGGCCGCCCGCGATCACCACCAGCTTCCGCTCCGACTCCTACGTCATGCCCGGTCAGGAGGGCCGGGAGCGGCCGGAGCTGCTCAGGTTCGGCAGCTACGACGGGTTCGACCGGCACGCCAGGCTGGTCTCCGGCGCCTGGCCGCGTCCCGGCGGGAGCCCGGTCGAGGCGGCGATCTCCCAGTCGGCCGCCTCGGCGACGGGGTTCGAGGCGGGGCGTGAGTTCACCGTGCGCGGCCGGCTCGACCCGCGCCCGGTCCGGGTGCGCGTCACCGGCGTGTTCCAGCTCGGCGATCCCTCCGGTGAGCGCTGGGCAGGCGAGCAGCTGCTCGCCCGGGGCGTCGAGCGCGGCGAGTTCACCACGTACGGGCCGCTGATGGTGGCGCGGGAGACGTTCATGGCGCGGTTCGCGACGAACGTCAACGCGACCTGGACGGCCGAGCCCGACCTGCGCGAGGTCACCCCCGAGCAGCTGGGCCCGATGGCCGGCGCGGTCGCCGGGATCGGCGAACGACTGGAGGCGGCCGGCTGCGGCCCCTGCGTGGCCGCCGGCGACCTGCCGCGGATGCTCACCCAGCTCGACACCGCCTCGCTGGTGGCTCGCTCCACCATGCTGATCCCGGTGCTCCAGCTCCTGCTGCTGGCCGGGTACGCGCTGATGCTCACCGCGCGGCTGCTGGCCGACCACCGCCGCATGGAGGTGGCGCTGCTGCGCTCGCGCGGCGCGGGCACCGGGCGGCTCGCGGCGCTGGCGGGCGGGGAGGCGCTGCTGGTGGCGCTGCCGTGCGCGGTCGCGGCGCCGTTCCTGGGACCGCCGCTGCTGGCGCTGGTCAGCGCGCTGCCGTGGATCAGGGCCTCGGGCGTGCGGCTGGAGCCGGCGGCCGACCTGGGCTCATTCCTGGTCTCGTTCGGGGTGGCGCTGGCCGCTGCCGGGCTGCTGGCGCTGCCCGCGCTGGCGGGGGCGCGGCGCACGTACGTGGAGGAGCAGTCGGCGCGCGGGCGCGGCGGCGGGCGCGGGCTGGTCGAACGGGCGGGCGCCGACCTGGCGCTGCTGGTCGTGGCCGGGCTCGCCATCTGGCAGCTCCAGCACTACGGCGCGCCCGTGACCGCGACGGTGGCCGGCGGGCTCGGCATCGACCCGCTCATCATCTCCGGGCCCGCGCTGGCCCTGCTCACCGGCGGCATGCTGGGCCTGCGACTGGTGCCGCGCATCTCGAAGGCGGCCGCGCGGCTGACCGCACGGCGGCCGGCGCTCGCCCCGGCGCTCGGGGCCTGGCAGGTCAGCAGGCGGCCCCTGACGTACGCCGGGCCGGCGCTGCTGCTGACGATGGCCGTCGCGATCGGCATCGTCTCCATGGCCACGGCGTCCACGTGGCGGACCTCGCAGCTCGACCAGGCCCGCCACCAGGCGGGGGCCGACCTGCGGCTGTCCGGGCCGTCGGAGGGGCCGGAGCTGGGAACGCTGGGGCGCGGCACGGCGTTCACGGCCCTGCCGGGCGTCACGGCGGCCTCCCCCGCCTTCCACGGGCAGAACGAGGTGAGCGGGGAGATCGCGACGCTGCTCGCGCTCGACGCGGGCAAGCTGGGCGAGCTGTTCCACCTGCGTCCCGACCTGTCGGCGCAGCCGGTCGCGGAGTTGTCGCGCGGGCTGGCGGGACCCCGGGCGGGCAAGCTGGAGCTGCCGGGGCGCCCCGCCACGCTGACGCTGCGGGCCGAGGTGGACGCGGCGCTGCCGCTGCGGCTGGTGCTCTCCGACGGGCTCGGCGTCTGGCGCGACGTGTCGCTCGGCGTGCTGACGCCGGGGTCGAACCGGATGGAGGTCGACCTGCGGGCGCTCGCCGGACGGGCCGGGGAGATCACGTACCCGGTGGCGTTGCGCGGGCTGGTCGCGGGCGCGGTCGAGGAGACCGCCACCCTCCGGCTCATCGGGCTGAGCGCCGACGGGCGGGAGGTCGCGCCGCCCGCCCTGTCGATGACCGTGCGCGGCGACCGGCCCGCCGCGGCCGCGTTCACGCCGTCGCCCGCGCCGGGACCGCTGCCCGTCGTGCTCACCGCGGACCTGGCCGCCTCGCTCAAGCTCGGCGTCGGCCAGGAGGGACGGGCCAGCATCGACCGCCGGGTGATGCCGGTCAAGGTCGTGGGCGTCGTGGAGAGCATGCCGGCGACCTCGGCGGGGCAGCCGGCCGTACTCGCCGACTGGGAGACGCTGCAGGCGTCGGAGCTGGCCGCGGGGCAGCCGCCCCGGCCCGCCACGGAGTGGTGGCTCGCCACCGCCGACAGCACCGCCGCGACGGCCACGCTGAAGCGGCACCCCGAGTGGGACGTCACCGCGGTCGACCAGCGAGAACTGGCCACCCGGCTGCGGGACGACCCTCTCGCGAGCGGACTGCAGGGGGCGCTGATGCTGGGGTTCGCGGCGGCGCTGGTGTTCGCGGTGCTCGGGTTCCTGGTGAACGCGGTGGTCGCGGCGCGGGAGCGGACGGCCGAGTTCGCGATCCTGCGGGCGCTCGGGGTGAGCGCGCGGCAGGTGTTCGGGATGCTGGCCGTGGAGCAGACGTTCGTCATCGGGCTGTCGCTGGTGGCCGGCACCGTGCTCGCGGTGGTCGTCGGGGTGCTGGTGGTGCCGCACGTCGTGCTGACCGGGCAGGCGGCGGCCGTCACCCCGGGCGTGCTGCTGGACATCCCATGGGCGGCCGCCTGCGTCATGCTCGTGCTGGTGGCCGCGGTGCTGCTCGCGATCGTCGCCGGGCTGGCGCGGAGCCTGCGCGGCCGGGGGCACGCTCTTCGGGAGGAACAGTGAGGATCGGGCTGCTCGCCCGCGTGCACCTGGGCACGATGGCCGTGCTCTCCGTGCTGACGTTGAGCGCCTGCGTGCTGGTCGCGGGGCTGCCCAAGGCGGCGCAGACGTCGTACGACGAGGCGCTGCGGCGCGCTCTGGGCACGGCGCCGGCCGTGACGGCCGACCTGACGGTGACCACGACGTCCCGCGGCGCGGAACAGGACCTTCGCGAACGCGGCCAGTTCGACATCCGCGACCGCCGGTGGCGGCAGATCCTGCCCGCCGCGCTGCGACCCCTGATCCAGCCCGCCGGCACGGGCACCAGCCACATGAGCGCCAAGACGACGCTCACGCCGCTCACCGGCACGGGCGGCTGGACGTACCTCAACCTGGGCTGGTTGTCCGACGCCGACCGGCGGGTGACCTGGGTCGAGGGCCGCGCCCCCGCGGCGCCGTCCACGATGCGGTACGAGGGCGCGACCGTCCCCGTGTTCGAGGGCGGCCTGTCCCGCGAGGCGCTGCGCAAGATGGGCATGCGCGTGGGCGAGACGAAGATGATCGGCGAGCACGACCACGCCGCCGTGAAGATCGTCGGCGCCTTCGAGGCGAAAGACCCCTCCGACCGCTACTGGTCGCACAACTCCGACGTCCTGCACGTCATCGAGACCCTGCCGCCCGGCGCGACGGACACCGAGAAGCACCTCACCGCGCTGATCTCCGACGCCGGGCTGGGCGAGCTCAGCGGCGAGGGACGCAACCTGACGTACCGGTGGGTGCTGCCGGTGGAGCCGGCGGCGGCGACGGCCTTGGCCGCGCCTGAGCTGCGGACGGCGGTCGGCGAGTTCGGCCGGGCGGTCCTGCTGCAGTCCACGGCCGCCTCGGGCTCGTACAGCCTGGAGAGCGGGCTCACCGAGCTGCTGGGAGACTTCCTGGCGGCGCTGTCGGCCGCGCAGACCGTCATGTCCCTCGTTCTCGGCGGGCTGCTCGCGGTCGCGCTGGGCGTGATCGTGCTGACCGTGCGGCTGCTGGGTGACCGGATGGACCGCACTCTCTCGCTGGCGCGGGCGCGCGGCGGGTCGCTGCGGCAGGTGGCGGGCACGGCGGCGGCGCTGACCGCGATCGCGACGGCTCCCGCGGCGGTGGCCGGGTACGCGCTGTCGTACCTGGTGCCGGGGCCCCTGCTGCCGGTCGTGCACGCCGGGCCGCTCGTGGTGGTGGTCGTGGCCGTCGGGGTCTGCGCCGCGCGCACCGCTCTGACGCATCGCCGGCCGCTGCCCGAGCGGCGTGACGACGTGGTCGCGGCCCGGCCCGGCGCCCGGCGGATCACGCTGGAGGCGCTGGTCGTGGTGCTGGCGCTGGCGGGGGCGTACCTGCTGCGGGCGCGCGGGCTGACGACCTCCGGCGAGCAGGACCCGTTCCTGCTGGTGGTGCCGGTCGCGCTGACGGTGGCGGCGGCGCTCGTGACGTTGCGCTGCTACCCGTACCCGCTGCGGCTGTTCGTGCGGCTGGCCGCACGGGGGCGGGCCGCGGTGGCGTTCCTGGGGCTGACCGGGGCGGCCAGGACGCGGTCCGGGAGCGTGCTGCCGGTGCTCGTCCTGCTGCCGGCGCTGGCGGTGTCGGTGTTCGCCGCCGTGGTCGCCGACGGGATCGCGGGCACGCAGCGGCTGGCGTCCTGGCAGCAGGTGGGGGCGCCGATCCGGATCACGTCGGAGACGGAGATCCCCGCCGACGCCGTCGAGCGGATCCGCCGGGCCCCGGGCGTCGAGCGGGTGGTGCTCGCGCAGACGGGCCAGGTCCAGGTCGGGTACGGCGGTGAGCGGGCCGAGGCCATCGCCGTGGACGTGGCCGGGTGGCGGGACATCCTCGACGGCGCCCCGGTCGTGCTGCCGCCGCTGTCCGACGGCGCGCTGGTCTCGCCCGAACTGCGGGGGCGGGGCACGTTCGAGATCGGCTGGCAGTCACGGGTGAAGCTGGCCACGCGCGGCGTGGTCGAGGCGGTGCCCGGCTTCTTCACCAAGGGCAAGTTCCTCGTCGTGCCCCTGGACATCCAGCTGCGGCCCGCCGTGAACACCCTGCTCGTCAAGGGGGACGCCGCGCTCGCCGACCTCGCCGCGATCGTCCCCTCCGCCACCGTCGAGTCGCAGGAGCGGGCTCTGGCGGCCATCAGGGACGATCCGCTGACGAGCGCGGTGCGCTGGACGCTGACCGTGGTGACGGCCGCGCTGTCCGCGTACGCGCTGGCCGCCGTCGTGCTGTCGCTCGTCATCGGGGCGGCCGAGCGGGCCAGGACGGTGTCGTTCCTGCGCACGCTGGGGCTGTCGGACCGGCAGGCGCAGCGGCTGACCGTCCTGGAGATCCTGCCTATGATCGTGGTCACCGCGCTGGCCGGGCTGGGCCTCGGCCTCGCGCTGCCGGCCGCGCTCGGGCCCGGCGTCGACCTGTCCGCCTACGCCGGCGACCTGCCCGTCGGCGACTACTCCCTCGACCTGTTCCTGCCGACCGCGCTGGCGGCCGGGCTCACGGCGGCGGCCGTGCTCGGCGCGTACGCGCACACCGTCGTCAGCCGCCGTCGCGGCCTCGGCGCCGTTCTGCGAGTGGGGGACCTCACATGAATCCGACCCTGTCCGACCTTGAAGCCAAGGCCACGCGGAAGAAGGCCGCGTTCGGCGGCGACGCGCACATCGTGTGCGACAACCTCGTCCGCATCTACAAGACCGAGGGCGTCGAGGTCGTCGCTTTGCAGGGCCTCGACCTGGTGATCGACGAGGGCGAGCTGGTCGCCATCGTCGGCGCGTCCGGCTCGGGCAAGTCGACGCTGCTGAACGTGCTGTCCGGGCTGGACGTGCCGACCGCCGGAGTGGCCAGGGTGGCGGGCATGGACCTGCTGTCGATGAGCGCCCGCGACCGGCTGCGGTACCGGCGTTCGATCGTGGGCTTCATCTGGCAGCAGACGGCCAGGAACCTGCTGCCGTACCTCACCGCGCGCGAGAACGTCGAGCTGCCGATGAAGCTGGCCGGCGGCGGCCGGGCGCGGCGGCGGCGCGCGGACGAGCTGCTGGAACTGCTCGGCGTCGCCTCCTGCGCGGACCGCAGGACGCCCGAGATGTCCGGCGGGCAGCAGCAACGCGTCGCCATCGCCGTCGCCCTCGCCAACTCCCCGCAGGTCATCCTGGCCGACGAACCGACCGGTGAGCTCGACAGCGAGACCTCGGAGCAGGTGTTCGACGCGTTGCGCACCGCGAACCGGCAGCTCGGCGTCACCGTCGTCATCGTCACCCACGACCCGCTGGTGGCCGAGCAGGTGGACCGGACGGTGGGCATCCGCGACGGGCGTACCAGCAGCGAGACGCTGCGGCGCGAGGACGCCGAGGGCCGCATCATCGCCGAGGAGTACGCCGTCCTCGACCGGGTGGGGCGGCTGCAGCTGCCGCGCGACTTCATGAACGCCCTCGACATGGAACGGCGCGTGCGCCTCGAACTCGAATCCGACCACATCGGCGTGTGGCCGGCCCGGGAGGAGCCCACTGATGACTGATTCGCCGCTGGTCGTGGTCGAAGGGCTGCGCAAGGTCTACCGGAGCGGGCCCAAGGAGGTCGTCGCGCTGCGGGACGTGTCGTTCTCGATCTTCCCCGGCGAGCTGGTCGCGCTGCGCGGGCGGTCCGGCTCCGGGAAGACCACCCTGCTCAACCAGATCGGCGGCCTGGACCGGCCCGACGCCGGGCGGGTCGTCGTGGACGGGCACGAGGTGACCGCCATGTCCGAGGACGAGCTGCTCGCGCTGCGCCGGGACGTGGTCGGGTTCGTGTTCCAGTCGTTCGGGCTGATCCCCGTGCTGTCGGCCGCGGAGAACGTGGGCGTGCCGATGCGGCTGAAGCGCCTGCCGGTGGCCGAGCGGGAGGCTCGCGTACGGATGTTGCTCGCCCTCGTGGGGCTGGACGACCACGTCAACCAGCGGCCGTACGAGTTGTCCGGGGGGCAGCGGCAGCGGGTGGCGATCGCCCGGTCGCTGGCCAACCGGCCGCGCCTGCTGGTGGCCGACGAGCCGACCGGGCAACTGGACTCGCAGACGGGACGGCAGATCATGGAGCTGCTGCGGGCCCTCGTACGGAGCGAGGGGGTCACGGCGCTGGTGGCCACCCACGACCCGAGCCTGATCACTCTCGCGGACCGCGTCCTGGAGATCGCCGACGGCGCCCTCCACGAGACCACCCGCGCCTGACCCCGTCGCTCTGCCCGGTGGTGCGCGCCTCCCGATCCGGCGCACTCTTTGCAGAGCCGCACCGTCGATGGCCCGTACAGGTCTATGACCGCTTTGTCATGGCGAAGCCGCTGTTCGTCCTGGCGAAGCGGTTGCGGCGAGTGCGTGGGGTCAGCGGCCGGTGCGGCTGGACACGATGACCTGGATGGCGTGTTCCAGGGCGTAGGCCGGGTCCGCTCCCCCGCCCTTCACCTGCTCGTCCGCGGTCGCCACGGCCTGGATCGCACGCGAGAGCCCTTCCGGGCCCCAGCCGTTCAGCTGCCGCTTCACCCGGTCCGCCTTCCACGGCGGCATGCCGAGCTGACTGGCCAGCTGGGGGCCACGGAGGTTGCGCGGCGCGCCCGCCACCTTGGCCAGCGAACGGAGCCCGTTGGCCAGAGCGCTCACCAGCAGGACCGGGGCGACGCCGGTGCCGAGCGCCCAGCGCACCTGCTCCAGCGCCTCGGCCAGCCGCCCTTCGATGGCGGAGTCGGCGACGTTGAACCCGGTGACCTCGGCCCGCCCCTTGTGATAGCGGGCGACGGCCGCCGCACTGATCGTCTTGTCTTCCGTGTCGAACGCCAGCTGGCTGCACGCCGCCGCCAGCTCACGCAGGTCGTTGCCCACGGCGTCGAGCAGCGCCTGCGCCGCGTCACCGGAGATCTTCCGCCCCGCCCTGCGGAACTCCCCCTTGACGAACTCCAGCCGCTCCCCCGCCTTGGTGACCTTGCTGATCGTGATCACCTTGGCCCCGGCCTTCTTCACGCCGTCGACCAGCGCCTTCCCCTTGACCCCGCCGGGGTGCGCCAGGACGAGCACGGTGTCGTCGGACGGCTGCTTCGCGTACGCCACGATCTCGGTGATGACGTCCTTCGGCAGGTCCTGCGCCGACCGGATCACCACCACGGAACGGTCGCCGAACAACGACGGCGAGGTCATCTGGGCCAGCTCACCCGTCGTGACCTTGCCACCCAGCAGATCATGCACCTCCGCGCTGGGATCGGCGGCCCGCGCGGCCGCGACCACCTCGCTCACGGCCCGCTCGGCCAGCAACTCCTCATCGCCGACGACCAGGGTCACAGGTGCTGGATCGGTTCCCGCCATGCCACGCAGCATGCCACGCCCCACCGACAACCCGGTACTCGACCGCCTGGGGCGCCTGCCTTCCTCACGACGCCTTCTGCCAGACCGATACGTGGCTCCTGCTGTCGCTGGTGAAGGGCTCCCGCTGCCAACCGGCCCATCGTTCGCGCAAGGTCATTCCGGCCAGCCGGGCCATCAGGTCGAGCTCGGACGGCCAGACGTAGCGGTGCGGCGACGACCGGGTCTCCAGCCGGCCGTCCACGACCCAGTAATGGTGGGAGACGGCGATCTGCGAGGCCACGTCGTACTCCTCGAAGCCGAGATGCTCCGGTGTCACGGTGAACGGGTGGACGGTCTGGCCCGGCGGGAGACGCCGCAGCTCCGGGACGTAGACCTCGATGACGAAACAACCGCCGGGTTCGAGCTGCGCGGCCACGGTGCGGAAGCACTCGACCTGCTCATCCTGCGTGGTCAGGTTCGTGATGGTGTTGCGCACCAGGTAGGCGAGGGTGAAGTCGCCGCCTGCCCTGGTGGTGGCGAAGTCGCCGACGGTCACGCCGACGGTCTCCGCGCCCGGTTTGGTCCGCAGCTGCGCCACCATCGCGGGCGACAGCTCGATGCCGTGCACCCGGACGCCTCGGCGGCTGAGCGGCAACGCGATGCGCCCGGTCCCGACGCCCAGCTCGAGAGCCGAGCCGCCGGGGCCGGCCAGCTCGGCGAGGAAACTCACCGCAGGGTCGACGACCGCGGGATCGAACAGTTCCGGCCACTTGGCCTCATAGGTCTGTGCTGTCCGCTCGTCAAAGTTGTTCTCCGGCACAGTCGTACTGTGCCCGCAACGCCGGGCGTTGACCACCGGATATCTTCGCCCAGCGTCTTTTGGCCCCGGCCGCGTGACGTTCGGGTCGTACGCCGATGGCACGAGTCCGCGGTGATTGCTTGATCAATCGTGCGTTCGGATATTTCATTGTGCCGACACCTGAAGGTGAGAGGACGCATGACGACGGAGCCATCGGCAGAGCGTGACGATGAGGCCGGCCGGTCCGAGAGCGGGACCATTCTCTATTCGATATGCCGGTGGACCGTCACCGTGATCCTGCTGCAGTACGGCTTCGCCAAGATCTTCGACGCTCAGTTCACGGTGCTCGATTCCGAGCTCGACAAGCCCATGGGAACGGTCAGCGGTTTCTGGCTGACCTGGTATTACTTCGGATACTCACCGTTCCTCGGCAATCTGATAGCGGTTCTGCAGATCGGTCTCGGGCTGGCCTTGGCATTTCGCCGTACCACCGTGATCGGGGCCTTGGGCGCCGCGCCACTGCTCGCCGGGATCGCCGTGGTGAACGTCTCCTACGCGATCGCGCTCGATGCCATGCTGATCGCCGCGATCGGGGCCGCGTGCGCCGGATACCTGCTGTGGCAGCACCGCCGCGAGTTGCTCACGGTGTTCTGGCACGACCAGAACAAGGTGGCGCCCGCGAAAGGGCGGGCACGCTTGCGCTGGGCGCACGCGGGTGTGGTCGTGCTCCTGGTCGCGGGCGCGGCTTCCTGCTCGTTCTATGTCGCGAATTACAACAACCGGCTGCCGACTCCACTGGACGGCACCTGGGACGTGACCGTGGGCGATTTCCAGCCATCGGGCCTGCCCGGCCCGGCCGAGCGCGTTTACTTCGAGCCCAACCGTGCTCACCAGGTGGTGCTACGCAGTGGGCTGACCTGGCAGACCCACCATTTCGAGGTCGACCCGGCCACGGCCACCATCCGGATCTGGCGGACGTGGCTCAGCAAAGGCGAGCAGTTACTGTCCGGACGCTATAGTCTCGCCAACGACCGATTGGTGATCACCGGTACGGACCTGACTTCGAAACGCCCGTTGCACTGGGAACTACGGGCGGTTCCTTACGAACGCCTTCGGCGATGAAAGGGCAGGGGACGGAGCAATCTTCAGAAGCCGCTCGCAAGCCGCACGATGCGCGATCTGGAACTCCACTGCTCTTGGGCGGATGTTCTCGCCCCCGCGCCATTGTCATTCAGCCGCCATGGCCACAGCGAAACTGGAAATATGTCGAGCTTTCTGTTCTACAAGGAACATGTTCACTCCATGTTCGATTATCCCGCATGCGTCACCTGGGTGCGCGGCGCCGGCATCCATGACCTTGTGCAGGTGTTCGGCGGGCAGGTGGAGCAACTCGCCGAAGGCGGCTACGACGACCTCTACGACTCCTATGACCTGTACGGCGAGGACGAGGGCATCGTTCTCATCAGCCGGTCGGCTGACTGGTTCATAGCCGTTGAGTTGACCAGGTACATCGGTGCCGACCGTAACGTACTTCGGCGTTTGTCAGCCTCCGGCGAGGCCCTGTCCATGGCATGGACCGGGGAGCTCGACACGACGTTCACCTACGCGGTCAACGGGCAACTGGAGAGCCTTTTCGACCCGTTCGAGCAGCGCACCACGGCGGCCGAGCCGGAACGTCTGGCCTGGGCGCAGACCTACGGCGTCACGCCGGAGCAGTGGCGAGACGACTGGCTGGCCGCGTCGTTCGCCCTCGCGGAACAGATCTCCGGCGTACGCGTCGACCAGGCATGGAAAGAGGGAACGCACCTCGTACTGAGAATGGAGACCGAGGAGGACGAGGAACCGACCGTCAGACCTCCGTTGACGCTGAGAGACGATCTACGGGAGGTGGTCGGGCGTCATCCCCGTGTCGCCGCCATCGCCGCGAATCCTCCCGAGGGTGATCTGAAGGAGCTGACGCTCATCGCCTGCGAACTGGCCGTGCGCGCCGCAGAGCTCGACGGGCCCGACATCGACGAAGCCCTTGCGGCGATCAGGGCGGAACGTCGCGGGCAGGCCGTGCACGAGCTGAGCGAGCGCCTGATGGACGAGGCCGGCGACCTCCGGCGACGGGCCGCCAAGGTGATGGACGAGAACGCGAATCCCGACTTTCCCGACCCGAGTACCGACTGGGGCCGGCTTCTGATGAAGTACCACGCGCTGCGAGCACTGACCTTCCCGCTCACGATGGATCCTTGCATGGGCTGCATGGCGGCTATCAGGCAGGGCAAGGAGGTGGTTGTCGGCGCACGGAAGCAGACCGACGACTATCGCCTGCTCAACGCCATGGAGACAATCGCCTTGTACGTCTCCACCGACCACCATCCATGAGCAGCCGGCCGTGTTCGGCCGACACGGCGTGCCGGGCGGGGTGGAAGCGAGGTTCGTGCCCAGCGCTGATCATGACAGGACAGTCGTCCAGCGAGTTGAGATCAGAGGGTTTGCCTGCAGTACGGCCTGTGAGGCCGGCAGGCCATCGGGCATGGCGCGTGGCGACCTCCCCGACGCATAAGCGTCCTTGATCGGCTTCACTTGGCGTTGGGTGCGCGAGGTCCGATTCCGGACCTGCGGCAGCAGTTCCTCGCGGTGAGGTGGCGGTTTCGTACCGGGAGCCCGTGGCGAGACCTGCCTCCCGAGTACGGGCCACGGCCCACCGCCCATACCGGTTCGGCTCATGGGCGGTGCGCCTGCGTTCTCGAGCGGCTGATGCAGGCGGGCACTCGCGGCGGCACGGCGGCAGATCGCCGATGACCAGCACCTCACTACCGAGTCGTCGTCGAACGGTGTAGTCGAGCGCTACCTCACCATGGGCAACGCCCCCCGGGTTCTCTGGTCGCCTGCCTCCAGAGCAACCCGAGCGCGCCCCTGGTCCTGATGGCCCACGGCAGCGGCAACCACAAGAAGTCACTGCGATGGCCGGCCGCACCCGCCTCCTCGCCACCGGCTGCGGCCTCCACACCGCGAGAGCCGGGCACCCCCGTGAGACGCGCACTCCGGTCGAGTCCGGCGCGAAGCCATCCGCTGCCGCAAGCGCTACCTCACCCGCTAGATCTTCCGCGCTCTCGAATACCAGCCACCGGTTGCACAGGCCGCTTGGGCGAACCTGGAAGCGTCACGTGATGGCCGTATGACCGTTGCCCACGTCTGTGACCTGCCAGAACTCGTACACCACTCCCGTGGACGCAACCGACAGACATGCCTGTCCCGTGAGGGGCCGATCGGCGGGACAAGTGACGTCCCTGATCAGCTGACCCACACAATGCCCAGCCCGACCTGCGGCGCGATCGTCTCCAGCGTCCGGCGGCCGCCCCTCTGCCAGGCCGGCGGTGCTGACCTCGGCTCCCAGTACGGCGGCGGCGTACTTGGGCCCGGCGACCACGACCTTGGCGTCGCGGTCGGCCACCATGTACGCGACCTCGGCGGTACGGAGCCGCTGTTGATCAATTCGTCATCCACAAGCTCCCGTCTGCCCTTGCCCCTTATCCACAGAACGCAGTTCGGGCCCGATGCGGCGGTTGCCTGAGCCCTACGGTCGCTGGCGTGCGTACCCCCGATCCAGCGGCAGAGCGAGCGATAGCCGAGTCACGGCTACGCGCCATCACCGCCTCTACCCGCCGCCCGCGCAGCCGCGTGGGCCGTCCGGCGTGGGGGACGGGCGAGCGAGCCACCTCCCGGGGAAACCACCGCCCAGGCCGCGAAGGCACCCGCCCATCCCGCGGAAGCAAGCCCTCAGCCCCCGGCGACCTTCAGCCCCACACCTCAAGCCCTGTCTC
>NZ_POUD01000182.1 GCF_003236395.1 Nonomuraea aridisoli | reverse complement strand
CCTCGGGGAAGTCGGCGTCGTCGAGGATGACGTTGGCGGACTTGCCGCCGAGCTCCAGCGTCACCCGTTTGACGGTCTGCGACGCGACCGCGGGCGCTTCACCCGCAACTTCGTCGTGCAGGGCACGGCCGCGGAGTGGGCGCTGGCGCTGCTGGCGGTGCTGCGCGGGCTGCTGCCGGAGCCGGCCCGGCTGGTGTTTTTCCAGCACGACGAGGTGATGGTGCACTGCCCGCTGGAGCAGGCCGAAGAGGTGATCGCCGCGGTGTCGCGGGCGGCGGCCGAGGCGAGCCGCCTGCTGTTCGGCTCCACGCCGGTGCGCTTCCCGATGGAAGCCGTCGCCGTCGGCTCCTACGCCGACGCCAAATGACCCCGTGAGCCGCCGGCCTCAGCGGGGCTCCGGGTAGTGGGGAAGGTCGATCCTCTCGGCGGGGTGCCGCGGGAACAGCGCGCTCGCCCGGTGCACGGCTTCGCGCACGGGCGGGCTCGTGGCCAGGCGCAGCGCGGCTCGCAGGGTACGCACGCCGAGCCGTGATCGTGGGTGGGCGATCCGGGGAAAGCCCGGCACGAGTCTCTGCGCGTTGTGCGCGTAGGGGCGCATCAGGGCCTCGTAACGGGCGAACGCGGTGCGGTGGTCGGCGGCGGTGAGCAGCTCGCCGGCCAGGATGTAGGCGCCGGTGAGGGCGAGGGTGGTGCCCATGCCGCTGAGAGGGGACGCGCAGTAGGCGGCGTCGCCGACGAGTGCGACGCGTCCCCTGCTCCACGACGCGAGCCGGATCTGGCCGACCGCCTCGAAGTAGAACGGCGAGGCGTCGATCGCGTCGAGGACGCGTGGGGTCTCCCATCCGGCGTCCTGGAAGAGGCGGCGCAGCAGGCGCGCCTGGTCCGCGGGCGGCAGGTCGGCCGGTCCCGGCGCGCCGCTCAGGAAGGACAGCGCCGCGCGCATCGTGCCGTGAGGGTCGGGCCGCAGCATGACCGCGCGGCCACCGCCGGGGTGGTACCAACGCCACCGGTCGGTGTCGGCGGCGATCCGGGGCACGGTGGTGTAGGCCAGGCACAGGCCGAGATACCGTGGCGCGGCGTCCGGGAAGATCAGGCGGCGGGTGCGGGAGGTCATCCCTTCGGCGACGACCACGAGGTCGAAGCTCTCGCGGGCTCCGCCGGCGAAGTGGACGTCGACCTCTTTGGAGCGTTCCACGAGCCCGGTGATCTCGTCCCCGAACACGTACCGCGAGCAGTGGGCCGTCCGCCGGTACAACAGCCGCGCCAGGTCGCCGCGCAGGATCTCCACCTCGGCGGTCAGCCCGCCCGAGTCGTCGTGGCCCTTCGGCAGGTAGGCCACGCACCTGCCGTCCTCGTCCACGAACTCCGTGCCCGTCTCGCCCGTGCCGGCGGCCTTCACCTCGTCCTCCAGGCCCATGCGGCGGATGACCTCGCGGCCGGCGCCGCGGATGTCGATGTTCTGGCCGGTGTCGCGCAGGCGGTCGAAGCGCTCGACGACCGTGACCTCCCAGCCGCCACGGCCGAGCCAGTACGCCAGCGCCGGACCCGCGACGCTCGCCCCCGTGACCAGAACCCCCGGCATGACCACTCACTTCCGCCCCGTGCGTGCGACGACACGCCTGCCCAGGAATGCCGCGGCCTACCGCCGGGCTCAGCGGGTCGCGGGGATGGAACGGGGGCGGGTGAGGGCCAGCCAGAGGCCGGCGGCGGCGACCATGAGGCCGACGACGAGGCCGAGGGTGGGGTAGCCGAGGACGCCCACGATGGCGCCGGCGACGACCGTGCCGGTGGCGCCGCAGACGTTCATGAGCAGGTCGGACAGGCCCTGGACGGCGGGGCGGCGGTCGAGGGCGACCGACTCCGTGACCAGCGCCGAGCCGGCCACCAGGCCGCACGACCAGCCCAGCCCGAGCAGCACCAGCGCCGCCGTCACCTGCCACACCCGGTGTCCGGCCGTGCCGGCCAGGACGGCGGAGGCGAGCAGCAGGGCCGAGCCGAGCAGCAGCACCGGCACCTTGCCCGCCTTGTCGGCCAGCCATCCGACGACCGGCGACAACACGTACATGCCGGCGATGTGCAGGCTGATCACGAGGCCGATGACGTCGAGGTTCGAGCCGTCGTGGTGGAGCTTGACGGGGGTCATCGACATGACGGACACCATCGCCGTGTGGCTGACCGCGATCATGACGAGCGCGCGGCGGGCCGTCGGGGTGGTACGCAGGACCTGCCAGGCGGTACGGATCGTCCGCTGGTGCCCGGGCCGGGCGTCCTGGGCGCCGTTCTGGGAGCGGGCGAGCGTGAGCGGGTCGGGCCGCAGCAGGACCAGCACCACGGCCAGCGCCAGGGCGAAGGCCAGCGCCGCGAACGCGAACGGCCCCGCCGTCTCCACCATGCCCAGCCGCGTGCCGATCTGGTCGGCGGGCTTGGCCAGGTTCGGCCCGGCCACCGAGCCGATCGTGGAGGCCCACACGACCAGCGACAGGTGACGGGCGGAACGGCCGCGGGGCGACAGGTCGGTGGCGGCGTAGCGGGCGGCCAGGCTGCCCGCGCTGCCGCCGCCGACCAGCACGAGCCCGGCCAGCAGCAGCGGCCAGGCGTGCAGGGTGATCGCCAGCACCGAGATCGCCGAGCCGGTCAGCGCCGCCCCGTACGCCAGCGACAGCCCGGCGCGGCGCCCGCCGCTGCCGGACGCCCTGGCGGTCGGCAGGGCGAGTAACGCCGCGCCCAGCACGGTCGCCGTGCCCGCGAAGCCGCTGATCACCGTGGAGCCCGACAGCCGGTCCACCACGACGGAGCTGAGGGCGAGCCCGACGGCCACGCCCACGCCCCCCACGATCTGCGCCGCGGACAACACCGCCAGCGTGCGCCGCTGGACGGCACGGATCCGGTCAGGGGACGAGACCGCGGTCTTCTCGGGGGCACTGGTCACTGGTGAAGTTTCCCATAGCCCCCAACATCGCCCCAAAGAGGATCGCAGGCTTTTTTTACGTAGAAATCCCGCCTTTTCGCGACATTTCTAGAGGACAACCACTGGATCCCCCTGCGCGATCCGCCCCGGCCCGTCCGGGATCAGGTTGATGCCGAACCACACCTTGCCGTCCCGCTTCCGGTGACGGGAGAGCGTCCTGATGGGCTCCTTGCCCTTGGTGTACGTCGCCGTGTCGACCGTGGTCAGCACACACCGGTCGCACCCCTTGGTCACCCGGAAGACCACCTCGCCGATGCGCACCCGCTTCCACTCGTCCTCGGCGAACGGCTCCACCGCCCCCTCGACCACCACGTTCGGCCGGAACCGGCGCATCGGCAGCGGCTCGGGCGGCTCCTCGCCGCGTTCGAGCGCGGTCTCGGCGATCCAGTCGCGCAGCCGGTCGAGCGAGGCGGTCGAGGTGAGCAGCAGTGGATAGGCGTCGGCCAGGCTCACCCGGTCGTCCGGCCGTCCGTACGCCGGATCGACCGGCCGGCGGGTCGGGTCGTCCAGCCACTTCAGCCTGAGCGGCTGACCCGCCAGCGCCGACAACCACGCGGCGGCCTCGTCGCCGCAGTCGGTGAGCTCCACCGGATCGCCCCAGACGTCCACCGTGGAGCGGGCCGTGCCGGGCACGATCCGCAGCGGCTCGGCGTGCGGGCCGGTGAGCGTGAGCACCTCCTCGTCGAGCACGGGGACGCAGGCCAGCAGGCGCGGCTCCTCGCGCGCGGTGAGGATGTCGCCGGCGGCGTCGGTGATGAGGTAGCGCCGGTCGCCGGCCAGCCCCCATGGCTGGACCTCGGCCTCCGGCACGTCATGCCCGGCCGCCGACTTGACGGGGTAGACGGAGATGCTCGCCAGCTTCATAGGGCTGACGTTATCTCACGGATTTCGGGTACGGCCGGACTCGTCCTGCCGTTCAGGAACGCCGCCAGCGCCACCGCCGCCAGGGCGGTCACGCCGAGCGCGGCGCCGATCCAGGCCACCGACGGGTAGCCGAGCCCCGCGTCGATGGCCAGGCCGCCCAGCCAGGGGCCGGCGGTGATGCCGACGTTGAAGGACGAGACGTTCACCGCGGCGGCCAGCGTGGGCGCGTCGTGGGCCAGGGACAGGGGGCGTGCGTTCAGCGCGGGGTTGGTGCCGAAGCCGAACGCGCCCAGCAGGAAGACCAGCGGCACGGCCAGCACGGCGAGGTGCGCGGAGGCCCCCAGCGCCGCCGAGGTCAGCACGAGCCCGGCCACCCCGGCGGCCAGGACGGCGAACGGCCGGGCGTCGGCGATCCGGCCGCCGAGGGTGATGCCGATCAGCGAGCCCACCCCGTACAGCGCGAGGACGGCCGGCACCCAGGCGGCGTCCAGCCCGGTCACCTCGGCCAGCAGCGGGCTCAGGTAGCTGAAGGAGGCGAGCAGTGCGCTCGTGGTCAGCGCGGTGGTGACGTACGCGAGCCAGAGCGGCGGCCGGGCCATGGCGCGCAGCTCGGCCGGCACGCTCGGCGCGGCCGCGGCCCCCGGCCGCCCGCCCGGGACGGTGGCCAGCACGCCCACGGCGGCCAGCACCGACATCCCGGCGACCAGCCAGAACGCGGCGCGCCAGCCGAGGTGCTGGCCGATGACCGTGCCGCCGGACAGGCCGATCACGGAGGCCACGGTCAGCCCGCCGGCCAGCACGCTCATCGCCTTGGCCCGGGAGCCCGCCGGCACCAGCCCGACCGCCGTGCCGGCCGCCACGGCCCAGAAGCCGGCGTAGACGAACGCCCCCGCGACGCGCGTGGCGAACAACACGGCGTAGCTGGAGGTGAGCGCGCCCGCGACGTGCGTCAGCGCGAACAACCCGAGGAACGCCGTCAGCACCGTACGGCGCGGCAACCGCAATGTGGCGACGGCCAGCACCGGCGCCCCCACCAGCATGCCGATCGCGAACGCCGAGATCAGCAGCCCCGCGTCCGGCACCGACACCCTCAGATCGGCGGCCATCTCGGGCAGCAGCCCGGCCGGCATGAGCTCGGAGGTGCCCTGGGCGAAGATCGCAAGACCCAGGATGTAGACCGCCAACGGCATGGCGGACCCCTTTCACGTCAGTTTTAGATTGATCAGTACAAAATCAGGGCACGAAAAACTCAGAAGGCGCCCAGCGCGACGTTCGCGATCGATTCGAGGGCGGACCGGTCGGCGCCGCCGCGCGCGCTCACGCGCAGCCCGCCGACGGTCGCGCTGACGAAGCGCGCCAGCGCGAGCGGGTCCTTGTCGGGGGCGAGCTCGCCCCGGGCGTGGGCGCGCTCCAGGGCCGCCCGCATGATCTCGACCCGCCGCTCGCCGTCGCGCCGCACCAGCTCGGCGATCTCGCCGTCGCGCGGGCCCAGCTCGACCGCCGTGTTGACGACCAGGCAGCCGGGAGGGTCGGCCGGGTCGGCGTCGACCGCCCACCACAACACCGTGCGCACCTTCTCCCGGATCGGCAGGTCGCTCTCCATCACCTCGGCGAGGCGGGCGTTGCGCTGGCCGGTGTAGCGCCGCAGCGCCTTGACGAACAGCTCGCGCTTGCCGACGAAGGTGTTGTAGATGCTGCTGCGCCCGAGCCCGGTGGCCGCGCACAGGTCCTGCGTCGAGGTGGCCTCGTAACCCGCGTTCCAGAACGCGCGCATGGCCGCCTCGAGCGCATGGTCCTCTTCGAACGTCCGCGGTCGCGCCATGCCGTCACGCTACCGTTTTGGAACGATCGGTGCAATTCAGTCGATCCGCTGGAAGGTATCGAGGAACACCTTGCGGGTCTCCGCCTGGTCGTCCCACTTCAGCTCCGGCAGGTCGAACGTGATCGTGAACGCGGCGTCGTCCATGGTGGCGTACCTGACGAGCGCGTGCATGGGGACGCCGTTGGCGGTGGTGTAGGTGTACTCCCAGTCGGCGGCCTTGTCGCCCCGGTAGTCGACGGCCTGCAGCTGCACCTGGATGTAGCTTTCCAGGCCGCCCTCGGCCTCCTTCTTGGTCAGCGCCGCCACCCCGCCGTCGGACTGCGGCGTGGCCTTCTCGACCATGATCCGCATGCCGGAGTCCTTGGGCCCGTCGAACGTCGTCACGTCGCCGGACTCCGCCGGCGTCCACTCGTCCGGCAGCGCGGCGGCGAACCCGGGCCCGGTGTGCTCCTTGTAGCCCTCGGGCACGGCGGACGGCTCCGTCCCGGCCGTGGCGGTCTCGGTGGCGGTGCCGGAGGTGAGGTTCGCGGCCTGGGGCGCCTCCTCCGAGCCGCCGACCAGGAACAGGATCACGGCGCTCACGACGACCGCCGCCGCGGCCACGGCGCTGATGATCGCGATGGGCTTGGGCCGCCCCTCGCGGGCCCAGAAGCCGTCGTCCTCGTCCGCCCGGCGCCGGCTCCTGCCCGTGCGCGGCGCGGCGTCCGGCAGCGAGGTCAGCCGGCTGCCGGTCGTCTCCTGCGAGTCGCGCGGGTTCCCCGAGTCGCGTGACAGGTCGCGGGACTGCTCGCGCAGGGCGTCGGGCGTGGCCAGCGGCCACGGGGTCGCGCCCGAGGTGCGGCTGTCGGAGGTCAGCGGCAGGATCGGCTGGGGCCGGGGGCCGGAGCCGTCCAGGTCGTCGCCGAGGTCGCGCCCGGTCGGCGCGCCCAGCGGCGGCTGCGGGCCCGAGTCGTACGCGCGGTGCCCCCCGGACGTGCTCGCCGGCGGCTCGGACGGCATCGGGTAACCGCCGGACGTGCTCGCGTAGCCGCCCGACGTGCTACCCGGCCGGTCGGACGGCATCGGGTAACCACCGGAGGTGCTTCCCTGCCGGTCGGAGGGCGGCGGATAACCGCCCGGCGTGGTGCCCGGACGCTCGGCGGGCATCGTGTACGCGCCCGAGTCGTACGGCAGCCGCACCGGCCCCGACGGCGTCTCCACGATCCGCGAGGGCATCGGCCCCGACGGGGTCTCCAGCGGCGGCAGCAGCCCGGCGGGCGTCGGGTCGGAGCGGCTGGGCAGCGTCTCGGGCGTGCGCGGCCGGGCCGAGCCGTGCGCGCGCAGCACCTCCTCCAGCATCGTGGAGACCTGCTCGGACGTCAGCCGCTCGGCCGGGTTCTTGCGCAGCAGGCCCTCGATGACCGGGAGTAACGCGCCGGCCCGCTGCGGCCTGATCGGATCCTGGGTGATCACCGCGCCGAGCACCGCCACCGGGTCGGGCCCCTCGTACGGCGGCCGCCCCTCGACGGCCGCGTACAGCGTGGCCCCGAACGACCACAGGTCGGCCGCCTGCGAGATCTGCTGCCCGGACAGCCGCTCCGGCGGGATGTACGCGGGCGACCCCATGAGCAGGCCGGTCTGCGTGATGTTCACGTCGCCCTCGATGGCCGCGATGCCGAAGTCGGTCAGCACCACCCGGTCGGCCGTCAGCAGCACGTTCCCGGGCTTGACGTCGCGGTGCAGGATGCCGGCCGCGTGCGCGTGCCGCAGCGCGTCGATCACCCGGATGCCGATCTCGGCGGCCTGCACCACGGGCAGCGGCCCGCTCTGGCGCACGGCCTGCTCCAGCGACCAGGCGCGGACCAGCTCCATCACGATCCACGGGCGGCCGTCCTCCTCGACCACGTCGTGGACGGTCACGATGCCCGGGTGCTGCAGCCGCGCGGCCGATCGGGCCTCGCGCAACATCCGCCGGTGCGCCACCTGCATGCCCGCCCGGTCCAGCCCGTACGGGAGGATCAGCTCCTTCACCGCCACGTCGCGGTCGAGCAGCACGTCGTGCGCGTGCCAGACCATCCCCATGCCGCCCCGGCCGACGGGCGACATCAGCCGGTAGCGCCTGCCTATCAGGCGTCCCTGGCCCTGCGGCGCGCCCCCGCTGCCGCCCTCCGGGCCGGTCCCGCTGAGCAAGCGGTCGGCTGCCATGTATCCGTCCCCCATTACCTCATCCGTCACGTGCGTCAACGCGCTACTTGCAGAATATGAGGTTCGTTACGATATCGGCGGTGATTCGGCAAGGGAAGCTGAGGTCCGCTTTCCACCAGCTTGACCTGGTGTTATCACGCTATTCAGAATTGATCACTTACTGATTCCGCCAATGTGAGCAATACGCTCGTGAACGCCTCGACAGGTGGCTCCACCAGGCCCGCTCCGACTTGGCCCGTTCCAGCCACCCGTCCCGCGATGCCGGTGTTGACCACGGGAAGCAGGCCGGTTCTGGCGACCAGAGTGACGTCGATCCCGACCGGCGTGCCGCGGAATCCGAGGGCCGGAATCTGGTAGGCGGGGTGCTCGGCGAGCGTGATCTCGTACATCGACCGGGTGGCCCGCACCGCGTCGGCCACCTCGCCGCCGACGAACCGCACGATCGCCGGCGCCGCCGCCATCGCGAAGCCGCCGAGGCCCGCCGTCTCGGTGATCGTGGAGTCGCCGATGTCGGGGTTGGCGTCGCCGGGGCCGTACGAGCCGAGGTAGAGCCCGTCGGGCACGCCCGCCGGTCCGGTGAACCAGCGACCGCCGAGGCCCGACACCTGCACCCCGAAGTCGGTGCCGTTGCGCGCCATGGCGACGACCAGGGACGAGCCGGGCTCGTCGCGGGCGGCGTCCGCGCTGACCTTGGCCGCGGCCATGCCGGCGTTGAGGAAGAAGTGGTCGTTGCCGTCGATGAAGCGCAGCACCGCGGCCGCGTGCTCGGCGGCGGTCTCCACCAGCGCGGGGGCCAGCACGCGCAGCAGGAGCGAGGTGGCCGCGCGGTTGCGGTTGTGCAGCTCGTCGCCCATCTGCAGGGCCTGCGCCATCAGCGCCCGCAGGTCGATCGGGCCCGTGCGCCGCAGCGCCCCCGCCAGCGCCGGGCCGAGCACCTCGTCCATCCAGCGCAGCCGCTCCAGCACCTGCGGCCCGTACGCGCCGTAGCGCAGGACCCTGCCCAGGCCCTCGTTCAGCGAGCAGTACGCGGTGCCGCCGTGCTCGGCGTCGTCCACCTCGAACAACCACATCGACGGGCTCACCACGCCCGCCATCGGGCCGACGGCGGCGTGCTCGTGACAGGGGCGCAGCTCGACGGCCCCCGCGGCCAGCCGGTCTGCGGCCTCGTGCTCGTCGCCGGCCAGGCCCTCCAGCAACATCGCGCCGACCAGCGCGCCGCGCATCGGCCCTGAGGCGCGCTCCCAGGTGATGGGCGGCCCCGCGTGCAGGAACGTCCCCGCGGGCAGCACCTCGGAGGCCCGGCGCACGCCCGTCAGGTGCGGCCGGGCCGACAGGAGCCGGCCCACCGCGCGTTCGTTGGCGGCCTGACGGCGCGGGTCGGCGAGCACCGTGGCCAGGGCCTCGGCGGTGCCGGGCAGCGGGGGACGCCAGTCGACCGGGGTCGTGCGGACGGCCTGCGCGCGCAGCGCCTCGTCCAGCAGCCCCGCCCCCACGGTGATCACGTGCGGCGGCGCGTCCAGCAGGGCGGTCTTGGGGAGTGGCGTCACAGCAGGCTCCTGGCGTGGCGGGCGGCCTGGGCGTTGGAGGTGAAGACCGCCGCGCCCGCCTCGCGGAAGGCGGCGGCCTGGCGGTGCAGGTCCTGCGGGTCGCCGTCGGTGCCGATCAGGGCGACGACGACGGTCGCCGGGGTGCGGGCGACGGCGTGGGCGAGGGAGGCGGCCGGGTCGGGGTCGGCGCCGTGGCCGAGGACGACGTCCATGAGCACCACGTCGGTCTCCGCGGCCGCGGCCAGCGCCTCCACGCGCAACGTCGGGTCGATCATCGGGTGCGCGCGGCCGCGGGTGTAGGCGTCGTCGCCGTAGTCCACGATGTCGCGGGAGCCGGTGATCAGGGCGGCCTCGGTGGCGAGCGTGCCGCCGGAGTAGACGCCCCTGATCCGCTCGGCCGCCGGGCGCGCCCGGTGCCAGGCGGGCCAGGACGGCCACTCGGGCACCGGCCGGCCGAGCAGCCGCAGCGCCTGCTCGGCCGCCTCGGTCAGGTCGGGCCCGCCCTCGCGCAGCATCGCCGGCACCACCGGCGTGCGCAGCGGCAACTCGCGCACCGCCCGCGCCACCTCGGGGGCGGGCGGCTTGGAGACGAGCACGATCAGCTCGGTGGCGGGGTCGTCGTCCAGCATGCGCAGCGCCCGCATCGTGGACAGGCCGCCGACCTCGGCCGACAGATCGCGTCCGCCCACGCCCAGCACGTGGCTGACGCCGACGCCCGCCCGGTCGAGCAGGCACGTCACCTGCTGCGCGCCGGTGCCGGAGGCGGCGACCACGCCGGCGGGGCCGGGGGTGAGCACGTTCGCGAAGCCCAGGCCGGCGCCGGCGATGACGGCGGTGCCGCAGTCGGGGCCCATCACGAGCACGTCCCTGGCCTCGGCCAGCTCCTTCAGCTGCCGCTCCCGCTCCACCGGCACGCCGTCGCTGAAGATCATCACCGGCAGCCCGGCCTCGACGGCGTCGTACGCCTCCAGGAACGCGTACTCGCCGGGGGTCGAGACGAGCACGAGGCCGGCGTCCGCCGCGGCGGCGGCCGAGCGGGTGGTGCGCGGCGGCTGCTCCCGCGCTGCGGCCTGCGGCCGGTGGGCGGTGGCGAGCTGGCGTTCGGCCTCCTCGACGGCGGCGCCGGGGTCGTGCGCGCGCACCGCGACGAGCAGATCGCCGGGGCCCGCCTCCGGGACGGTGAAGCCCAGCTCGCGCAGGATCGTGACGTTGAGCTCGGTGCCCATCGCGACCATGGCCGCCTCGACGCCGGGCAGGCCGGACAGGGCGCGGCTGACCCGCATGAGCGCGACCGAGTCGTGGTACGCCCCCCGCCGCACGACCACGGCCGCCGGGGTGTCACTCATGCGTTCCTCCCAGAGCCGGGGCGCCGCTCGCCGCTTTCCTCCCGGGCGGGCGGGGGTCGCCGAGGGCGAGGACCGCGGTGACGCCGATGGCGATGCCCTGGGCCAGGTCGGAGCCGGAGGTGTGGCCGAGCCGGTGCAGGCGGCGCAGCGCCGGCCGCAGCGCCTGCCGGCCGGCGAGGCCGCGCAGCACCGCGGTCACCTCCGGGCTGGCCGCGCCGTGCGCCGCGCAGTGCAGGAGCGTGGCCGAGATCGGCGTCGTACGGGTGCGCGCGTCGTACGTGACGGTCGCCGCGAGCCATCCGGCCAGCCGCACCGCCCGCTCCGCGCCCGTCGCCGCGCCGAGGTGCCGCAGCGTCACCAGCAGCCCGGCCAGCACGTCGTCGCCGCTCGGCGTCAGCCCGGGCCCGAGACCGACGAGCTGCTCGGCCGCGGTCACCGCGCCCAGCAGCCAGCCCTCCGCGCAACTGCTCGCGAGCAGCCCGACCGTGCCGTTCCCGGCCAGTCCCGGGTTCGGCGGGTCGGTCAGCGGGGCGGCGGCGCCGGCGAGCGCGGCCGGGTCCAGCGGCCCCAGCGGCGGCGCCGGATCCCACCAGCGGCGTACGCCGAGGGTCAGCGGCCCCACCTCGACCACCCGGTCGCCCACCGAGGCGTCGTCGCCCACCGCGACGGGCGGCAGCGGCGCTCCCAGTAGCACGGAGTTGGGCAGCCGGACGGCCTCGCCCGTGATGACGGCGATCACCGAGGGCTCCAGGTCGGTCCTGACCTCCAGGTACACCCCTTGCGGGAACACCGCGAGCACGCGGGCGGGACGGCGCTGCGCCTCCAGGACGGGTCGTACCGCCACGCTGGCCGCGCCCGTGACGCGGACGCGGGCACGCCGCGCATGAGTACCGACGGTCAACGGACCTCCCCAACCGACCTTGGACCTGACCGTAGAACGGTCCGCGAACCCTCCGTACGGAGAAATTTGCCAACAGTCAGCGGGAAGGTTGGCTCTTCCTGACAGACGACATCGGCGTCACAATCAGCCCATGGAGCCCCCCATCCGCCTCTCCAGCACCGGCACGATCATCCACGGCGTGTCCGTCGGGGAGGTGCTCGGCGTCTCGTCGCTTGCGCAGGCCCGGCTGATCGCGGGGGAGGGCGGGCTGAGCCGCATCGTGCAGCGGCTGAACGTGATGGAGGTGCCCGACGTCCTCGCCTGGGTCAAGCCGCACGAGCTGCTGCTCACCACCGGCTACCCGCTGCGCAACACGCCCCAGTCGCTCGGCAGGCTGGTCGCCGACCTCGACGAGCGCGGACTCGCCGCGCTGGCGATCAAACTCGGCCGGTACGTGGACGAGCTGCCCGCCGAGATGGTGGCGCAGGCCGACCGGCTCGGGTTCCCGCTCATCCTGCTGCCCAACGACGTCGGCTTCGACGACATCCTCAACCAGGTGCTGACCGACATCCTCAACCGCCAGGCCGCCGTGCTGGCCAGGGCCGAGGAGGCGCACCGGGCGCTGGTGCACGTGGTGCTGGCCGGGGGCGGGCTGCACGAGGTCGCCGCCGAGGTGGCGCAGCTGCTCGACGTGGCGGTGGCGGCCGTGGACGGCTCGGGCCGGGTGCTGGCCGGCGCCGGCCCGGCCGAGCACGTCGCCGTCCTGCGTGAGTCGATCTCCCACGAAGGCCCGCCTCCGTCGCACGGCTCCGAGGACCGCGACGACGAGCCCGTGCGGCAGCCCGCGAGGCGGGGGCGGGTGTTCGCGTCGGCGCCCGTGCTGGCCGGAGGGCACCACCACGGCCGGATCGTCGCCTACAGCCCGTCGGGGACGATCGGCGACGGCGACGTCGGCATCCTGGAGCGGGCCGCCACCGTCGCCGCGCTCGTCATCACCCGGCAGGAGGCGGTCAACGCCGTCGAGAGCAAGTACCGCGCCGACTTCCTGCGCGACGTGCTCACCGGCCGGGCCGGCACCGCGGAGCGGGTCACCGCGCGGGCGAGCGCGTTCGGGTGGGACCTGGCGCGGCCGGTGACCGTGCTGGTGGCCGAGCTCGACCCCGTCGGCGACGAGCGCAGCGCCCAGGATCGGCTGGTGGCGAGCTGGACGGCCGCGATCAGGCGGCACGACCCGCGCGGCGCGGTGGCCGGGTTCTCGCACGAGGTGGTGGCCGTCGTGGACGCCGGCGTCGACGGCGCCCGCCTGGCCAAGGACGCCGCCGCCGCGTTCGCCGACGTGCCGCCCGCCACGTTCTCCACCGGCGCCTCGCGGCCCTGCCCGGGGGCGGAGACGCTGCCGGAGGCGTACGCGCAGGCGCTCAAGGCGGCCAGGGTCGGCCGCCAGTTGCACGGCTCCGGCGCGGTGGCCCACTTCGACCAGCTCGGCGTCTACCGGCTGCTGTCCCTGGTCAGCGACACCGACGAGCTGCACGCGTTCGTCCGCGAGACGCTCGGCCCGCTGGCCGGTGACGACGACGCCGACCACGCCGACCTGCGCCGCACCCTCCAGGTGCTGCTGGAGACGAACCTCAACGTGGCCGAGACGGCCCGCCGCCTGCACTTCCACTACAACACCCTGCGCTACCGCATCGGCAAGCTGGAGCGCATGCTCGGCTCCTTCACCGAGGACCCGCACCTGAGGCTCAACCTGACCCTGGCCCTGCACGTGCTGCGCATGCGGGGCATCTAGCGCGGTGACCACGTAGGTCCGCCGAGCCGGCGGCGTGCCGGGCTCCGGCCGGTGGGTTGATCACCGCCGAGCCCTGCTGATTAGCTGGCCGGCATGACTGAGCTCGGACCCGTCGCCTGGCCCACTGAACCGATCCGGACCGAGAGGCTCGTGCTGCGTGAGTCCGAGGCCCGGGACCGTTCGGCGTTCATCGAGCTGCTGGCCTCGCCGGAGGTGCACACCTACCTCGGCGGCCCCCGGCCGCGTGACGAGCGCGAGATGCCCGAGGCGCCCGAGCGGCGGCCCGGGAGTTTCGTCGTCGAGCTCGACGGGGCGATGATCGGCCAGGTCCTGCTCAGGAGGGCGACCGGGCACCGTCGCCCGGCCGCCGTGGGGAAGGCCGATCTCGGTTACCTGTTCCTGCCGCGGGCGTGGGGATCCGGCTACGCCACCGAGGCGTGCGCGGCGGCACTCGACTGGTTCGACGGCGTCCTTCCCGGCGAGCCGGTGGTGCTCACCACCCAGACCGCCAACGTCGGCTCGATGCGCCTCGCGGCCAAGCTGGGGTTCACCGAGGTGGAACGGTTCCATGCCTGGGACGCCGAGCAGTGGCTCGGCCTGCGGCCCCCGGTCACGCCGTCCGCTTGAGCCCGCCCGGGCCTGGCCGGTGTGGTCGCGGCGGTGGCGGCGAGTCCATGTGGTGGCAGCACTAGGGTGAGCGGGTGGACTTCGAACTGAGCTCCGACTACATCCCGCTGTGCGACCTGCTGAAATACTGCGGCGTCACCGAGACCGGCGGCATGGCCAAGCAGCTCGTCGCCGCCGGCATGGTGCTGGTCGACGGCGAGGTCGAGCTGCGCAAGACGGCGAAGATCAGGGCCGGTCAGGTCGTCAGCGGAGAGGGCTTCTCCATCAGCGTGCGGTGATCCCCGCGCGCGGAGCATCCCGCACGAGGCTCTATTGTGCTCTGCGACATATCAAGGGGCACGACCCCGCTGGTCAGGCGGGGAGACAGAGGTGTGGGCGTGGCGTTGGGATGGAAGCTGCACGGCGACGGGAAGCACCTGACGCCCGGTGAGGTGGTCAAGCCGGACGAGCGGCTGAGCTGGCCCCGGATGGTCGGGATCGGAGCCCAGCACGTCATCGCGATGTTCGGGGCGACCTTCGTCTTCCCGCTCGTCATGGGGCTCGACGCCAACCTCGCCGTGATGATGTCCGGCGTCGCGACGATCCTCTTCCTGCTCATCGTGAAGGGCAAGGTGCCCAGCTACGTGGGCTCCAGCGCCTCGTTCGTGGGGGCCGTGGCCGCGATCAGGGCGGCCGGGGGCGGCGACGCCACCGTCACCGGCGCGCTGCTCGCCGTCGGCGTCGTGCTCGCGCTGTGCGGGTACGCCATCCACCGGCTCGGCGTCGGCATCCTGCACAAGGTCTTCCCGCCCGTCGTCACCGGCGGTGTGGTGATGCTCATCGGGTTCGGCATGGCGTACGTCGCGGCCGACGTCTACTGGCCGAAGGACCCGTGGGTGGCGCTGCTGACGATGGCGGCCACGTTCGTGTTCATCGGGTTGTTCCGCGGCTTCCTCGGCCGCATCGGCGTGCTGCTCGGGCTGGTCTTCGGCTTCCTGCTGTCGTGGGCGTGGGACCTGCTCGGCGGCCCGATCACCGCGCCCGACGACACCGGCCGGATCACCGAGCACTTCCGCGTCGACCTGCAGGCCGTGGCGCAGGCCGACTGGATCGGCCTGCCGTCCTTCCACGGCCCCGTGTTCGAGGCCTCGGCGATCGTGCTCGTGCTGCCCGTGGTGATCGCCCTCATCGCCGAGAACGTCGGCCACGTCAAGGCCGTGGGCGAGATGACCGGCAACGACGTCGACGCCTACATTGGCCGGGCGGTGATGGCCGACGGCGTCGGCACCGTCGTGGCCACCTCCGTCGGCGGCCCCGCCACCACCACCTACGCCGAGAACATCGGCGTCATGGCGGCCACCAAGGTCTACTCGACGGCCGCGTACTACGTCGCCGCCGTCATCGCGATCCTGTTCGGGCTCTGCCCCAAGTTCGGCGCGCTCATCGCGGCCACCCCCGACGGCGTGCTCGGCGGCGTGACGACCATCCTGTACGGCATGATCGGCCTGCTCGGCGCCCGCATCTGGATCGAGAACCGGGTCGACATGGCCTCGCCGGTGAACCTGGTGCCCATCGGCGCCGGCATCATCTGCGCCATCGGGCCGGTCGCGTTCCCCGTCACCGGCACGTTCTCGCTCAGCGGCATCGCGCTCGGCACGATCGTCCTGCTGGCCGGATACCACCTGCTGCGCGCCGCCCGGCGGGAGACGGTCGTGCACTAGCCGCCCTCACACGGGGCCGATCTTGGTGTGCGCGAGGTTCTCTCTGACCGGCGGGTCAGATTTGGCAGATCATGCCCGTGTGGGCGCGTGCCGCCGGGCCTAATGTGCCCGCAACGGAACGTGCCGCCGAGAGGGCTCTCATGGTTGCAGGGTGGACCAAGCACGGTGACGGCAAGCACCTGGCTCCCGACGAGGTGGTCAGGCCCGACGAGCGGCTGAGCTGGCCCCGCATGGTGGGCTTCGGCGCGCAGCACGTGATCGCGATGTTCGGCGCGACGTTCGTCTTCCCCCTGGTGATGGGGCTCGACCCGAACGTGGCCGTGATGATGTCCGGCGTCGCGACGATCCTCTTCCTGCTCATCGTGAAGGGGAAGGTGCCCAGCTACCTGGGCACCAGCGCCTCGTTCGTGGGCGGCGTGTTCGCCATCAGGGCGGCGGCGGGCGGCGACACCGCGGGCGCGGACGCCGTCGTGACGGGCGCGATCCTGGTCGCCGGGTTCGTGCTGGCGCTGGCCGGCCTCGCCATCCACTTCCTCGGCGTGCAGATCATCCACCGCATCTTCCCGCCCGTCGTCACCGGCGCGGTCGTGATGCTCATCGGGTTCGGGCTGGCGTACGTGGTGGCGGACGTCTACTGGGGGCAGGACCAGTGGGTCGCGCTCGTCACGATGCTCGTCACGTTCGTGGTGATCGTGCTGTTCAAGGGGTTCATCGGGCGGATCGGCGTGCTCGTCGGGCTGGTCGCCGGGTTCGTCCTGTCGTGGGTGCTGGACCGGACGGCCGGGCCGATCACCTCCGTGCTGCCCGGGGCCAACCTGCGCGACGCGGCCGGCAACCCCTGCACGGCCGAGGGCACGTACTGCGTGGCGACGCCGTTCCCGCACGAGCGGGTGAGCTTCGACTCCGTGGCCTCCGCACCCTGGTTCGGGCTGCCGGACTTCCACGCGCCCGACTTCCGCACCTCCGCCGTGCTGCTGGTGCTGCCCGCGGTGATCGCGCTCATCGCCGAGAACATCGGCCACGTCAAGGCCGTGGGGGAGATGACCGGCGCCGACGTGGACCCGTACGTGGGCCGCGCCGTCATCGCCGACGGCGCCGCCACCATGGTCACCAGCGCCGTCGGCGGCTCGCCCACCACCACCTACGCCGAGAACATCGGCGTCATGGCCGCCACCAAGGTCTACTCGACGGCCGCGTACTACATCGCGGCGATGATCGCGATCCTGTTCGGGCTCTGCCCCAAGTTCGGCGCGCTGGTCGCGGCCACCCCCGGCGGCGTGCTCGGCGGCGTCACCGTGATCCTCTACGGCATGATCGGCTTGCTCGGCGCCAAGATCTGGATCGAGAACAGAGTGAACTTCGCCGACCCGGTGAACATGGTTCCCATCGGAGCGGGCATCATCCTCGCCATCGGACCTGTGACGCACTTCGTCGGCGGAGACTTCCCGCTGGAGGGCATCGCGCTCGGCACCGTCGTGGTGCTGGGCGGATACCACCTGCTGCGCGCCATCGCCGGGCGCACCCCCGAGCCGGCCGCGACCGGGACCGGGAGCAGTGCCGGGAACAGCACCGGGAGCAGCACAGAGAGCAGTGCCGAGAGCAGTGCCGGGAGCAGTGCCGGGTGAAGCCGCCGCCGTTCGACTACCACGCGCCCCGCGACCTCGGCGAGGCGTTGCGGACGCTCGCGGCGGTGCGCGGGAAGGTGCTGGCCGGCGGGCAGAGCCTCATCCCCATGCTCAACATGCGCCTGGCCGCGCCCGGCCACCTGGTGGACATCAACCGGGTGGCCGGGCTCGACGCCCTGGAGCGCTCCGGTGACGGCGTCCTGGTCGGCGCGACCGTCCGGCACGCGGACGCCGAGCGCGCCGAGGTCCACCCGCTGCTCACCCGGGCGCTCAAGCTGGTCGCCCACCCGGTGATCCGCAACCGCGGCACCGTCGTGGGCAGCCTCGTGCACGCCGACCCGGCCGCCGAGCTGCCCGCCGTGCTCGCCGTCCTGGACGGCCGCGTACGGCTGGCCCGCTGGGACGGCGGCGTGCGCGTCCGCGAGGTGCGCGCCCGCGACTTCTTCACCGGCCCCATGGAGTCGGCGGTCGAGCCGGGCGAGCTGGCCGTCTCGGCGTTCTTCCCCGCGCTGCCTGCGGGCGGCGGGAGCGCCTTCCTGGAGGTCGCGCGCCGGCACGGCGACTACGCGCTGGCCGGGGTCTGCGCCGTGGTCACCGTGGACGGCGGCCTGGTGACCGCCGCCCGCGCCGCCTGCGTCGGCGTCGGGCCCGTGCCCGTCGTGGTGGACGTGGGCGAGGCGTGCGCTGGGCGGGCGCCCGAGGAGGCCGGCTGGGCGGGCGCGGCGGCGCTCGTCCGCGACGCGGCCCAGCCCGAGGACGACATCCACGCCTCCGCCGCCTACCGCCGTCACCTGGTGGGCGTGCTGGCCGAGCGGGCGCTGTGCGACGCGGCGCGGGAAGGGGCGGCTCGTGGAGCATGAGATCACCCTGATCGTGAACGGCGCCGCCCGGCGGGTCCGCGTGCCCGCGCGGCGGCTGCTGTCCGACTGCCTGCGGCACGACCTCGGCCTCACCGGCACCCACGTCGGCTGCGAGCACGGCGTCTGCGGCTGCTGCACCGTGCTGTTGGAGGGCCGGCCGGTGCGCTCGTGCCTGACGTTCGCGGTGACCGTGGACGGCGCCGAGATCACCACCGTGGAGGGCCTCGCGCCCGGGGACGGCCGGCTGTCGCCGGTGCAGCGCGCCTTCGCCGAGTGCCACGGGCTGCAGTGCGGCTTCTGCACGCCGGGCTTCCTGTGCACGGTGACCGCCCTGCTGGCGGAGAACCCGGCGCCGACGGAGGAGGAGGTGCTGGAGGGCATCTCGGGCAACCTGTGCCGCTGCACCGGCTACCAGAACATCATCAAGGCCGTCCACCGCGCCGCCGAACTGCTGGCGGAGGAATCATGAGAGAGAGACGGCCGTCCAGGCGGCGGCGCGGGGCGGGGCCGGTCCGCGAGCCCGTGCGGGGGGAGGCGGCATGACGACGCGGTTGTTCGGCGAGCCGGTGCAGCGGCGGGAGGATCCGCGGCTGCTCACCGGTCAGGGCCGCTACCTCGACGACCTGGGCCGCGACGCGCTGGCGGCGGCGTTCGTGCGCTCGCCGCACGCGCACGCCCGCATCCGCGACGTCGACGTCACGGCCGCCCTCGACGTCGAGGGGCTCGTCGCGATCTACACCTGGGAGGAC
>NZ_POUD01000181.1 GCF_003236395.1 Nonomuraea aridisoli | reverse complement strand
GTCGTCGCGGGCGGGCGGGGCGCCGGCATGACGCACGCCTGGTTGTTCACCGGCCCGCCGGGCTCCGGCCGGGAAGCGGCCGCGCGCGCCTTCGCCGCGGCGCTGATGTGCCCCGACGGCGGCTGCGGCCACTGCGACCAGTGTCACCAGGTGCTCGTCGGCTCCCACCCCGACCTGGAGACCGTACGTCCGGAGGGTCTGTCCTACGGCGTCCGGCAGACGCGCGAGCTGATCCTGCGGGCGGCGGGCGCGCCGACGCAGGGGCGGTGGCGGGTCATCTTGTTCGAGGACGCCGACCGGGCCACGGAGGCCGCCGCCAACGCCCTGCTCAAGGCCATCGAGGAGCCGCCGCCGCGTACGGTGTGGCTGCTGTGCTCGCCCTCGCCCGACGACCTCATGATCACCATCAGGTCGCGGTGTCGGCTCGTCACGCTGACCACCCCCGCCACCGAGGCGGTCGCCCACGTCCTGGCCACCCGCGACGACGTACCGCCCGACATCGCCAGGTTCGCCGCGCGGGCCGCCCAGGGCCACATCAGCCGGGCGCGGGCGCTGGCGCTCGACGAGGACGTCAGGCGGCGCAGAGAGGCCGTGCTGGCCATCCCGCGGTCGCTGACCGGCGTCGGCGAGTGCGTCTCGGCCGCCGAGCGGCTGGTGAAGACGGCCGAGGACGAAGCCGCCGCAGCCACGGCCGCGCTCAACGAGAACGAGACGTCCGAGCTGCGCAAACTGTACGGAGAGGGCTCCACGGGCAAAGGGCTCAACCGGGGCCTCGTCCGCGGCGGCGCCGGGGCGCTGAAGGAGCTGGAGGACCGGCAGAAGTCGCGGGCCACCCGGCTCAAGCGCGACTCGCTCGACGCGGCGCTGCTGGAGCTGGTGTCGTACTACCGCGACGTGCTGGCGATGCAGTTCGGGGCGGCGGTCGAGCTGGCCAACGACGACCTCCGCTTCGAGCTCGACCAGCTGGCCAGGTCCTCCACCCCCGAGGAGACGTTGCGCCGGATCGACGCGATCATGCAGTGCCGCGAGCGGCTGGCGGCGAACGTCAACCCGCAGATCGCCGTCGAGGCGATGATGCTGGCTCTGCGTTCCTGAAGATTTCTCAGCGTTTTCGAGCAGCAGATCCGGCCGGCGGGCGTCTCTGGTACGTGGAAGTCGAGCTACTCACCCAGCGCGAAGCCCTGGCGCGCGAGCGCGTCGACATAGCGTCGATCTTCGCCGAGCATCACGTCGGCCTCGTGCGCCTGGCCCTCCTGATGGTCGGCGACCAGGCGAGCGCCGAAGACGTCGTGCAGGAGGCGTTCGCGCGCACGCACGCCGGCCGGGCCAGGATGCGCGACGCCGACAAGGCCCTGGCCTACGTGCGCTCCGCCGTGCTCAACGGATGCCGGTCGGTGCTGCGCAGGCGGGCGACGGTGTTCCGGCGGGCGGTGCCGTACGAACCGCCTGTCTGGTCGGCGGAGAGCGCCGTGCTGCTGGGCGAGGAGCGGCGCGAGGTGCTGCGCGCGCTGCGCGAGCTGCCGCGCCGGCAGCGGGAGGCCCTGACGCTGCGCTACTACTTCGACCTGTCCGACCAGGAGATCGCCGACACCATGAGCGTCGGCGTGAGCACGGTCAGATCCACGATCGCACGAGGGCTGGCCGCCCTCGCCCGAGCACTTGGGGAGGACGCATGAGCAGCCCGGTGGAAGACCGCCTCCGTGAGGCGCTTGCCGAGGCCGGGGCGAGCCTCGACGAGAGCGCGCTGCGCCCCCTGCGGGCGCCCGAACGACGCCGTTTTCAGGTGGATTTCCGGCTCCTGGCGGCGGCGGGGGTCGTGGTGGTGGCCGGGGCGACGGTCGCCGTGGGGCTGGGCGGCCCCGGCAACGAGGATCGAGCAGTGGTGGCGAGCCCGCCATCGCCACCGACGGAGATGGCCGTGTTCCTCTGCACACCGGCGTCTCCTGGGCCGTCGTGTCAGGGCCGCGCCATCACGCCTTCGCAGACGAAGGCGCTCGAGATCAGGCTGAAGGGACTGCCGCAGGTCGAGACGGTCGCCTTCATCGACCAGGCGACCGCCTACGAAGGCTTCCGCAAGACTTTCGCCCACAACCGGAAGCTGCTGGACGAGGTGAAGATCGCCGACCTGCCCCCCTCGTTCCGGCTGAAGACGAGGCCGGGAGCCGATCCGGTCCAGCTGGACAAGTCCCTTCGAGGGGTGGCCGGGATCCAGAACATCGCGGACCTCGGCGCCGCAGCCAAGTGGGAACCGAGCTCGACAGCGGACATCAGCGTCTTCCTGTGCAACAAGGACTCGGCCGTGCCCGAATGCGGTGCGGAGCATGAGACCCGCGACAACGGCGACCAGTGGATCACCAAGGAGGGCAAGGAGACGACGATGGCCCAGCGAAAGGCCATCCGCGCGAAGATCGATGAGATGCCCGAGGTGAAGTCGTACGTCTTCGAGGACCGTAAGACGGTGTACGAGAACTTCCGGAGCGAGTACGCGGACAACGAGAGGTTGCTGGCGGCGACCAAAGTGGCGGACATGCCGGAGGTGTTCAGGATCGAACTCAAGGAGGAGTCCGCAGAAGGCGACGTGGTCAAGGAACTGAGACGACAGCCAGGAGTGGGCAGGGTCGTCTACTCTCCGTGCCTGTTCGATCTTGCGCTGGCCGGCCGTTTCGGTGTGTTCCTGGAGGACGACAAGGTATGCACCGGCGACAAGTGATCGGCCGCCACCCTGCTCCTTTCGCGCGGACCCACGTAGTGTGGCGAAGGAGGCCGACACTTACCCCCGAAGTCCGGTCAGGAGGCGAGCTTCGAGCCCATGGGAATGATCATGGCTGTGAGCTTCACCCGTTATGGGAGGCTCTACTACCTCGATCCCGGCGAGCACACCCCCAAGGTGGGCGACAAGGTGCTCGTGCCCACGGACTCCGGTCCTGAGGTCGCGGAGTGCGTGTGGGCGCCGCAATGGAGCAGCGAGGACATCGACGGGCTGCCGGTGTGCGCCGGGCTCGCGGGTGAGGAGCACCTCGCCCGCGACGAGTCCAACAAACGCCGCCGGGCGGAGGCGCGCAGCGTCGCCAAGCGGCTGATCAAGCGGCATGAGCTGCCGATGAAGGTCGTCGGCATCGACTACCTCGACCAGGACAACGTCTACACGGTGTACTTCTCGGCGCCGCACCGCGTCGACTTCCGCGCCCTCGTCCGCGACCTGGCCCGCAACCTCCGGGCCAGGGTCGAGCTGCGCCAGATCGGGCCGCGCGACGAGGCGCGCCTCCAGGGCGGCATCGGGCCCTGCGGGCGCGACCTGTGCTGCGCCACGTTCCTGAAGGACTTCGAGCCGGTGTCCGTACGCATGGCCAAAGACCAGGACCTCCCCGTCAACCCGCTGCGGATCGCGGGGGCGTGCGGGCGGCTGATGTGCTGCCTGAAGTACGAGCACCCGCTGTACGTCGAGACCCGCAACAGAATGCCCCGGGCGGGAAGCCGCGTGAGCACCCCGCAGGGGGACGGAACGGTGCTGGGCCACAACGTGCCGTCCGACACGGTGACGGTCCGCCTCGACGACGGCGGACGCAGGTGCGCGTGCCCCTCGGCCTCGGTGTGCTCACCGCGCATCCAGCACGACAAGATGTACGGCTCCGACTAGCCCCGGCATCCCGACCTGCTCCAACCCCTCTCCTCGAAAGAGGGAACGAACTGGTTGGGAGGCTTGCATCGAGCCGGCCGCGACTCGTCCCGGCACCACCCGGCTCATGGAACGACGGGCCCCTGCTCGAACCCTCGGGCTCCAGCGGACCAAGCCGACCGCCTGCGAACCTGCTGGTCACATCACCCGGCCCAGCGACGGTGGAGGCGGAGGCCGGATATCCGGTGGCAGCGGCGGCATCCGATGGTGGAGGATCTGTCCTGGCATCGGCGGATCGATGGGAGCGAGAACCCCTCTGGCTCCTGTAGACTCTTTCCCGCTGCACATGCACGCCGCCTTAGCTCAGTCGGCCAGAGCACTTCACTCGTAATGAAGGGGTCTGGGGTTCGAATCCCCAAGGCGGCTCCCAGGTCAGAAGCCCCTCAAGGGATCTTGAGGGGCTTCTGAGTGTCTAAGCCTCGGGCGTTGGTTCAGGTCAGTAGCTGTCACTCCAGCGATACCAAGGACCCTGGATGTGCTCGAAGGACGAAGCGACCGCTGGATTGGCGTCATCGACCGGCGCGCGCTCGGGGCTCCATACGTAGCCGTAGGGGTCCACGCTGGGCCCGTTCTCGCCCACCTTGAAATAGACGCGGTCGCCTTCTCGATAGACAGCTTGAAACTCGACCTCCCCGATCTCCAGTGGCCGGTTCGTCAGGCTGCCTTCTGACCCGATCGCCTGGGCGACCTGCTCCATCTTGGCGAATGAACGCGTGACGCGTTGCCCCTCGCTGTACCCGCAGGACGTTAACGATGCCAGGGCAACGAAGGTGACCAGTAGTCTCACGCCTTGATTGTCCCTGCCTCAAGATCTGCCCGGGACGAAGGTTGTCGTTCGTATCAAGAGCCAAAGACGCGGTCCATTGCCAAAGCGCGTCCTTGAAGGGCGGGGCGGATCTGCTTGCGAATGGATCAGTTCGGTCGCCGCCGTACTGCCGCGTCCTATGGTCATCGCGAGGCCGGCCGACCATGGCGGGCGCGGGGCAGCTGCGGTGCATGAGTAGTGTCGACGCCATGCCTGATGTGTTCACGGTCCGCCCTGCGGAACCCGGTGATGGGGACATTCTCGGTGAGATCCACGCCGTGTCCTGGGGCGTGTCGCATGGCCCGCTTTGCACGCCGAAGGTCGCCGCGGCCGGGGTCGAGGAGCGGCGCACCAAGTGGCACGGCGTTCTGGCCGAGGGCGTGGACACGATCTTGCTGGCGTGCTTGAACGAGCAGCCCGGGGCCTTCGCCAAGTTCGGGGCCTCCACTTCCCGTCCCGGCCTCGCGGAGATCCAGACCTTCTTCGCTCACCCGGACGTCTGGGGCAGCGGCGTCGCGAGGGTCCTGTTGACGGCCGTCTTGGACCGCGTGCGAGACGCCGGGTACGACGACGTGCATCTGTGGACGCTCCGGGACTCGGCCCAAGCGCGCCGCTTCTACGCCAAGAACGGCTTCGCCGGGACCGGCAGGACCCACGACCACCACTTCGAGGAGGGTCCCCCGGTGGCCCTGGTCGAGTTGGAGCGAGCCGTGCCCGGCCGCTGACTCTCGAACCACGATGATCACCCCGCAGGAATCGATGGAAGACGTCTCAGCTGGACTCGTCGTCTTCGCGGCCTGTGGCTGCTTGGCGTCGGCGGCGCAGTAAGGTCGCGGTCGTGGCGAGCAGTGCCAGGAGTGCGAGAAGAAGCCATGAGAAACGTCCCAGGAGTTCCTCCAGGTGAGAGGCCGAGGCTCCGGCGAACGCGCCCAGGCCGACGTACACCGCCGACCACAACAACGAGCCGGCCAGTGAGGCCGGGAGGAACCGGCTGTAGGGGACATGGGCGGCCCCGGCCGCCGCGGGTGTGAGTGTGCGGACGATCGGAACCAGCCGGGTGGCGAACACCGCCGTCGCGCCGTGGCGGTGTAACGCGGCGGTCGCGCGATCCCAGTGGCGTACGCCGAGCCGTCGCACCACCCGGGTGTCGCGCATGCGACCGGCGTACCGGTGTCCGAGCAGGTAGCCGACGTGGTCGCCGGCGGTGACCCCCAGCGCCACGATCAGCAGCATGGCGGCGAACCTCGCGGGGGTGGTAGCGGCGACTCCCAGCAGCAGCACGCCCGTCTCGCCGGGGACGACCGAGCCGACCCCCAACCCCGACTCGGCGAACGCCATGGCTCCGGCGACCAACCCGAGCAGGGGGAAGGGGAGATCGCTCACTGCCTGAACGCCTTCAGCGATCCAGTCCACGCAGCGTCCCCCGTACCACGATCGCTGCTTTCCGCCTGGCAGGGGCGAGGCGGACCGGACCAGCCCCTTCTCGACTGCCCGGCAGGCTCAGTGACGACGCCGGCGGAACGGTGGTCGCCCTCGGTAGAAGGTGTCGATGGAGATGGGACTTTTGTCGTGGGCGCATTCGGGTCATCGTCGCAGGGGGCGGACTTCCTGCCATCCGGGATGACCCTGACTTGGATCCGGGCTCACCAGTGTGCTCGTACGGGATCATCCCTAGGGATGTCGGGGGTTGAGGCATCCACGGGACGGGGTGGTGCGGCGGGTAGGTGCACCGTGACGCGGAGACCGCCTGCAGGGCGGGGGGTGAGGGTGAGGGTTCCGTCGTGTGCCTGGGCGATGCTTTTGACGATGGCCAGGCCGAGGCCGAGACCCGCGTGGTCGGTGCGTACGCGTTCGGTGCCGCGCCGGAACGGCTCTGCAAGCGTGGAGACCAGGGGCGGGGCGAGCTTCTCGCCGGTGTTCTCGACGGTGAGCTCCACAGTCTCGGCGTGAACGCTGGTCGTGACCCATACGGTGCCCTGTTCAGGCAGGTTGTGGACGATCGCGTTGTGCACGAGGTTCGTGGTCATCTGCAGCAGGAGCGAGTGTGAGCCGAGGGCGGGGGTGATGTCGCCGGAGGCCTCGATGGTGAGGCCGCGTTTCTCTGCGAGGGGGGAGGAGCGTTTCAGTGGCTTCCTCCGCTATCAGGGACAGGTCGACGGACACTCGGGTGAAGGTCCGTTGGTCGGCGCGGCTGAGCAGGAGCAACGCCTCAGTGAGGTCGATCGCCCGGGTGTTGACGGCGTGGAGGCGGTCGACGAGTTCGCCGCGCGCGGGCGGCCGGCAGCTCTCCGGAACGACCGTGGGGCCGATCGCCACCTCGCAGGAGTGGCGCTGGCAGGAGCTCAGCTCGGGCCGCTTCCCGGCACGCACCGGCGAGGCGGTGGTGGACGTGTACGCCGCCCTGGCTGAGGACATCGCGGTCGGCGACCGGCTCCGGATCGGCGAGGGCGCCGCCGCGACCGACGTACGCGTGGTCGGTCTCGTGGAGTCGCCCTCGCCCCCGGCCCAGGCATCGCTGTACGTCACCTGGCCGCAGTTGTTGCAGTGGCGCGAAGCTGCATCTGGGCTCGGTGGCGGTGCGCGGGGAGGTGGGCCGGCTCCCGGAAGGCGCGAAGGCACAGTCGCCGGAGGGTTTCGCCGCGGAGCGGCTGACCCATGTCCAGAACAGGGTGGACAGCTTGTCGGTGATGCTGCTGTTGTTCGCCGGCGTCGCGCTCTTCGTCTCGGTCCTGGTCATCGCGAACACGTTCTCCATCCTGTTCGCGCAACGACTCCGCGACGTCGCGCTGTTGCGCTGCATCGGCGCGACCCGGCGGCAGGTGGTGCGTTCGGTACGCCGCGAGGCGGCCGCCGTCGGGGTGCTCGCGTCGCTGACCGGGACCCTGGTCGGCGTCGGTCTCGGCTACGGTCTGATCGCCCTGATCGACGCCCTCGCGCCCACCGTCCCGATGGGCGCCGCCGAGCTGCCCACGCTCTGGCTGCTGGGAGGGTTCGCCGTCGGCCTGATGGTCACCATGGTCGCGTCCTGGTTGCCGACCCGGCGTGTGGTCCGGGTGAGCCCGCTGGCGGCGCTGCGCCCGGACTGACGTCCACACGGCGGCCGGCTTGGTGCGGCCGGCGCTCGCCGCGCTCCTCCTGGTCATCGGGTCGGTCCTGCTCGGCGTGGCGATGATCCAGGACAGTACGGCGCTCATGCTGGCCGGCGGAGGATCGGTGTTCGCCGGCGTGCTCCTGTTCGGGCCGGTGCTCGTCCCCCCTCCTGGTCGTGATCCTGGCGGATCCGGTCGGCGCGAAGATCGAGAACGGGCTGCGGACCTGGGCGTCGCTGGACCAACAGCTGGGGATCTACACCTGGTCAGCGCTCGGTCTGCTCGGCGTCGCCGTCGTGATTGCCCTGATCGGGGTCTCGAACACCCTGGGGCTCTCCGTACTCGAACGCGCCCGCGAACACGCGATGTTGCGCGCGCTCGGGCTCACCCGAGGGCAGCTGCGGCGGATGCTGGCGGCCGAGGCGGTGCTGCTGTCGGTGGTGGCCACCCTGCTCGGCACCGTGATCGGCGTCGGGTTCGCGTGGGTCGGTTACGAGACGTTCGTGACGCGGGCCCTCGGCGACGCCACCATGCGCGTCCCCTGGCTGTCGCTCGGCGTCGTCGTCCTCATCGCCGCCCTGGCCGGACTCCTCGCCGCTGTTCTGCCCGCACGCCGGGCCGCCCGGGTGACTCCGGCCGCGGGGCTGTCCCTCGACTGAGGCCCTCGTCGATCGTTCGCACATCAGTGCAGGGCGCTCATGGCGCGTTCGATTTTCTCGGTCGGGTACGGCGTCGTCCGAGCGGTGCCGTACAGGTCCCAGTAGAAGTCGTTCATGGCCGCCGCCACGGGGGCGTACCGGCGGATCACCGCCGCTACGGGCGGCGAGGCGCCGGCAGGGTCCGCGCCGTCCGCGCACGCGCGAATGTAGGCGTTGCGTTGTGCCGGTATGCCGTTCTCCTGCACCCCGCAGGCGTGGATGACGAGCCAGTTGACCAGCCGCGTCATCGCGTACGCGATGTCGTGGGTCCGGTTGCGGTCGAGGAAATCGATCTCCTGCTTGGACAGGTCGAACCGGGAGGAGGTCGCCAGCCCGAGGTCGGCGATGTAGAGGCGTTCACCGTCGGTCAGGATGTTGCCGAAGTGGCCGTCGAAGTGCATCAACCCCTGGCCGTTCATGAAGGCCACATCGGTGAGCAGGCACGACTCGATCATGGCGCTCACCGCTGACGCGGCGTCCTGGCCGGCGGTGAGCTGAGCGACGAGCCAGTCATTGAGGTTGTACGGGATGAACTCCTGGAACAGCACGATGCCGGCCGAGGCGCGGGCAAGGGCTTGAAGACGGTCCCCTACCCCTGGTGATCCATCCCAGTACCGCACGGCAGCCTCGACGTCGGCGTGCTCATCGGTGGGTGGCGGCGCTCCCGGCAGCACCCGCCAGTGATACAGCAGCGGAAAGGCCGCACTGCGCCCGGCCAGCACCCAGTTGGTCGTCATGACGTTGGCCGCGAGTTCACGCCAGGCGCCGAAGCCCGGCGCGCCGATGGCGGCGATTCCGTAATGGCAGAACGGAGGCAGCCCGAACAGGTTCGCGGTGGACATCACGTTGCCCGGGCGGCGCTCCAGGTCGGTCAGGGGGATGCGCTTGGCGAAGACCGGCACGCCGTCGACGGTCAACAGCACCGATGTGCCACCGATCCCCGTGCCCAGAGTCTGCGCCTGCTCCAGGGACTCGCTGAGCTGCCGGTCACTGTGCAACGCCAGCGCGCTCGCCACATCGCTGTATCTGCTGACACGCTCGTCGTGAGATTCCAACGGCCGGCACCCTTCGTGATCACCTTCGGGTGTCAGACGCTATACCCGTCGGGGAGAGCGGTCATCGGCGCACCCGGTAGCGCAGGTGAAGGACCCGGTTGCCCTGAATCATCACATCAGGATCCTCCAACAGGTGCTGCGCGTGGACCGACCCGAAGTAGCGCTTGCCGGACCCGAACACGACGGGTACGACGTCCATGCGCACCTCGTCGACCAGGCCCGCGGCAAGCACCTGGCCACCGACGTCGCCGGCGGCGACCTCGACCATGCGGTCACCCGCAAGCTCCTGCGCCTTGGCCACGGCTGCCTCGACACCGCCGACGAAGTGAAACGGCGCCTCGGGGTCCCAGCCCTCGGGCATCGGCCGGTGCGTCACGACGACGACGTGGTCGATCCCGCTCGGAGGCTTCCCGTCCCAGCCGTCCGTCAGGTCGAAGACGTGGCGGCCGGCGATTGTCACCCCGATCTGGTCCCAGTACGCCCGGGTGTAGTCGTAGGACGTTCGCGACACCTTCAGCTCGCCGCTCTCGTCCAACGGGACGTCACCGCTGAGCAACCAGTCGAAGAGCGGTCCGGGCTGGTCGTTCTCGTCCGCGATGAAGCCGTCCACCGACACCGAGCTGTACATGACTACTTTGCCCACGGGGCTCTCCTCTGCTTCGGGGTGCCCCAAATTAGCGTGTCGGGAGCTGTCGCTCTTGTAAGAAATCAATCGGCCGGCAGCGGCCAGCCGTCCAGCGCGTGCCCGGGATGTTCGCGCAGGAACCGCCGCCGGACTTCGACGTACCGGGTGGGCGTGAGCCCGGTGAACGCCCGGAACTCGTGGCCGAAGTGGGCCTGGTCGAAGTAGCCTGCGCCACCGGCGAGGTCGCCCCAGTCGATCGGTCCGGCGGGGTTGATCGAGAACACGGTGGCGGTGAAGCGGTAGGTGCGGGCCAGCCGCTTCGGCGTGACGCCGATGAGCTCCTTGAACCGCTGTGCCAGATGGGTGCTGCTGACACCGGCTGCCACGCTCAGGTCGCCGATCGCCACCGCCCCGCTGGTCGCCGCGATGACGCTGCTCGTATGGCGGACCAGCCCCAGGCCGGCGGTCTCGCACAGCCGTCGCATCAGCTCCTCCTCGAGCAGCGTCAGCATCTCGTGCGGCCCGTCCGCCGTGGCCAGCCGGTCTCGCAGCTCGGCAACGGCGGGCCGGCCCCAAACCTGCTCGACCGTCACCGGCCGGTCACACAGCTCGGCCGCGGGCATCGGCAGGAACGGCGCCAGCCCCCACGGCTTGACGTGCACGCCGACGGACCGGGTTTCCGGCGGATAGCCGAACTCGAAGGCGCGGGTGGGCATGGTGACCACGCAGCCGTCGGCGTACTCGGCCGTCTCGATGTCGGTGCCGGCGCGGATGCGGAACGGCGCCCCGAGGTTGACGATGAGCAACGCCGACGGCGCGGGCGGCAGCGTCAGCCGGGCGTACGGCGGCGCACCCTCCAGGTAGTAGAGGTCGTCGATCAGCTCGGTCAGCGGCGGTCGCGGCACTCTGGACACGTACTCCACGCGTCCCAGCATCGCCGATGCCCGCCCGGGCCACCAGGTCGTCGTACGCCGTCAGTCCGGGGCGTTCACGCCACGGCCTGGACGCCGCATCAGGGCGTCAAGGGCACTCGCCGGGCGCGGACAGTGCGATGAGCGATCCTCCAGCCGTCGTCGCCGCGCACCACCGTGTCCTGGTACGTCACGCTGCCCGTGGTGCCGTCGCTCTTGACGCCGAGGCCCTTCGACTGCGCGTGCACCCGGCCGTCGGCCGCCTCGGTGAGGACGATGTTGGTGACGTGATGAGCGACCGGGTTGGCCTCACCCAGGGCGAGCGCGGCCTCCCGCACCGCCGCGAGCCCGGTCAGCACCTGGCCGCCGAGATCGGTGACGTCATAGATCACATCGGGGACGAACAGCTCGTGCAAGGCGTCAAGATCGCCGCTGTCCGTCAGGTGCCCGTGGCGATTGATCAGGTCGGCGATGGCCAGCCGGTCCTCCACGGTCAGGGGCATGGCATCCTCCACTTCCCATGGGACTTCCCCATCTCAGGTAATCGGGACAGCAGGCGGCATGACAACCGGTCGCGCGCGCAACGGCGCTGGACGAGACGGCACGACGGGCAGGCGTCGGCATCGCGACCCTCTATCGGCACTTCCCGCCCCGGGCCGACCTACTCGCCGCAGGTGACCGGCGTCCGAGCCGCCTCAGGACTTGGGGTGAGCGATCACGACGTACCTCTCGTCCTGGATCGGGTGGCCCCACAGCGCCGGGTCGGGGAGGTGCTCAGTGTGCACGACGTCGGCCAGGCGCTCGAGCGTCTCGATCAGGCGGGCGGCGGTGACGCCGCCGAGCCAGGGCAGCTGCGGGGAGCCGGGGGCGTACGTGTCGCCGTTCGGCGAGGTCTGCCAGCGTCCTTCCACGAGCACCAGCCGTCCGCCCGGGCGTAGCAGGCTCAGCCAGCGGGCGAGTGCTTCGTCCGGGGCCGGGAGCGTCCACACGAGGTGACGCACGACGATCGCGTCGAACGGCCCGCCGACGGCGGCGGGCGGGTCGCCTGCGTCGCCCACCATGAACGGCACCTCGAAGCCGGACGAGGCCAGCTTGCCGGTGGCGAGCTCGATCATGCGGGGGGACAGGTCGACGCCTGTCGGCCGGTGCCCCTGCCGAGCCATCAGCAGCGTCAACGAGCCGGTCCCGCAGCCGAGGTCGAGAACGTCGGCGGGCGAGTCGGGAAGCCACTCGGTCAGGCGTCGCGCCCACGCGGCGTTGACGTGGGGATCGCGGAGCCCGTGGTCGGCCTCTTCGTCGAAGGCGGCGGCGGACTCGTCCCAGTAGGCGGCTATGGATGCGAGCTCTGATGCGGGCATGACGCGACTCTGGCAGACCGCACCGACAATTCCGGGACGCCGAACAGCCCGTCCACCCGGCCCACGTGTGAGGCCGGGTCCGACTGCAGCAGGCGATGCGGTCGGCCGGTGGTGAGCGGTGGTCAGGTGGCGGTGGCGACCTTCCACAGGTGACCGTCGGGGTCGCTGAAGTAGCCGAAGTACCCGCCCCACCCGGCGGCGGACGCCTCCTTGACGACGGTGGCGCCGGCGGCCACCGCGGCGCGCATGACCTCGTCCACCGCCTCCCTGGAGTCGGTGATGAAGTGGAACGACGACCCGCGGAACCCCGATCCCTCCGCGGGGACGCCGGCGTCCTTCGCCACCGCGTCCCATTCGTAGAGCGCCAATGACGAGGAGCCCTCGCCCAGGCTGCACTTGACGAAACTGGGGTAGTCCTGGTCGATCTCGCATCCCAGGCCCTCGACATAGAACTTCTTGGCGCGCGCGACGTCCTTGACGCCGAGCATGACGGTGCTCAGCTGGAATCTGGTCTTCATGGAGGTCACGCTAGTTCGGCGCCGGTCACAGGCGCTTCTCGATTCCTGACCCGTCCGGTCAGCAGACGGCAGCGGTAGGGGCGGCCCTACCGCTGGCCGGGGGCGGTCTTCATGGTGTCGGCGTCGAAGGCGCCGCCCTCGAACCCGACGGCTGCACGATGCGCGAGAAACCCACCCTCATGCTGCTGCACGGCGGCCCCGGCCACGACCACTCGATCCTCAAACCCGCGTACCGGCAGCTCGCCGACCTGGTCTGTCTACGTCGACCAGCGCGGCAACGGTCGCAGCCAGGACGCGGACCCGGACACCTGGAACCTCGACCAGTGGGGCGACGACGTGCGCGTCCTGTGCGACACGCTGGGCATCGACAAGCCGATCGTCCTCGGATGGTCCTGGTCGCTTCTTCTCCCTGCTGCGCTCCTTCATCGGCTCTACATTGACGGCGTGAGCTATCGGTACGTGGGGCCGGCCGAGGTGAAGGCGGCGATCCGGCCCGGCGGCGAAGGCCGGCCGATCCGTACGAGGGCCGACTTCGAGAGCTGGGTGCGAGAGCGGCCGGCGGCCGAGTCGGCGGAGCCGTTCACCCTGCGTCTTCTGCGGTGACGAGCTGCCCGCGATGTGGAACGTGGATCCCCCCAGGCCCTCCCGGGATCCGGAAGGGCCTTGACGGACATCAGCTGGTACGGCGGCGCTGGACGTACAGGCGGTTGCCCCGCGGGCCGGTCCACTCCAGGCGTACGACGCCGGGCACCGCGGCGTCGGCGATGCGGGACGGGTCGGACCAGTGGCCGAAGTTGGGGTTGCGGAAGAACGTCGCCCACAGGTGGCCGCTGCGGTCCCTGAAGATGTTGTTGTGACCGGCGCCGACCCCCATGGTCCACCGCTCCGAGTACGGGCCTTCGAGGGTGTCGGAGACGGCGACGATCGCGTCGTACTGGTACTGCACGCGGCCCGGGCCGGGCGGGTCGTAGGCGTAGCGGGTGCCGCCGTCGGGGCCGGTCGAGGTGCGGTTCCAGGCGGCGTGCAGCAGGAAGTACTTGCCACCGTGCTTGAACACGTACGCGCCTTCGAGGTACGGCTCGGGGGAGTAGGGCCGCTGCTGGAACGCCGGCAGGCCGGTCGCGGGGACGATGTCCTCCATGTCGTCCCGGAACTTCGCGTACACGTGGTTGTGCAGCACCAGCCACGCGTCGTCGCCCTCGGCGTAGAGGCTGCCGTCGATGTGGTGGTAGGCGCCGGGCTCGATGAAGTTCGGTCCGCCGATGAAGGAGTCGCCGAACGGTTTGTCCAGGTTGCCGTCGATGAGCCGGTACGGGCCCTCGATCCCGCCCTCGCTCACCAGCATGAACGAGCCGACCTTCCGGGAGTGGTCGCCCATGCAGGCGACGATGTACCACCGGCCGCGGAAGTAGTGCACCTCCGGGGCCCACGCCTGGCCGCGCTTGCCGAACCGGTCGTCGTACCAGTACTCCTGCCACGGGGCGACGACCGTGCGGCCGGGACGGTTCTCGCCCGCGAACTCCGGCGACCACACCTTGCCCTTCTCGGCGCCGGGCCGGATGCCGGTGGTGTCCACCAGCCTCCACGGCCCGCGCAGGGACGGCGCCACCCACACGAAGATGCCGTCGTTCCACGGGCCGGCCGCTTCGAGCCCGGGCACCCGGGTGGTACCCGTGGCGACGTAGACGGGCCGCCCGTCGACGACGAAGCAGTTGACGTACGTGTCCCGCATCCAGACCCGGCCGAGCTCCTCGTCGCGGGGGCGCAGCTCCAGCGGGAGGATGAAGGAGTTGTCGTCGCGCGGCCACAGGTCCAGGCGGGTGTCGGCGAGGCCGTAGGGCTCGGGGTCGGGCCAGTTCGGCGGGTAGCGCCGCGTCTGCGCCGATGCGGCCTGGGCGGCGGTCGATGGCAGGGCCGCCGCCCCTAAGACGCCGGCGACACCGGCCAGCAGTGATCGTCTGCCGAGGTTCAACCTGATGTCGGAATCGGTCATCGGTCACGTCCTCCTACGTCGGCGCCTGCCGAGCTCGTGCCTGCCGAGCGGCCCGCCCGTGTGCGGTGGGGAGAGTCTGCCCAAGTCGCCGATATTTCGTCAATAACCCGGAAAAAATCCCCGACCCCCTCCGCATGGCCGCGTCCGCCCACAAATCCGCAGGTCACACGCTCGGTGACACGAACGCCCGGCACCCCTTGATCCGTTACGTTCACGTAACCTGCCCGCCGGCCACCGATGCGGAAAGCCGGACGTTCCGTACGAAGATCACGGCTTGGGCGGTGAGGATGAGGACGGACGCGACGGTCAGCGCGGTCCACAGACCGGCCATCCCCCACGTCGTCGCCATCGGCGTCATCACCAGGGCCAGGAGACCGTAGCCGACGACGGCCGTGGCGAGGTTCCACGACGAGCGCCTGAGCCCCATCAGGGCGGAGCCCAGCACGACCCCGCAGTTGCCCGCGACGGTGTGCACCGCGAACAGCGGGACCAGCGCGACGGCCGAGGCCAGCACCTCGGCGTCGGAGGTGAACAGCCGGAACACCTCCTCGCCGAAGCGCAGCAGGACGAGCCCGCCGGCGAGGGCCGCGCCGGTGACGATCGTCAGCGCCGCCCGGGCGAGCCGGCGGGCCTCGCGTGGGGTGGCCGCCCGGGCGATCTCGGGTGTCAGCGCCTGTCCGGTGGCGAGGGAGGCCAGGCCGACGATCCCGTGCAACGACATGAGAACGGCGTGCGCCGCGGCCCCGTGCGCGCCCGTCCGGGCGGCGGCGTAGGTGACAGCGCCCAAGGCCGTGAATTTGACGACCAGCGTGGCGGACATCGGCAGACCCACCTTCGCCATCCGCAGGATCTCCCGTGGCCGGGGACGCGGAGACCATCCGCTCCCTCCGCACTGCCACAGCAGGAGCGTGTTCGACACGGTGAGGGCCAGGGCGGTGGAGGTCACGAGTGCGACGCCGACGCCCTCGACGCCCATCGACGGCGCCAGGACCAGGAGCAGGACCACTTCGACGGCCGTGCTCGGCAGGCTCGACCGGAGTACGAGGCGGCTGCGTCCCAGCGCGACGAGTGCGCCGTTGGCGCCACCGCCCACCGCGGACAGCAGGACGTGCAGGGCGAAGAGCAGGGGCAGCGCGCCGAACTCGGCGATCACCTCGCGTGGCGCGCCGCCGATCCGCGCGATCACCGGCACGCAGAGGACGACGCCCGCGCCGGCCGCGCCGAGCCCGAGGGAGAGCCAGCGGGCGTCCTTGAGCAGGGCCAGAGCCTCGTCGGGACGGTCGCGGCAGGTGGCCACGAACGGCGACATGCCCCGCAACCCGCCGGAGACGGCGGCGCTGACCGGGGTGAGCACCGCGCTGACGAGTGCGAACGCGGCGAGCCGGGCGGTCGCCTGGTGGCCGAGCAGTGAGGTGCCGACCACTTGGGCGACGATTCCGGCGCCGCCGGCCAGGAACAGGGGGAAGTGCCGCGTGCAGCAGCACACGATGGGGAGAGGCCATGAAAGCCGAAATCCCGGGCGGACAACCGCTCGGGACAAGATCATTCTATCATGGCGCGATGAACGCCCGCTATCACGAGGTCGTCGACGCCCTGCGCAGCTCCTACGACGGCCGCGCGGCGCAGCGGGACGCGCGCGGCAAGGCGCCGTGGAAGCTGGCCGAACGGGCGGCGTTCCTGGAGCGGGTGCGGGCGAACGGCGGCGGGCGGCTGCTGGAGGTCGGCGCCGGGACGGGCCAGGACAGCGTGTACTTCCAGGAGAACGGCCTGGACGTCGTCGCCGCCGATCTCTCGCCCGCCATGGTGGCACGCTGCCGCGAGAAGGGCGTCGAGGCCCACGTCATGGACTTCCTCGGCCTCGACTTCCCGCCCGGAGCGTTCGACGCGGTCTACGCGCTGAACTGCCTGCTGCACGTCCCGAACAGCGACCTGCCCGCGGTCCTGGACCGCATCGCCTCGGTGCTGCGTCCCGGCGGGCTGTTCTTCCTCGGCGTGTACGGCGGCGGCACCCTGACCGAAGAAGGGGTCTACGAGGACGACGAGCACGATCCGCCCCGGTTCTTCTCCTTCCGTAGTGACGGGCAACTCCAGGACTTCGCGCGCGGGTCGTTCGAGATCGTGGACTTCCACGTCGTCGGGTCCGGCGATGACCGCTTCCAGTCGCTGACGCTCAGAACCGGTCAAGGTGGACGGCCCGATGGTCTCGCGGTGGTGGGGTTGTAACCGGGGTCAGGACGGGAAGGCCGGGGTGAGGCCGAGCCATTGGGACAGGGACTCGATCTCGGCGTGGATCGCCTCCGTCATCGGGGCGGTGAACGGAATGTCCTCGTGGACGGCGTTGACGCGCAGGACGCCGGCCTTGCGGTCGGCCGTGGCGTCGAGCTTGCCCACCAGCCGGTCGCCGTACAGGATCGGCAGGGCGAAATAGCCCCAGCGGCGTTTGGCGGCCGGTTTGTACATCTCCAGCTGGTAGTCGAAGCCGAACAGCTCGATCGCGCGCCTGCGGTCGTGGATCAGCCGGTCGAACGGTGACAGCAGCGCCGCGCGCCCCGTGAACGGCCGGTCGAGCAGCGTCGGGTCGATCCGCCACGTGCCCTTGACGCCCTCGACCACGGCGGGCTCGCCGGCCTGGCCCACGTCGGCCGGCTCCACCATGTATTTCGGGCCACGGGGGCGGGCGATGCCGAGGGCGCGCAGCCGGCGCTCGTCGCGGATGCGGATCGCCTCCTCGGCGGGCACGACCGGGTCGTCGGGGTAGACGCGGGAGGCGAGATCCCACAGCCGCTGGCGGCCGAGGCGGCCGGCCACGGCGACCTCTCCCCGCAGCACCATGAACTCCAGCATCTGCGTCACGTTGCGGTCGCCCGTCCAGCCCGTCGACTTCCACGGCACGGCGCAGGTGTCGGGCAGCTCGCGGGACGGCAGCGGCCCCGACGCGCCGAGCCTGGCCAGGATGTCGCGGCGGCAGGCGTCGTTGGCCCGCACCCAGTCGCGATAGTGGACCTGCCAGGGCTCCAGCTCGCCGCTCCCCGGCCACTCGGCCATCCTGGCGCGGTGGAGGGCGACGTCTTCGCTGGGCCGGATCATCGCCCGCAGCTCCAGCAGCGACCTGTCGCGCAGGGCGGCGCTCAGGTCGGCCGGTGCGTACGACGAGCCGAGCCGGCTCCACGCGACCAGGTCGGCGGTCGGTGCGACGGCGGCGGTGGGGTCGATCTGCAGCAGGGTCAGATGGCGCACCACGTCGAGCAGCCCGGCCGGGCGCGTGCCGTCGAGGAGCTGCGCGCGCACGGCGAGGCGGCGCGCGTCCGCAGGGGAGAGACGGTGGACGGTCACGGCACGACCCTAGGCGGTCGCACCGACGAAAACCGCGGCCGCTACTTGGCCCCGAGGACGGCGTCGAGCGCCGCCTGCTGCTCGGGGGTGAAGGCGCGTCTGGGAAGGAAGCCGGTGAACTGCTTCTTGCCCTTGAAGAACAGCCAGAACTCCTCACCGGTGACGACCCGGTCGAGGAACGACCATCGCAGGCTCATGGTCTGCTGGGCGGTGCGGACCTCGTACCCGTCGGCGGTGAAGTGGAGCGTGGTGGGGACGCACAGATAGGCGAACTGCCGCCGCGCCGTACGCCGGAGTGACCAGGTCAGGACGAACGGGGTGATGACCGCCGCGACGAACATGCCGTAGCCCGCGCCCCGGGAGTCGGCCAGGACGCAGATCACACCCCCTACCACCAGGATCGCGGGAAGGAGCTGGGCAATAGGGGTCAGCTGCTGCTTCGCGCCCTGCTGAACCGCTCGCACCACTTCGTCGGGTGTGGGCTCATATTCAACGGTGAAATCCACTGCTTATGACCGCCTTGGGGGGATATGTGGCGCCTCATCATGCAGGAGGCCACGCCACCTCCACAAACCGGGATGTCACCGCAGGAGGGAGGCGGTTTCGGCGAGGAGGTCGACCTGGGCCCGCCAGTCGCCGCCGGCGACGCCGATGATCGCGTGCGTCGCCCCGGCCGCGCGGTACGCCGCCAGGCGCTCGGCGGCCTGCTCCGGGCCGCCGGTCAGCGGGATGTCCAGGACCTCCTCCAGGGAACGGCCGTAGGCGGAGCGGATGCCGGAGGCGATCGCCTCGCGGGACGGCACGCCGGGGCCCGATCCCAGCGCCGACGTGCCGCCGATCGCGACCAGCGGGGTCGGGCGGCCGTGCGCGGCGGCGAGGTCCGCGAGCCGTTCCCGCCCCTCGGCGACCTCCTCGGGCGAGATCAGCGACGGGAACCAGCCGTCCCCGAGCCGGGCCGCCCGCCGGATCGCCGCCGCCGAGGCGTTCCCCACCCACACCGGCGGCATCCCCACGGCCGGCGCCAACCGCACCACCGGCCCGCCACCCTCCGGTGCCGCTTCCTGGGAGTGGGGTCCTGTTGGTGTGAGTTCTAGGGCTTGGGGCGCCGTGGGGGCGGGCTCGCGTGGATGGGGTGGTGC
>NZ_POUD01000180.1 GCF_003236395.1 Nonomuraea aridisoli | reverse complement strand
GGGTCAGGTGGCGGGTGTGGAGTCGGCGGGGGCCCACCACGGTCTGTTGGGGGAGGATCGACATCGGGATGGATAGGTGATCTTCGGCTTGTGCGATGGTGGCGGTCAGCGTGGCGAGGTCGTGGCGGAGGGTGGTCACGAGGTCGGTCAGGGCCTGGTGCAGGTGGGTCTCGGGGGCGTCCAGGAGGTCGGCGATCGTGCGGAGGGGGAGGCCGAGGCGTTGTAGGCCGCGGATGCGTTCGAGGCGGGAGAGTTCGGTTACGCCGTACCAGCGGTAGCCGGTTGTGCGGTCGACACTTGCGGGGAGCAGAAGGCCGATTTTGTCGTAGTGGCGAAGGGTGCGTTCGGATACACCGGACATGCGGGCCAGTTGGCCGATTCGCCACATGACGTTCCCTCTCCTGGCGGCGTGTTGACTTTGTCGCTGCGTGAGGGTTTTACGGTCACCGTTCATGAGTGATCTGAACCCTCGGGGTCGGCTTGCCGGTGTGCTGCTGCTGATCTCTGTCCTGGCCATGGTCGCTGGTGCGGTGGTCGTGGTGCCATCGGGGTTGACCCTGAATCCGTCCGAGCCCGGTGCCGTGCTGGCGGCGGTGGGCGAGCGGACCGGGCTGCATCTCACCGCGCTGGCCGTCGACGTGATCGGGTGGCTGGCGTTGACGGCGGCCGGGCTGGCGATGAGCGTCCCGCTGGTCGGTGGGGCCAGGGCGCACGCTACGGCGTTGGCGGGTGGTCTGCTGGCGGGTGCCGGGATCGCCGGTCTTTTGCACGATGCGGGGAATCTGGCGGTGACTCAATTGGCTGCCGATCCCGCCGCCCCGGCGGCCGCGACAGTGGCCTCGGCGGTCCTGCTCAGTGCCAAGTGGATGGTCAATCTGGCCGGGTTGCTTTGGGTGGCCGCCACCGTGGCGGCGTCCGCCGCCGGCATTCCGATGTCCGCGGGTCTTCGTGTCGCGGGCGTGGTCGCGGCGCTTTCCGGCCTGGTCGGTGTCGTGCTTCCGTGGACGACGGGGACGGCTGGCCCGACGGAGGTGATGGAGCAGCTAGGGTACGTCCTCCATCTGCCGGTCATGGTCTGGTACGGCGTTCTGGGGGTGCGGTGCTTGCGTGTTCGGGCGTCAGGGGCGTGGGTCTGAGGGGCTGAGCCGGCAATCTGCGCCAGCAGTATTCGTTCCGTGTCATCCAGTCGATCAGGTCCTGAGAGCTCACGCCGCGACGTTGCCGAAGTCTCTGGCCCAGGTACTTCTGTTCGATTTCCGTACCAAGCTAGGTCACGGTCCCCCTCCGTGAGCTGAGCTCGGCGTGCTGCCGGGGTGGCTGTCTCGCTTCCGACAGGAACGCCACGGCTCACGACCGGCTGCGACGCCACAGGGTTTCTGATCTGCCTCAGGCCGGCTGGCCGATCGGCCGGATGGTCAGGGTGTTGAGGTCGACGTCGGCCGGCTGGCCGAGGGCGAAGCAGATGGCCTCGGCGACGGGCTCGGGGGACAGGGCGAAGGGCGGGATGCCGCCCTGCCAGAAGGCGGTGTCGGTCATGCCGGGGTTGACGAGGGTGACGCCGATGCCGCGGCTGGTGGCGTACATCCGCAGGTTCTCGGCCATGCCGGTGACGGCCCACTTGGTGGCGGAGTAGAGGTTGGCGGGGCTGTTCTTCAGGCCGGCGACGCTGCCGATGAGCACCAGCCGCCCGCCCGTGGTCTCGAGGTGGGGCAGGGCGGCGTTGGCCAGCAGGGCGGGGCCGAGGACGTTGGTGAGGACCATGGGCGCCCACAGTTCCGGGTCGCCGTCGGCGATGGTGCGCGGGTGGTCGGCGGGGATGAAGCCGGCGTTGGCCACCGCGGCGTGCAGGGCGCCGAAGTGAGCCACGGTGCGGGTCACGGCGGCTTGGGTGGCCGGCCAGTCGGCGGCGTCGGCGATGATGCCGAGCAGCCGATCGGAGTGGCCGGTCTCGTCGAGGAAGGACTTGAGTCTGGTCTCGTCGCGGCCGGTGACGGCCACGCGGTGGCCGCGGTCGAGGAGCAATCGTGCGGTGTGGGCGCCGATGCCGCTGGTCGCGCCGGTGATCAGTACGGTCTTGCCGGTCATGGTCATACTCCCGGGTGTTGGAGGTCCTGTTGGTGCATCACAGGAGGGCTTCGACGGTGATGGGCGGGCCGATCACCCCTACGGTCGGACAGGGTCCGTCTCCGTATCGCAGGTCGCGTTCCACCTGCTGATCCCAGGAAACCCCGCCTGGTCGCGCACGAGGCAGAGCGCGTTCATAGGGGGGACAAGCTCAACCCCTCTACCACCGCCACTTGCGCGAACCCTGCGGTTACCGTGAAAGGCATGGAGCAGCGACCCGACCACCGCGACCAGATCCGGGATTTCCTCGCCACCCGGCGCGCGAAGCTGACCCCGGAGCAGGTCGGGCTGCCCGCCAGCGGCCGGCGCCGGGTCCCCGGGCTGCGCCGCGAGGAGGTCGCGGTGCTGGCCGGTGTGAGTACCGAGTGGTACACGCGGCTGGAGAAGGGCCACATCAGTGGCGTATCGGAAGAGGTACTCGATGCGGTGGCTCAGGCCCTGCGCCTGGACCAGGACGAACGCACCTATCTGTTCGATCTGGCCCACGCCGCCCGCCGCGCACCTTCGCGCCGCAAGGACGTCCAGGTCCCGCCGCCGGTCCAGTGGCTGCTGGACTCCATGACGATGTCGGCGGCGTTCGTTCGCAACGCCCGTACGGACCTCGTCGCCGTCAATGCGCTGGCCCGGAGCGTGCTCGCCCCGGTCTTCGACAGCACTACCACCGCCCAGCACGGCCGCGCCAACCTCGCCCGCTACATCTTCCTCGACCCGGGCTCCCGGCAGTTCTTCGTCGACTGGGACGCGGCCGCCGTCGTCGCCGCCGCGCTGCTGCGCGCCGAAGCCGGACGTGAGCCCCACGACCGCGCCCTGCGCGAACTCATCGGCGAACTGTCCACCGTCAGCACCGAGTTCCGTAGCCGGTGGGCCGCCCACGACGTCCGCATCCGCCACGACGGCACCAAGCGGCTATGGCACCCCCAGGTCGGCGACCTGGAGCTGACCTTCCAGTCCCTCGACCTGCCCATGTCCAACCGGACGCTGTACGACCTCACCGTCTACACCGCCGAACCAGGCAGCACCTCCGAAGACCGGCTCAAGCTCCTGGCCAGCCTGGCAGCCACCCACTCCCAGGCAACAGAACCCACCGACCTGCCGCGCTGAAGTGCGCCGCCTTCCGACCGATGCTCTCCGGGAACGCGGCCCGGCTTCAGCGCGATACGGCCGCGAGGCCGGGCCGGTGTTCCTGGCCGACGGCGTCGAGATTGGGGCTGGCGGCCGAGCAGATCTTGCTCAGCGTGGAGAACTGGATCGCCTTGGCGCGGTTGTACTTGAGGATCGACAGGTTCACGTTGAACGAGTATGGGCCAGCAGAGGAGGCCTATACCCGGGCCCGTACCCGGTTCGATGAGATCGGCAGCCGGTTAAACCAGGCTAATGTCGCTTTGGGATGGCGCGACTCGCGAACGCGCAGGGACAGACAGGGGAGCTCACCGGGGGTGTTAGGTAAGCGAGAATTCCGTGCTCATCGTGGCTAGCGTGGCGTCACGCCTGGTTACTAGGAGGTCTTTCGCCTAGAGCTACAGGTCTAGGTGCGCGCCTCGTTCGGATCAACCACCGGTCCGCTATGTGGGCGTATGACAATGGTGCTGACTGTGCCGTTGCCCCAGAACGTGGTGTTCAACATCATCCGTCCGTCCAGAGACGCCATCGTGAACTCCGGCACGAAGCGTTCTGTGAAGAGCCCCGCCATGTAGCTTCTCAGCAGATCTACTTCACCTGCGACGAGATCCCACTCATCGAGAAGGCGTACCCGAACCCACGCGATGTCATCGTCCCCAGTGCCGGTTTTCCAGTATCGCGCGTAGCAGACTGAGAGCAGGAACTCGCGATCTTCGTTGAAGAGCCCATACTCGCTTGCCATCCGGAACCAGCCCGCATTGACCTTGTCAGGCATGTCCGCATGGTCGACGTCGGCTATCTCGTCTGGGCGGGAGTCGAAGCGGCCATGCTCGGGCCTTGTACTCGCGGCTGAGTGTCCCGGTGGCAGGGGAGGCAATCGGACACTCTCTTGGTTGACGCGCTCGATGAAAAGCAGGCCGGCTGATGCGAGAAGAGCGGCCACATCGCTATCGGTAAGCGTCACAGCCGTACGATAGCCTCCAGAATTGGATCTTGCCGACTCGTGCATTTGGTGACCGTCCATTGATCGACATGGCCGCTGCCCTGCCCATGTAAATAGAAGGTCAGGGGTTCGATGCCGCTCGTCGGCTCTGCACCCGAAGGGCCCTGAGCAGGCATTGCGTTGTCAGGGGCTTTCTGCTTTCCGGCCTTCAACCGATGTCTTCGGCGTCTTCGGGAGGCACCTTGGGAGCCACTGGGGGCTGTTTCCCCGGGAGAGCACTGGAAATGGCCTCGGTCGTGGCGGTCGCCCTCCAGAGGATGTCCGTAGTAGTCCTTGGTGATCGCGATGCTGGCGTGGCCGAGGACTTCGGAGACGATGTGGAGAGGGGTGCCCTGGGCGAGCATGAGCGATGCGCCGGAGTGGCGAAGCTCGTGCGGGTGCCAGTGGTCGAGGCCCGCCTTCTTGGCCCAGGCGGGAGAACACGTGCGAGAAGGTGTTGGGGTCGGACGGGTTGCCGAAAGCTGTCGGGAGCATCAGGCCGTGCTCTGTCAAGGCGGTGGCGCGGCGCGCCGCCGCGCTGCGCCCGTCCGCCGTTCGGGTGTGCGGCCTGGGACGGCGCGGGAGTCCAGGCCGGGATCTGCGCGCCTGCCCCACAGCACACGGACCGAACCCTCTGCTCTGAGCCTGCTGCGCCGCCGTATATGCGGCACTCACAGTCGCCACAGCATGGCTCATCTTTGTCCGAGGTCGGGAGCGATTGACGGTCCAGGGCTTCGTTCCTCAGCCCTGGCTCAGCGGGCAAGGTGGCTGATCATCGGTTACATGGGCTGGTACCGGAACATCGCGATTCGGTAGGGCGGGTGGCTGTCCGACGGAGATCCGTCTCGGGATAAGGGAATGGCGCGACCAGTATTCGAGCGCCATCTGCGCCTATTCAGACACCAGCCCGAGATTTGCCTCCGGCTGTACGGTGTCGCCTCCGGCCGGGGAGACCTCCCCGGTGAAGTGGCGCAACTCTCGGCTGAGCGCAGCTACAGCAGCGGTCACGCCAAGTAGCCCACCCAGTACGACGAGCGCCACCGCGCCGCCCAGTGCCGCAGCCAACGCGTAGCCGCCGTCCCCGCCGCTTCGTGCATCGCGGGTCCTCTGTGACGATGAGTTCGTGTTCCGGTGCGGGTCCTAGTTCGTGCCGGAACACGAGGAGGACACCATGGGCATGATCCACATCGATTTGTTCGCGACGCTCGACCTGGTCGGCCAGGCGCCGGGCGAGCCCGGGGAGGACCCCGACGGCTTCCCGTTCGGGGGATGGCAGGCGCCCTTCTACGACGAGACGGTCGGCCGGCACGTCGGGGCCGGGATGGAGGGCATGGACGCCCTGCTCCTGGGCCGCAGGACGTACGACATCTTCGCCGCGTACTGGCCGCACCAGGTGGACGGGGTCGACGGCGGGGTCGCCACGCTGTTCAACAGCATCCCGAAGTACGTCGCCTCGCGCGGCAACCCGGACCTGGACTGGGCGGGCACCACGCAGTTGGGCCCCGACCTGGTGAGCGCCGTGCGGGAGCTGCGTGACAAGCATGAGCACATCCACGTGATCGGAAGCCTGAACCTGGTGCAGACGCTCCTGCGCGAGCGCCTGTTCGATCGGCTCGACCTGTGGGTCTTCCCGGTCGTGCTCGGCGTCGGCAAGAAGGTGTTCGACGGCGGTGAGGTGCCGGCCAACCTGGTGCTCCTCGAGCCGCCCGTCGCCTCGTCCAAGGGCGCGGTGCTCCTGCGTTACGGCCTGGGCACGGGCACCCCGGGCACCGGGGACATGCGACGCGAGGACCGCGGCGTCAGTTCGAGCTGAGCGGTGCTCACACGCGGGGTGGGCCGGCCTTGACGCGGCGCACGAGCTCCTCCACGGTCCCGCGATGGCCATGGAGATGCTCGAACCACCAGGTGGCCCCGGCGTCGGCATAGGGTTTGATCGAAGAGCCGGGGGCGCTGACGCCGATGAGGGCGACGTCTGGGAGGGGCAGGCCGCCGATCCGGGTGGCGAGGGCGTCAGGGGTGAGGGTCATGTTTCCCTCCTGATCGTCGCCGCCGATGATCCAGCCGTCCCAGCGGGCGGCGCGGCGGAGGGCGGCCGGGGTCGTGCCGCCGACCCAGATCGGGACGCGAGGACGCTGGACCGGGAGAGGCGCGAGCCGAACGCCGTCGACCGTGTAATGCTCGCCCTGGTGGTGGACCTCGTCGCCGGACCACAGGGAGGTGATGACCTCCAGGGCCTCGTCGAGGACGGCGCCACCGGGGCGGGCTCGGCCGAAAGCGGTGAACTCGCGGGTGACCCCGCCGAGGCCGGCGCCCAGGATGGCGCGGCCGTCGCACAGCCTGTCGAAGGTGGCGACGGTCTGGGCCAGGGTTTCCGGGCGATGGCGGGCTACGGGGGTCACGGCCGTGCCGAGCCTGATGCGGGAGGTCGCCTGGGCGGCCGCCGAGAGACCCACCCAGGGGTCGGCCGATGGGATGCCCCAGGTGAAGGCGAGATGGTCCCAGACCAGGACCGCCTCCCACCCGGCGGCCTCGGCCTCCCGCGCGAGGGCGACCAGGCGAGACGGCTCCGCGAGATCTCCAAGGATCGCGATGTCGATGCCGAAGCGCATGTGACCAGCCAAGCATCCCGTACTGACAATCCGGGCCGGCCCTGGCGCCGACAGGTCACATGGCACGCACGGCGGGCGGCCCTGCGCCCGCCCGCCGGTCAACCGCGCAGCCGCGTGTTGAGTCGTGCGGCCTGGCGGGTGAGGTGGTCGCGTTCGGGGAGGCTGGGCGCCGAGCGGGCGGCCTCGGCGTAGAGCCGGGCGGCGGTCGCCGGGTCACCGTCACGCTCGTGCAGGTACGCCGCGACGGCGGTGTGGCGGGGCAGGGCGGGGTCGAGCTCCGCCAGGGCGGCCAGGCCGGCGCGCGGGCCGTCGGCCTCGCCGACCGCGACGGCCCGGTTGAGCCGGGCCACCGGGCTGTCGGTGAGGCGGACGAGTTCGTCGTACCACTCGACGATCTGCACCCAGTCGGTCTCGTCGGCCGTGCGGGCGTCGGCGTGGAGCGCGGCGATGGCCGCCTGGGCCTGGAACTCGCCCAGGCGGTCGCGGGCGAGGGCTGCCTGGAGAACGTCGACGCCCTCGGCGATCAGGCGGGTGTTCCACAGGCGGCGGTCCTGCTCGGCCAGGGGGACGAGCCTGCCGTCGGGGCCGGTCCGTGCCGGGCGCCGTGCGTGGTGGAGCAGCATGAGCGCGAGCAGGCCCGCGACCTCCTCGTGGTCGATCCTGGCCGCCAGCTGGCGCGTGAGCCGGATCGCCTCTTCTGCGAGGTCGACGTCGCCGGAGTAGCCCTCGTTGAAGACCAGATAGAGCACGCGCAGCACCGTCGCGACGTCGCCGGGCTGGTCGAACCGGACGCCCGAGACGGTCCGCTTGGCCCTGCTGATCCGCTGGGCCATGGTCGCCTCGGGCACGAGGTAGGCCTGCGCGATCTGACGCGTGGTCAGGCCGCCGACCGCGCGCAGCGTGAGCGCGACGGCCGAGGCCGGGGTCAGGGCCGGGTGGGCGCACAGGAAGTACAGCTGGAGCGTGTCGTCCACCTCCTCGCCCGGTCCGGGCGAGGGCTCGGCCTCGACGCGCACCTCGCGGACGCGCCGGGAGGTGTCGGCGCGGGCGGCGTCGAGGAACTTGCGCCAGGCCACGGTGACCAGCCAGCCCTTGGGGTCCTTCGGCGGGTCCTCCGGCCACACGCGCACGGCCTCGACCAGGGCGTCCTGCACGGCGTCCTCGGCCGCCGCGAAGTCGGCTCCGCGACGGACGAGGACGCCGATCACACTGGGGGTGAGGGTCCGCAGCAGGGCGTCGTCCACCGTGTGTCACTCCGTGATGGTCGGGGGCTCGGTCAGGAACGGGCGCACCTCGAGCCACTCGTGGATCGGCTTGCCACCCGCGCCCGGAGCCGCGGACAACTCGGCGGCCAGCTCGAGCGCCCGCTCGTAGGTGTCGACGTCGATCACCATCCAGCCGGCGATCAGGTCCTTGGTCTCCGCGAACGGGCCGTCGGTGACCGGCGGCCGGCCCTCGCCGTCGTAGCGGACGAACGTGCCCTCGGGGGAGAGCGCCTGACCGTCGACGTACTCACCGGTGCTCTCGAGCCGCGCGGCGAAGTCCTGCATGTACTTCACGTGGGCCGAGACCTCCTCCGGCGTCCACTGGTCCATCGGCACGTCGTTGACCGCCGCCGGGGCGCCCCGGTAGTGCTTGAGCAGCAGGTACTTGGCCATCGTGGTTCTCCTTGGTGCGCTACGGCCATTGTCGCCGTGTTCTCTCCGGGGACGGAGCCGCGGGCTCGTTCTCGACATCCCTCCGCGAATTTTTTCTGGCGGATTTTCGGCGGTGGTCAGGTGCGCTGACGTTCGTCCCGTTGCGGGAGCAGTTCCTCGACCACGCTCGGCAGGATCGTCTCGAAGTCGATCAGCTGCTTCGCTACGGCAATCGACGCAGGCGTACATCGCGCAACCCCAGCTCAGGATGGGGAGAACGCCCTCAGGCCAGGACGAGCAGGTGTCCGTGTCGAGGATGCCGACCTTCTGGTAGAGCCGCGTGGGAAGAGGGTGAAGGGAGAATCCCAGCGCGGATGCCGGTTCAGCTGCAGTTGCCCCAGTTCTTCCAGCTTGATTTGGCTTCGACGGCATTGCGGCCGTCGTCCCGGATCCGCCCCATGTAGCTGACGCAGCGGCCCTTGCCGTAGGTCTTCACCGGTCCCAAGTAGTGTTTGACGCTCCGGCCCTCGTTCTCGCCGCTCGCCCGTGAGTTGGCCCCCCGCGTCTGCGTCGTGATCGTGGCCATGACGAAGGTGCGGACGCCGATGTTCGAGGTCTTGATCGTGGTGACGCAGTTGTAGCCGGTCTTGCGGTTGTACAGCAGGTAGACGTAACCGAGGACACGTTTGGAGGAGGTCTTCACGGCCTGCTTGCTGTTGGCGACCCGGGCGAAGCCGGAACCGCACACCCGCTCAGGGGTGACGGCGGCGGCCGCGTACGCGGGATTGACCATGGTTCCTCCGATCGACAGTGCCGCGCCAAGGAGGATCGTCGTCGTTGACTTGCGCATTCAGCCAGCCCTTCTCACCTGTCCCCCGCCATTCGGGAGACCGACGGTCGATCATCTTGCCGGATGACTCCACATCGAAATGACCGAATAGTCGAATTTGTGCGCACGCAGTTGCCGGCGTTCCGCGAGGAGGAGGACACGTGACAGTGGCACGAGTACTCGTGATCGGTCTCGATCCCGCCAAGATCCAGGGCTGGGATCCGGAGCCGGTGCAGGCGGCGATAGCCCGAGGTCAGGCCCGTTTCGACGACCGAGGGATCGAGGCCGACTGGTGCCTGGTGGCACTGGACGAGAACCCCGAAGGAACGATCGCGGAGGCGCTGAACCGCGGGGACTACGCGTGCGTGGTGATCGGGGGCGGCCTCCGTACGTACGATCCGCTGCTCGAACTCTTCGAGAAGGTGGTCAACCTGGTCCGGAGGCACGCGCCCGGCGCGGCCATCGCCTTCGACAGCAGCCCCGAGGACTGCGCCGACGCGGCTCTGCGGTGGCTGCGCTGACTGATCAGCGGCAGCGGCGCGGTCGCGATACAGCCGCACCGAGGATGGCTTACAGTGCGGCGGTGAGCGTCATCGACTGGTTGCTCGAGTCCGACCCCGCCATCCGCTGGCAGGTGCTGCGCGATCTCACGGATGCCTCGCCCGAGGAGGTCGCCGCCGAGCGAGCGCGCGTGGAGCGCGAGGGGTGGGGCGCTCGTCTCCTGGCGCTGCAGGGCGCCGACGGGTTGTGGGACGGCGGCGCCTGCTTCCCGGCCTCCTACGCCGGCGGCGAACCCGGGCAGCCCTGGACGGCGACGATGCACACCCTGCAGACCTTGCAGATCTTCGGGCTCGACCCGGCGTCGGAGGCGGCGCGCCGCGCGATCCCGCTCGTCGCCGAGCACGGTCGATGGGAGCACGACGGGCAGCGGTACTTCGACGGTGAGGTCGAGCCGTGCATCAACGGCAGGACGATCGAGACCGGCGCCTACTTCGGGGTGGACGTCACGTCGGTCGTGGCGCGGGTCGTCGGCGAACGGCTCGCCGACGGCGGATGGAACTGCGAGGCCGAGTACGGCTCCGTGCGCTCCTCGTTCCACACGACGATCAACGTGCTGGACGGGCTGCTCGCGTTCGAGCGCGCGACCGGCGGGTCCGCCGCGGTGGGCGAGGCGCGACGCGGCGGGGAGGAGTACCTGCTCGAGCGTGGCCTGTTCCGCCGCAGGAGCACCGGTGAGGTCGCCGACGCGGCGTATCTGGACTTCGCCTTTCCGTACTACTGGCACCACGACGTGCTGCGTGCGCTCGACTACTTCCGGCGTTCGGGGGCCGGACGCGATCCCCGGATGGCGGAGGCCGTGGAGATCGTCCGCTCCAAACGGCAGCCCGACGGCCGCTGGCTGCTCGACCGCGTTCATCCGGGTCGCGTCCACTTCGCCGTCGAGGACGGCGAGGGGAGGCCGAGCCGCTGGAACACTCTGCGCGCGCTCCGCGTGCTCGACTGGTGGCAGGGCTGACCTCGCGGCCACGGCCGAGCGGCTGTTGTCAGACCTTGAGCAGTTGCTCGCTCAGCTCCCAGAGTCGCCGCGCCGACTCGGGGTCGAGGGCGTGCGGCACGACGTTGGCCGAAGGCAACGCGCCGGCGGCCAGATCGACGGACTTCGGCTCGTCGTCCAGCGGCGAGATGTCGTTGTCCTTCAGGTAGACGCCGCCGATCCCGTCGAGCAGCGGGCTGGTCGCCGCGAACACGCCGGTGCTCGCGCCCTGCCCCGGCGTCTTCTTCTCGTTGTCGGGATCGATGACCGGCCGTCCCGACTCGTCGAGCAACCCCATGGCCCGCAGCGCGTCCACGGGGAACCCGAGTGTCGGCGCCGCGCCCTCGGGCCGCCACGGCCCCAGGTTCGTGGTGACGATGATCCCTGGGTGCACGGCATAGGCGCGGATGCCGTCGTCGGCCCACCGGCGGTCCAACTCGACGGTGAACAGGATGTTCGCGGTCTTGGACTGGCCATAGGCGAGGTGACCGTCGTAGCCGCCGGTGAGGAAGTTCGGGTCGGCCCAGCGGATGTCGCAGATTCGATGAGCCCCGGAGGTCAGGTTGACGACCCGGGCGCCCCGCGCGGCGCGCAGGGCGGGCAGCAGTCCGTTGGTCAGCTGGAAATGGCCGAGGTGGTTGCTCGCGAAGTGGGACTCGTAGCCGCGCTCGTCCCGCACCAGCGGGCCGCCCTGGATGCCGGCGTTGTTCAGCAGGACGTGCAGCGGGCGCCCGGAGCCGAGGTACCGGGCCACGAAGGCGTCGATCGACGCCGGGTCCAGCAGGTCGAGCCGGCTGGTCTCGACCCGTTCGATGCCTTCGAGGGCGGCGGCGGCCCGGTCGGGATTGCGGGCGGCCACGGTGACGGACGCTCCGGCCTTGCTGAGCGCGCGGGTCGCCTCAATGCCGAGCCCCTGATGGCCGCCGGTGATGACGACGTTCGTGCCCGTCAGGTCGATCCCCGCCAGGACGTCGTCGGCGGTCGACGCCGCGGTGAACCCGGTGCCGATGGGGTGCTGTTTCTGTGTCATGACATCAGTCTGGATCGCGGCGGCCCTCGGCCTCATGCACGCCGAACCTGGTCGGCCTTGGGACCTGCGGCAGCTGGCGAGCGCGGCGGCGATGTCCCGTACGACGTTCGCCGAACGTTTCCGCATGGCGGGGGGCATGCCGCCGCTGACCTACCTCAACCGGTGGCGGATGTTGCTCGCGCAACGCGCTCTTCGCGACAGCGACGTCAGCGTCGGATCACTGGCCTCCGACCTGGGGTACTCCTCGGAGAGCGCGTTCAGCACGGCCTTCAAACGCGAGGTCGGCGAGTCGCCGCTGCGCTACCGGCGGCGGGTGCGCGCCGAGATGCCGGCGATGGGAGCCCTTTGACACGGATGCTCACGTTCGCCGCGTGGCGTGACGGCCGTTGTCTGCGGGGTCTCACCCACAGGTTGTGGACGGCGAGGCCTGCGGGTCGCGCCACCTTCGGCTTGAGGAGCGATTTCCCGTTCTGGATGATCAGCGGCGGATGCGGTAGCGGATGTGGGTGGCTTCCGGGGTGTCGATCACGCGGAGGATATCCAGCTCGACGCGGGACGGCAGCACGTCGAACAGGCGTCGGCCGCCGCCGAACAGCACCGGGACCTGGTGGAGCTGCAGTTCGTCCAGGACGCCGGCCTCGATCGCGCGCCGGGCCGTGTAGGCGCCGATCACGTGGACGTTCCGGTCTCCGGCGGCGGCCTTCGCCTGGGCCATCGCGCCGGCGATCCCGTCGGTCACGTACGTCACCAGCGGGTAGTTCGCGACGGACGGATGGGGTGGACGGTGGCTGAGGACGAAGATCGGGACTCCCGTGCCGTGGTGGTCGCCGCCCCAGTGATCGACCTGCTCCGCGGTGCGTCGTCCCGAGAGGACCGCGCCGGCCTCGTGTATCTCGCTGAGCAGCTTTCCGGCCGGTCCCGACTCGCGGAACCGCCCCTCCGGGGTGAGGCCCCATTCGTGCAGCCGGATGAAGCCGTCGCCGCCGGGGTTGCCTGGTTCGTCGTTCGGGCCGGCGATGTATCCGTCGAGCGACACCGACATGTCGAGCACTGACACCGACATTGAGACCTCCTGCGGGACAACGAGTTCGTCGTGATGCAGACCCGGCATGGCGGCATTAGTCATCGGCCGGCCGAAGCTCCGCAGGTCACTGAGGACAAGCGCCGTACAGGAATCTGTGATCTCCGCGCCGCTATGGCGGTTGAGGCGGGACGGTTAGGGTCTTGGGCATGAAACCTGCGGATATCTCCCTTTTGCATGCTCTCGGCGCGCCGACGATCTCGCCCGACGGGAAGCATGCGATCGTCGCCATGACCCGACCCGACCTCGAGGCGGACGAGTACCGCGGCGGCCTCTGGCTGGTCCCGACGGACGGCTCCGCCGAGCCGCGCCAGTTGACGAGAGGCCCGCGCGACGGGGAGCCCGCATACTCGCCCGACGGCGCCTGGGTGGCGTTCGTACGGGGCGGCGACGGCGCCAAGCCGCAGCTCTACGTGATGCCCACCGGCGGCGGCGAGCCGCGCAAGGTGACCGACCAGCCGCTCGGCGTCAGCGCGCCGGTGTGGAGCCCCGACTCGCGGCGGCTGGCGTTCGTCGCGCGAGTGCCCGAGGAGGGCCGGTACGGCGAGAACAAGCCGGAGAAGGAACGTCCGCGCCGCATCACCGGCTTCAAGTACCGCCTGGACAACCTGGGCTTCTTCCTCGACCGGCGTGCCCACGTCTTCGTCGTCGACCCGTTCGCCGAGGAGCCGTCGGCCGCCCAGGTCACCGAGGGCGACTTCGACCACGGCGGGGTCACCTGGAGCCCGGACGGTGAGCTGCTGGCGTTCGTGGCCGCCCGCCACGAGGAGCGCGACGGCACGCTCACCGGCGACGTGTGGGTGAGCGCCCCGGACGGTTCGGGCCTGCGCCGGGTGACCGCCACCGACCTGTCGGTTTCCGCGCCGCGATTCACCCCGGACGGCGACGCCCTGTGCTTCCTCGGCGCCGACGCCGGCCCCGACGGCCGTCACCTGGTCGCCAAGAACGCCGGGCTCTGGATCGTGCCGCTCGCCGGCGGCGCGGCCCGCCGTCTCACCGACGAGGAACGCTTCCACCTCCCCGTCGCCCCGTACGTCCCGACCGCCGACGGCGTGCTCGTCACCGTGGAGAACAGGGGCGCCAAGGACCTGCTGCTGGTGCCGTACGCGGGGACGGAACCCACCGTTTTGATCAGCGGCCCGCGCGAGGTCGACGCCGTCGCCCACGCCGCGGACGTCATCGTCGCGGCCGTCGCCGACGCCCGTACCCCCGGCGAGCTGGTGGCCCTCCGCGACGGCAAGGAGATCACCCTCACCTCGTACGGCGCCGGCCTCGACGTCCTGCCCATCGAGGAGGTCACCGGCACGGCTCCGGACGGATACCCCGTGCACGGCTGGATCGTCCGCCCCGAGGGTGAGGGGCCGCACCCCGTGCTCCTCATGATCCACGGCGGGCCTTTCGCGCAGTACGGCTGGCACGTCTTCGACGAGGCCCAGATCTACGCCTCGGCCGGTTACGCGGTCGTCCTGGGGAACCCGCGTGGCTCCTCCGGCTACGGTCAGGCGCACGGCCGGCACATCATGGGCGACGTCGGCCGGCTGTCGGCGCTCGACCTGGTGGCGCTGTTCGACGCCGCGCTGGCCACCGGTGGGCTGGACGCCTCCCGTGCCGGGGTGCTCGGCGGTTCGCACGGCGGGTTCATGACCACGTGGATGGCGGCTCACCACGGCGACCTGTTCAAGGCGGCGATCAGCGAGCGGGCGGTCAACGCGATCGACAGCTTCCACGGGAGCAGCGACATCGGATGGTCGTTCGCGCGTGACCTGTACGGCGAGGACCCGGCGCGCTGGGTGGAGCAGAGCCCGCTCACGCACGCTGACAAGATCGACATGCCGTTCCTGATCATTCACTCGGAGCACGACTGGCGGTGCCCGGTGGAGCAGGCGCAGCGGTTGTTCGTCAAGCTGAAGCTCCGGGGGGTGGAGACGGAGATGCTGCTCTTCCCGGGGGAGGGACACGAGTTGTCCCGGTCGGGGCTTCCCAGCCATCGGGTGGCCCGCTTCGAGGCCATCCTCGACTGGTGGGGGCGGCACCTGTAGGCGTCACCGTGCCCCCGCCGGCGGGGGCACGGCGCGGTTTCATACCGCGGGCCGTACGTCCGGGGCGAGGGCTCGGCGCGCGCGTACGGCCAGCAGGATCAGGACGACGGGAAGAGGCCCGAACAGCACCCACGAGAGCGTGAGCAGATCGGCGGCCTCTTCCCAGGGCCGCGCGCAGCCGAGCACGGGCAGCCAGGTCGTCATGATGTCCCCGGCCACCAGCGGCACGACCGTCAGCCCGCCCACCACCCGGCCCAGCGGACGCTCGCCGACGAGGGTCAGCAGCGCCCACAGCCCGAAGCCCGACGCGACCACGATCGGCGGCGGGATCAGGGCGAGGAGGGCCGTCCCGGACATGAGTTTCTCCGCGCCGCCGAAACAGGCGCCGTCGATGACCATGATCGAGTGCTGGATCGGCCCGTCGGCGCGAGCAGCCAGGAACATCGCCCGCGGAACGCTCACCAGCACCAACGCGGCGCTCCACAGGGCCAGCGGCCACCTCCAGCGCAGCGGAGGAAGCTCGCGCCGCCCCTCTTCGCGCACGGCCCCGCCGAGGGCGAGCAGCAGCGCCGCAGCGGCGAGGCAGGCGAGGGCGAGCAGCACCAGGTCGTCGGCGTCCCATGGCAGGGACCACATTCTTACGTAGGCTCGGGCGCCGGCCAGCCCGCCGAGGGCGTACGCGATCGCGAGCTCGTGCTGGAACTCCTCCTCGCTCGGCGCGCCCACTCCCGCGAGCGGTGCGACGGCGGCTACGGCGAGCCCGGCCAGCAGCGCGGCGCCCAGCCGCGGCGCCCACCGGCGGTGGCGCAGCACCACGGCGGGGACGACGACGAGTGCGGCGATGACCGCACCGACGAGGTTCGGGGCCTTGGGGGAGACGGCGGCGGGGGCCGGCAAGGTCAGAACCGCCATGGTGGCAAGGGCGGGCACGGTGATCTTCACCGGCGACGCCTATCGTCCCGCCGTGAGGAGGTCAAGTCGTGCGCGGTCGGGCTCTCCGGTGATCACACCCTTGCCAAGTCTTGGGTGAGAGTTTAGGTTAGCCTTGCCTAAGTTCGGCTGCGCCCGAAGTCCGGGCCGTCCGCTGTCTCACCAAGGGGAACCGTGCCGTTCACCGGACCACCGCCCGTCCCCCCGCCAACCAGGATCCTGACATCCAGGCCTCGCCCCGTCGTGTCACCTCGGAGGCAGATCGCCGTGTCCATCCAGCTTCCGCCCTCCGCCGCGCCGCGCTCCGCCTACCCGGTGGACGTGCTGCCCCCGGAGTTGCGCCGCCTCCTGCTCTTCCTCAGCGAGGCCGGGCCTCCCGTCTGCGCCTACGTCTACGACGGCGACGTCGCCGCCGATCGCGCCCGTGAGCTGCGCTCGGCGCTGCCGCCGTGGGCGGCGGTGTACTACGCGGTCAAGGCCAACTCCTTTCCCGGCGTCGTCGCGGCACTCGCGCCGTACGTGGACGGGTTCGAGGTCGCGTCCAAGGCGGAGCTCGAACTGGCCCTGCGGGCCAAGTCCGCTGCCGCCCCGGCGGTCGTCGCCGCCGGGCCCGCCAAGTCGGTGCCCGTGCTGACCGCCCTGGTACGGGCCGAGGTGGAGGCGATCAATGCCGAGAGCCTGCTCGAACTGCACCGGATCAGCCGCATCGCGGTCGCCGAGGGCCTGCGGGCACGCGTGGCGCTGCGGGTCAACCCGGCCGAGATCCCCGTCGCGGGGTCGCTGCACATGGGCGGGCGACCGTCCCAGTTCGGCGTGGCCGAGCCCGACGTGCCGGAGGTCCTGAGCCAGGCCCTCCGGCTGCCCGGCCTGGACGTGGTCGGCTTCCACGTGCACGCGGTCTCCGGCAACCTCGACGCCGACGCCCACGCGGCGTACCTGCGCTGGTGCGTGGAGTGGAGCACGCGCACGGCCCGCGCGAACGGCGTGGACCTGCGCCACATCGACATCGGCGGCGGCATCGGCGTCGCGTTCGAGGGCGAGAAGCCGTTCGACGTGGCCCGCTTCGGCGAGCTCGCTGCGCAGGTCGAGCCGCCGGCGGGCGCGAAGGTCCTGCTGGAGCCCGGCCGCTACCTGGTGGCCGACTGCGGCTGGTACGCCGCCGAGGTGACCGACGTGAAGACCTCGTACGGCACGTCGTTCGTGGTGCTGCGCGGCGGCATCAACCACTTCCAGCTCCCCACGTCGTGGGACATCGTGCACAACATGGCGGTGCTGCCCGTCGAACGCTGGCCCGAGGACTGCCCGCGTCCCGTCGCGGAGAACACCGAGGTCACCGTGGTCGGCGAACTGTGCACACCCGAGGACACCCTGCTGCGCGACGTCCGGGTGGACCGCGTCCGCGCGGGTGACCTGGTCGTCTTCCCGTACGCGGGGTCGTACGGCTGGGAGTTCGCCATGCACCGGTTCCTCGCCCATCCCGTGGCCGAACGCCACCTGCTCTGACCCTGGGGGATTCGATGACCACATATCCGGCCGACCTGGTCGGCCCCGCCGCCGTGCTGCGCCGGCAGCGCGATCGGGAGTCCGCGGCGCGCACCTATGCCCGTTCTTTTCCGATCGTCCCTGTCCGTGCGGAGGGCATGGTGATCGAGGGCGCCGACGGGCGGCGCTACCTCGACTGCCTGTCCGGGGCCGGCACGCTCGCTCTCGGCCACAACCATCCGGTGGTGCTGGAGGCCATCCGGCGCACGGTGGACGGCGGCGCGCCGCTGCACGTGCTGGATCTCGCGACGCCGGAGAAGGACGAGTTCACCGAGACGTTGTTCGCCACTCTGCCCGCCGGCTTCGCCGACCACGCGCGCATCCACTTCTGCGGGCCCGCCGGGACCGACGCCGTGGAGGCCGCGCTGAAGCTCATGCAGACCGCCACCGGCCGGCGCGGGCTGCTGGCCTTCACCGGCGCGTACCACGGCATGACCATGGGCGCGCTGGCCGCCACCGCGAACGTCGCCGTCAAGGAGCCGGTCGCCGGGATCGCGGCGGACGTGACCCGGCTGCCGTACCCGTACCCGTACCGCTGCCCGTTCGGCGTCGGCGGCGAGCGGAGCGCGGAGCTGTCGGCCGCGTACGCCGAGCGGCTGCTCGACGACCCCGCGGGCGGGGTCGTGCCGCCTGCGGCGATGATCGTGGAGGCCGTGCAGGGCGAGGGCGGCGCGGTGCCCGCGCCGGACGGCTGGATGCGCGAGATGCGGCGGATCACGGCCGAACGCGGGATCCCGCTGATCGTCGACGAGGTGCAGACCGGCGTCGGGCGGACGGGGGCGTTCTGGGCCGTCGAGCACAGCGGCATCGTCCCCGACGCCGTCGTCATGTCGAAGGCCATCGGCGGGAGCCTGCCGCTGGCCGTGATCGTGTACCACGAGGACTACGACGGCTGGCTGCCCGGCGCGCACACGGGAACGTTCCGCGGCAACACCCTGGCGATGGCGGCCGGGACCGCCACACTTCGCCACGTCCTCCGCGAGGGGCTCGCGGAGCGGGCGGCTTCGGTCGGCGCGCGGATGGTCGCGCGGCTCGACGCGCTCCGCGCCGAGCTGCCGGCGATCGGCGACGTGCGGGGGCGGGGGCTGATGATCGGCGTCGAACTGGTGGACCCGGCGGGCGCCCCCGACGCCTGCGGAGCCCGCCCGGCGGCGCCCCGGGCGGCGGCCGCCGTACGGGCCGCCTGCCTCGATCGCGGGCTCATCGTGGAGCTGGGCGGGCGGTACGACTCCACCCTGCGGCTGCTGCCGCCGCTGGTCGTCACCGACGAGCAGGTGGAGGCGGTGCTGGACCGGCTGGCCGACGCCCTCGCCGAGGTGACGGCTCCTCTGGCGGCCGGGCGGGGCGCATGACCGGCCCCCACGACCGCGGCCCGCTCGCTGAGCACCCGCCGCTCCACACCGACCCCGACCTTGCCTCTCAGGACCGTGCCTCTCAGGACCGTGCCCCTCAGGACCGCGCCACCCGGAACCGTGCGCCTCGGGACCGCGGCATCCGGATCGGTGCCGTTCGCGATGGTGCGATGGCCGCGCTGGCGGGCAGCGTGTCGGGTGGTGCCGCGCTGGAGCGTGCGGTCAGTGCTGTACTCGTCGCGCTCGCGGAGGGAGCGGCGCGACGAGGAGGCCCCATCCCCGCCGGTCTGCCCGGCGAACTGGCCGCCCAGGTCGCCGCCGCCCTCACCCAGGTGCCCGCCGGCGACGCCCGCTCCGCCTGTCCCTTATACACATCTGACGCTGCCGACGATCTTACGCGT